>NZ_JBOGDB010000054.1:0-101632 GCF_050701515.1 Mycobacterium sp. | reverse complement strand
GGTCCGGGCTTGCCGGGGTCCCCCCGCGGCGCAGAGCCGCCGGCGGGGCGTGAACGGCTGCCGGCCAACATCGGCGGTAACGCCGCTGCGTCGTACCGGATCGGATACACCCAATACCTGCGGACCGCAGGACTGCCGCAGGTCGCGGCCTTGGCAGTTCCGGGCGTTGGGGGCATCCTGGTACTCACCGGTGCCGGGGGATTGCTGGGGTACCGCCAAGCCAAGGCGGGCCACGCGGTGCGCTCGGGCACCGCGCGGTTCATGACCTAGGCCAAACCGTCCCCATTGACCAAGGGGACAGCACATAGTGGACTCGTCCAGAGGGGGTCATATGCCAGCCAGTCGCCGCGTTACCCGCGCCGTGAGTGCGGTGCTGGATCTCGCTCCACGACGGGGTGAAATCTCGTTGCCCTGTCTTGTCGACGCCGTCAGCAAGGATCGCTCGCGGCCGATCGAACTCAAGATGTCGGACCTGCCGCCCGGGGTATGCGGGCAATGGCGCCAATACACCGACCGTGACGTCTTCATGATTCAGAAGGGCCTGCCGGCCTGGGACCGCACCCTGGCCCACGAACTCGGGCATCTGGTCCTCGGCCACGAGGGCATCCCGGTGGTCCAGGCGGCCCGCGAGAAAACCGAGATCGCCAGCTCCGACTTGATCGGATACATGCTCAACCAGCGGACGGGCTGTATGGGTCCGAGCGGTGAAGAGGCCGAGCAGGAAGCGGAGGATTTCGCGGCCCTGCTCATCTATCGGCTGGGCAGGCTGCCATCCGACCGCTCCTCGATCGTCCAGGTCCGGCTGGGGGAGGCGTTTGGTTGATCATCTGGGTGATCGCCGGACTGCTCGGTCTAGCCACCGGCCTGCGCATCGGTTGGGCCCTCGTCAACAAGCAATCGCTGGTGAGCACCGCGATGATTCTGGCGCTCGGCAGTCTCGGGTTGGTGGCTGCGCTCAACTGGCAGCCGTTGACGCTTCTGCTGGACACCCTGCTGCGCTGGCCCAACATCTCGATGAGTCTCAGCCAGGTGGCGTTGATCGGCTGCGCCGCCGGCAGCTGCGTGATGATCACGACGGTTTCATCGGCGCGTAAACCCGCCACCCTTCGCCGGATCGCGATCGCGCAGTATTGCCTTGCCGTTGTCATCGCGGTCGTGAGCATGGTGACGTTCCTGGCCGCCGGCCAGCAGCCGGAGATGTCACCCGCGGAGTATCTGAGACGCAACCTCGGTTCCAATGGGACGTCGTTGCCGTGGCTGCTGCCACTGCTGTACGTGCTGCTGGCGCTGACGCTGGTGTCCTGGGCCGGGATGCGTCACTCGAACCGCAGCCGCCGCGGCAGAGCGTTGTTCGTGTTCAGCGTCGGCATCGTGCTGATCGTGCTGGCCAGCGCATTCTTCTTGCTACGCGCGGTGGGCACCACCCACCTCGTCGGTGTCGGTGCGGCCGCCACCCTGCTCGGGTGCGCCATGCTCGTGGTGGCCGCCGGATCGCTGCTACCCAGTGTCGAAGACTGGTTCGGCGCGCGCCGCGAATTGCGCACCATCGAGCCGCTGCTCGACGAGCTCGGACGCCGCCATCCCGACGTGGGTATCGGCGTGCGGCCACGTGGACCGCTGGTGTTCCGGGTCGCCGAGCGGATGTCGCTGATCTCGGATGCGCTGTTTCTGGAGGCGACCGCCGCAGACGCCGCCCGGCGCCGCAGAGTTGATGCCACCGCTACCTTGCCCGGTCGCGAACAAGAGCGGCAGCTGGGTGACTTTTCCGATGTCGAGCCGCCGCCGGTCACGCCCGAGGAACAGGCGCACGCGATTGCGGAGTGGATCTACGCCGGGCGCGGTCAACCCGACCAGCACACCGAACCCGAATCGTTCCCAGGCCTGGGATGGCTGCGTCAGCCCACGTCATACTCGGATCGGGAATGGATCCTGGCCATCGCCCAGCAATACCGCAAACTGGACCGCACGGGTGCCCCGGCAGTGACGTAGCGACGTCTAGGCGGACTTCGCCGGGGCCGCGTTGCGGCGCCCAGCGGGCTAACCGTCGAGATGCTCCCTGCGGCGCAACTCGTCAACCTTTTGGACGATATCCTGCTGCGCTTCTGCGGACAGGCCGACGGTGCGCGCCGCAATACGCCGCACACCCTCGTCGCGCATATTGGCGAGCCACGACAATTCCTTGTCGAGCTTCTCGTAGTACTCGTCGTCGGTGAAGTAAGCCGGCTTGATACGGAAGAAGTTGGCAAGGGCCGCCATGGTCGCCGCAGAGGGGTTCGTGCGGTTGCCTGAGCGGAGCTGTGACAGGTAGGGAGCCGACATGGTGACGCCCTCTGCCTTGAGCGCGGCAATCACCTCGGCCGACGTATGCGGACCACGCCCGGGCGGGTAAACCGTGTCAAACAGCCGGTTTAGGCGGGCGGCGAACGTCTTGCTCATCGATTTGACCTCCACTTGCGGACTGAGCGGACTAACTTGGCGGCATATTTGCTGATTATCGTAGCGAGACTTCCGCCAACAGCCAAGTGCAAACTACGGATAAGTTAACTTAGCTTTTATCTAAAGGCGCTCGATACCTCGGGTAGCAGCGTGTTTGCCCGATATCGGCTACCCGTGTTCATGGTGCTGGAAAGCAAATTTTGACGCTGGCGTAGCCATGCCGCGCCTCATTTAGCGACAGGTCATGGTTACCCGCTCGCCAGGACCGCCCCGGGCAACGGACCGCACGGGCCACGGATCGAATCTTTGCGTTTGCTAAATCCGCGCCCGCGCGGGACCGGAACAGCCGGGATCGCGGCCCTGCGACCACCTGACAGCCGTTAGCGCGGGGACTGACGAGCGCAGCTCAATCCCGCACCCGGGCATTGCCGAGGGGTGGCGAGCCAACGAATCGGGTTGCGACGGTGGCCGCGGCAACCGTGGCCACCGTTCCGGTCGCGGCGATGGCAGCCCACCTGTAGCCCAACGCGCCATCGAACAGCAGCCACAGGCCGAACAACAGGAACAGCACCCCGGCGAGGTTGTGCAAGAACCGCTCGGGCAGCCGCTTGTGCAGCACCGCGCCGGCGGCGATCGCGACACCGTCGGCCAGCACCATGCCCGCGGTGGCCCCGAGCCACACGCCCGCCCAGTGGTAGTCGCTGGCCAGCGCGACCGTTGCCAGCATGGTCTTGTCGCCGAGCTCGGCCAGCACGAACGAGGAGATGACAGCGAGCAGCACGTGACGGGGCTCGGCGACCGGCCTAACCCCGTGCTCGTCGACGTGCCGACCATCGCGCCAGGTCCACAGCGCAAACAGCAGGAATGCGATGGCTGCGGCGAACGCAATGGGACGGTCGGGCAGCGTCAGCCCGAGGAAGTGACCGATCGTCACCGAAATGCCGTGTACCAGGAACGAGGCGATGCCCACCCCCGACAGCACCACCCACCAGCGATGACGCAGGGCGTACGTCATCGTCATCAATTGGGATTTGTCGCCGAGTTCGGCGACGAATACGACTCCGAGGCTGATAAGTGTGGCGGCGAGCACGTGAAACCTTTCGACACGTCGCCGGCGGCCGAAATGCTCACGGTCCGTCGGACATTCGGTCGAAGGTCTCACCCACCGCAATCCTGCGGTTCGCCGGCCGGGCTATTCGCCAGTATGTCGACGCGACGATTTGGGGCTACTCCCCTTCGCTGATGAACCAACAATAACGTCGGATTGGAACTTGCGCCACCTCGCGGCAGAAGTTCGGACACCCTTATCCAGCGTTTCGCGTACTGAACTAAAAGCTTCGAAAACCCTTATGCGGCAAGCAGCATCGCCAAGATCGCGGTATCGGGGTGGCTGATGGGATCGACGCCGACGCGGCTGACCATCGACGTGACGGTGCCGTCGGATTCCGCTTCCACCCATGCGGCGCGGTGTTCCAGGCCGAGGTGGGGAAGGCCGGGCAGCAGCACACAGCCGGACGCCGCGCCCGAACACTCCGGTAATGACGGGGTCGTCTCCGACGGCGGATGCAGCATGAGCAGGGCGGGCGGTTGGTGGTCAGCGAAATACCCTGGCGGCACGGCACTTTCACCAACGACGGTGCCTTCGGCCATTACCAGACCGACAGTGCCGGGCTCAGGCGATTCCGGCAGCTCTTCCCGTGCGCCGAAAATCGTTGTGGTGGAAAGCAATCCGGGCAGCGAGGCGACCCGGACGGCGACCATCAGCACTTGAGCCCATTCTTTGGTGGAATCGGGCCAGCGGCCCGACACCACGAATCCCTTGAGTGACCCCCGCGAATGAAATGGGGCGATCTCGATCGCCCGACCGGACCCCGTATCCATCTCGCCTCCTAGATCCGCTCAGCATGCGTTAGCCGACGCCTGGCACGCAAGAGGACACGACTGCTAACGGTCAAGTTTCGTGTTTGCCCGGACGGTCCACACCACGCGGTAGGAGCCGGCCGCGGGCACCCAGCCGAACTGCCGTGAGTCAACAACGCCGGATGCGTGCGGATTGTCGGAGCGGGCCTCGAATGCCACGCCGCGTCCGGCGCCGCGCACGTCGCCGACGCGCTTGACGAGCCACCGCGACGGCTGCGTCGGGTCACGGAACACCCGCAGCTGGCCGGGCCGAGGATCGCCGCCGCGTATCGCCAGCAGCCCGTCGCCGGGGCCGAGCGCCGGGCTCATCGAGTCTTCTACGACGGCGAACCGACGCAGCGGCCAGCATCGCAACGGATGGTTACGGCCCACCCTCAAAGGGTAAGTTAGGACCATGCTGCATCGACTCTTCGCAAACGCTACCCCTGCCCACGCCCACTGCGACCTGTACTGCGGCGTCTACGACCCCGCACAGGCCAAGATCGAGGCACTGTCGTGTCTGAAGAGCCTCGAGAAGTTCCACGACTCAAAAGATGACCATTTCCGCACTCGCGCCATCGTCATCAAGGAGGAGCGCGCCGAATTGGTCAAGCACCACCTGATGGTGCTGTGGGCGGACTTCTTCACCAAGGACCACTTCGAGCAGTTCCCCAACCTGCACCAGCTGTTCTGGGACGGCATTCACGGGGCGGGTGAGGTCAAGAAGTCGCTCGACACCGCCGAGGCCGAGAAGCTGCTCAAGACGATCGACGAGATCGCCGACATCTTCTGGCAGACCGAGAAGGCCAAAAACTCGGGGGTCTACCCACCCGCCTGAGAACGGGCGGTTCAGAACAAAACGATGACGGCCAGAATGGCCAACAGCACAAGCGCGATCACGCCGGCGCGCAGGAACGCCATGAGTTGGCCACGGGCGTATACGTGTGCCGACGAGTGCCACTCAGGCGACGGCACAGCGGATCCCGGTCCGACCGGATGTGACGCCATCAAATGCTCCTGACCTGCACAATCAATTCCCGCCCCGGTGAGATCTGTCACAAGCTGCTCGTTGTGACGCCGATCATAGCCTCTCCGGTGGCGGGAGCAACAATCGTTAGCGCGGCAACCGATTTCGCTCGGGGGCGTCCGAGCCTGTTGATCACCGCCGTCGGCGGTGCCTCGTTATCCACAGGATTGCCGGGACCCACCCAGATGTCGAAGCTCAAACCGGGTTTGCCCCGATTGGGCCTGTGGATGAACCTGTGGAAACTGTGGATAGGCCCACATTGCTGACAGGCACCGTCTGGACAACCGTCGCTAGGCTGGTCCGATGATCCAGGTGTGTTCCCAGTGCGGAACGCGGTGGAACGTGCGCGATCGGCGACGGGTCTGGTGTCCCCGGTGTAACGGCACTCTGCTGGCGCCGTCGGGCCCGCCGCCGCATCCGGAGTGGAGCGCGCGCGCGACCTCGCCGGCGATCCGCCCGAACGGGGCCCCGCCGCGACTGCCACCGGGATACCGGTGGATCGCCGTTCGGCCCGGTGCCGCGCCGCCGCGCCGACGCAAGCGGGTGCTGGGCCCCACTCCGCGCTATCCGGTGATTCCCCGCTGGGGCTTGGCGGAGCGATTCGACACCGCCGACTTCGATCAGCTGCCGATGCCGCGTACCGGGCCATCGCTCGCGGCATTGCGCGCCACGCTGGTAGCCACGATGCTGGTGCTCGGCGTGGCCGCGCTGGTGCACCTGGTGCGCCACCTGTTGCTCATTGTGAACCGCACCACGCTGCTGAACCCGGTGGTGGCGTGGTTGGCCACCTGGCTGGGCGTCCTGGTCAGCGTGGCGGCGATCTTCATGGTGTTCGCCAGCGCGGTGGTGCTGACGAACTGGTTGATCGCCCGCCGCGCCGCCGCCTTCAAACACGTTGGGCGCGAAGAACATCGTCCGCTGGGGGCATTGCGCGCAGGCTGTTTGATGCCGCTCGTCAATCTGGTCTGGGCACCTGTGTTCGTGCTCGAATTGGCCGCCGTCGAAGATCGCTTGGCCCGGCTGCGCCATCCGATCATCGTGTGGTGGATCGTCTTTCTGCTCAGCACCGCAATATCGCTGTTCTCGATCGCGACCAGCTTCACCACCGACGCCCAGGGCATCGCTGACAACACCGTCACCACCACGGTGGCCTACCTGTTCGCATTGGCGGCGCTGCTGTTGGCAGCTCGGGTGCTCATGGGCTTCGAGCGCAATCCGGTCGAACGGCCGGCCAACCGCTGGGTGATGGTTCCCGCCGGGGAGCCCACAGAACCGGCACCGGAGGGCGACGCCGAGCGCGAATCCGGCGTTCCGGTTGAGTCCAAAGGGCAGAACCCGGCAGCATAGCCCTATGAATTCGGGCGACGCCGGAGCCGCCTGGTCGGCGCCATCCGGCCCGGCGCTCGGCGGTCACCCGTTCGTGGTGGCACATCGGGGAGCGTCGGCGGACCGCCCGGAGCACACGCTGGGCGCCTATGAGCTGGCGCTTCAGGAGGGCGCCGACGGCGTGGAATGCGATGTCCGGCTCACCCGAGACGGGCACCTGGTGTGTGTGCACGACCGCCGGGTGGATCGCACATCCAACGGAACCGGTCTGGTCAGCGAGATGCCGCTGGCGCAGTTGAAGGAACTGGACTTCGGTTCCTGGCACGCCAGCTGGCGCCCCGACGGCTCGCACGGCGACACCGGGCTGCTGACCCTGGACGATTTGGTCTCGCGGGTGCTGGACTGGCATCGGCCGGTGAAGATCTTCATCGAGACCAAGCATCCCGTGCGCTTCGGCGCATTGGTGGAAAGCAAGGTGCTCGCGCTGCTGCATCGGTACGGGATCGCGTCTCCGGCGTCGGCCGACCTGGCTCGCGCGGTGGTGATGTCTTTCTCGGCGGCCGCGGTCTGGCGAATCCGAAGGGCAGCGCCGATGCTGCCGACCGTCCTGCTCGGTGACACCTCCCGCTACCTCGGCGGCGGCGCGGCCACCACGGTCGGCGCGACCGCCGTCGGCCCCTCGATCGCGACGCTGCGCGAGCATCCCGAGCTGGTCGACCGCGCCGCCGCGCAGGGCCGCGCCCTGTACTGCTGGACGGTCGACCATTACGAGGATGTCCGGTACTGCCGCGATCTGGGTGTGGCATGGGTCGCGACGAACCACCCCGGCCGCACCAAGGGCTGGCTGCAGAACGGGCTGACCGGCGCCGAGCGCGACTAGCGCGGCCGCACGCGGCCTGCCGGCTAAACGCGGTGTCCGGCAGTGAGGTCAGCTAGCACGCCTTCTGCACTGCGTGTCGCTGCGCGACAGAGCCGAGTGGTGAACGCGTTGTTCAGCGGGTGGCGGGATCGCTTGCCCCAGCGGGCTACCGTGTCGAGCGCCACTTTGTGGCCACAGGATTCGACGTCCTGGGACTCCAGCGCCAGCCGACTCGCCGCGTCGGTGCCCATCCCTCCCATTAGCCGGCATGCCGCCGCGATCTCATCAGCGGTCAATGACGTTGGGTAGCTCCGACATTGACTGAGTAGTCGGAGTTCCTCGAACGCATGAGTGTCGCGAGCAAGGGGTCGATGTCAGCGAGAATGCGTTGGCTTGACTTACGACGCCGGGGCAGCGCTGCAATCGATCGTGGCCGAGGAAGAGACACAGGGGCCGTTCTAGGCCTGCTATAGCGCTGGCTACGGCTGTGCGGCGTCCAGTACTTCCTGCGGTACCGGTGTGTCGGACGACAGCGCGGCGAACAACTGGTCGGCGGTGTCGCTGTCCCAGACCACCGAGCCGCCGCCGGTGAAATCGCCGATCGGCACCGAGGTAGTCGTGACGTCGCCGCGAAGTGCCCACGCCAGCCGGGCCAGATCCCAAACGTGGTCGCCATCGTCGACCGTGAGCGCGTCGGTGACCCCCTGGGCCATCGAATACCAGCGGAACGGATTGAGCGCGACGGTCGGGCTGGCGGCCCGGCGCATCAGGGCCGACATGAACTGACGCTGGTTGATCATGCGGTCGAGATCGGCCCGCGGCGTGGCGCGCGAACGGACATAGCCGAGCGCGTTGCGGCCGTCCAGCTTCTGGCAGCCGGCCGGCAAGTCGACGCCGGCGAGCGGATCGGCGATCGGCTCGGTGGGGCAGACCGTCACCCCGCCAACGGCGTCGACGAGCACCGCGAACCCGTCGAACTCGATCTCGGCGTAGTGGTCGAGTCGCAGACCCGTTGCCTGCTCGACGGTCTGCGCCAGCAGCGGGGCGCCGCCGAGCGCGAACGCGGTGTTGATCTTGTCGCTGCCGTACTCGGGGATTTCCACGTAGGAGTCGCGGGGAATGGAAACCATCGTGGTCGGTGTGCTCGACCCGAAGGCGGGGACGTGCACCAGCATGATGGTGTCGGTGTGCCCGGTGCCGATGTCGCCACCGGTGGTCAGCTCGGCCTGTTGCTCGGGGGTGAGCCCCTGCCGGCTGTCCGACCCCACCAGCAGCCAGGTGGTGCCCTTGCCCGCGGCGGGTCGCTCCGGGTAGTCGGCCAGCGCCGCAATGCGATGCAGCTTCGTGTCGATCCAGAAGCCGGTGCCGATTACCCCGGCGACGCCCAGCACGAACAGTAGGAACAACGCCAGCGCGACGCGACGCCAGCGCCCTTTGCGGCGCGTCTTGCCTACCGCGGCCGGCGGGCGCGGCGGGGCCGGTCGTCGACCGGGCGGTGGTGGGGCCGGTGGGGGCGGCGGTCGCCTCGGTGGTGTCGGCGGATTGACCGGCCACGCTGGGGGCGGCCGATAGCGGGGGTCGCGGCGGATCACCTGTGACGGCTCGCGCGGTGGAACCGGTCGACGCCGCAGCGGGTCATTCACGGCTCAGAATCTACGCGGAGGATCTGCACGATCAGTTGAGCCAACCGAGCTGGCCGGCCAGCAATGCGTAGCCGACGAACGCCACCGAGTCGATCAGGCCGTGCGCGATGACCAGCGGCCACAGTCGCCCGGTGCGCCGCCACACGTACCCGAACACCAGGCCCATGGCCAAGTTGCCCAGCCCGGCGCCCCAGCCCTGGTAGAGGTGATAGGCCCCGCGCAGCAGGCTGGTGCCCACCAATGCCACGACCGGGTTGACCCGCAGCTGTTGCAGCCGGGTGAGCAGGAAAGCGACGACGATCACCTCCTCCGCCCATCCGTTGGCGAACGCCACCGCGATCAGCACCGGAATGCGCCACCAGGTGTCGTCCAACGCCGACGGCACCACCGACACGTTCATGCCCAACGCCCGCGCGGCGAGATAGAGGCCCAGACCGGGCAGACCAACCAGCGCGGCAAGCCCGATGCCGCCAAGCACATCCGAGCGCACGCGGATCCGCCCCAATCCGATTCGCGCCATCGCAAAGCCGCTGCGCCACAACAGATATACCCCGAGCGCGCCCCAGGCGACCAACTGCGCAACCCGGGCCAGATGCAGCCCGAGGTTGATCAGGTCGAACGGGGAGAGGCGCGGGTTGAGCGCCACGGTTTGGGCGGCCAGATTGAGCAGGATCGCCTCGATGAGCGCCAGCAGCGCGGTGTACGCGCTGAGCCCGAAAGTGACCGCCAGCACGATGACGATCTCGATGCGCAGCGCGCGCCGCTCGGATTCGGTGAGCTCATCGGGCTCGGTCACCGGAGCTACGCTAGCGGGCCTTCGTCAGGGTCGCCGAGCCCGCAGCCCGTTGAGGAACGGGCAACCCATCAGTATCCGAATCGCCTGGCTGAGCCCGGTGACGTCGTCGACGGGCTTGGCGAAGGCCAACCGCACATCGTGGTCACCGTCGTCGTTCTCCACCCGCAGCCGCACGCCGTATCGGTCCAGCCCGAGTGGGCGGACCCGCCCGCGCCGCAACGCCATGGGCAGCCGCGCGGCCAGGCGGTCGACCACCTCACGATGGGCCGCGTCGATGTGCTGCAGCCAGCATGACTCCATCGCGCAGAACGGGTCCGGGCTGGCTTGCAGCAACGTGGGGACTCCGACCGCCTCGGCGCCGGTGGCGTCGGCGACGACGACCGATTCGACCTCGAGCCGCATCAGTGTCAACCGGGTATCGCCCTCGACATCGGCGGCGGTATTGATTTGCAGGAGTGCCGGATTCGGATCCTTGGCGGCGATCAGATCGAGCAGGCCGGGCACCTCGGCTGCCGGGACGTGGTGTACGCGGCCCCGGATCCACACCAATGACCGCACCGGCTCCCGCAGCGGAAGCGGGGCATAGTCGGTCATCTCCAAGACGGCCTGCACGCCCGCGGTTCCGGCGGCGGCGACCATGTCGGCGACCAGGCCGTCGACGGGAACGGTGATCGCGAACGAGCCGTCGTCGAGCAGGTGGTGCACGGCGGTAGCGGTCGGCTCGATGCCCTCGACGGCGAGCATGGCGCCGCCCGCCCGCACGCAGGTGCTACGGATCCGCTCGGCCGTTGTCGGCGCCGCTGCCGGCATCACATCGCCTTCCGTCGACGAAATAAGGTAAGCCTAACTTAACTACTCCGGGCCCGGCTGGCAAGACGCACCTCGCGACGTCAAAGGGCCGGGCCGGCTCAACCGATAGGGTTGAAATGTGCCCCGCATCGCCTACCTCGGACCCGAAGGGACCTTTACCGAGGCGGCGCTGATCCGGATGGCGACCAACGGCATGGTGCCCGGTGACGGGCCATCGCATCAGGTCACACCGGTTCCCGCCGAGAGCACCACCGCCGCGCTGGCGGCGGTCCGGGCCGGAGAGGCCGACTACGCGTGCGTGCCGATCGAGAACTCGATCGAAGGCTCGGTGCTGCCCACGCTGGACAGCCTCGCGACCGGGACGGAGCTTCAGATCTTCGCCGAACTCACCCTCGATGTGGCGTTCACGATCGTGGTGCGGCCCGGGGAGACGGCGGCCGATGTGCGCACGGTGGCCGCGTTCCCGGTGGCCGGCGCACAGGTGCGGCACTGGCTGGCCGCGAACCTGCCGAAGGCTCAACTGGTTCCGGCCAATTCCAACGCGGCGGCTGCGCAGGACGTCGCCAACGGCGATGCCGACGCCGGGGTGAGCACCGCCCTGGCCGCCGAACGCTACGGCCTGACCGCGCTGGCCAATGACGTCGTCGATGAGCCCAATGCCCGGACCCGCTTCGTGCTGGCCGGCCCGCCGGGGCCGCCGCCGCCCAGCACCGGCGCCGATCGGACGTCTGTGGTGCTGCGGCTCGACAACGTCCCGGGCGCGCTGGTATCGGCACTGACCGAATTCGCGATCCGCGACATCGACCTGACTCGCATCGAATCCCGGCCCACCCGAACAGAGTTGGGTACCTACATCTTCTTCCTGGACTGTGTTGGGCATATCGAAGACGACGCCGTCGCCGAGGCACTCAAGGCGCTGCATCGTCGTTGTGCAGATGTGCGATATCTGGGTTCGTGGCCGACGGGATCGCCAGCCGGTGCCCTGCCGCCACCGTTGGACGAGCCGTCGCGGTGGTTGATGCGGTTGCGAACGGGAAAGCCGCCGGCCGATACGGGGTCCGGCCGGTGAGTGGACGGCTGGTACTGATCCGGCACGGACAGTCCTACGGCAACGTCGAGCGCCGGCTGGACACCCGCCCGCCGGGGGCGGAGCTCACCGATCTCGGCCGTGACCAGGCCCGGACATTCGCCCGAAGCTGGTCGCACAGCATCGCGATGATTGCGCATTCGGTTGCACGGCGGGCGGGTCAGACGGCCGCCGAGATCGGCGACGAACTCGGTCTGCGGCCCCAGGAGTTCGAGGGCATCCACGAGGTCCAGGTGGGCGAACTCGAGGACCGCAGCGACGACGCGGCCGTCGAGGAGTTCAACACCATCTACCAGCGTTGGCACCAGGGCGATCCGGACCTGCCGCTGCCCGGTGGTGAGACCGCCGCTACGGTGCTGGACCGCTACCTTCCGGTGGTCAAGCAGCTGAGGATGCGATACCTCGACAACGACGCGTGGCGCGGTGACATCGTGGTGGTCAGCCACGGGGCGGCAATCCGGCTGGCGGCGGCCACGCTGGCGGGCGTGGACGGCAGCTTTGCGCTCGATCACCATCTGGGCAACGCCGAATCCGTTGTGCTGACGCCGATCACGGACGGGCGATGGAGCTGCGTGCAGTGGGGCTCGCGGACGCCGCCGTTCTATCCGGAGCCCGACGTCCACCCGGTCGAGGACGCGTTGCAGTCGGCCGATCCGCTGGGCTGACCGCGGTTTACATCGCCAGCGCCACGG
The DNA here is from genome assembly GCF_050701515.1 of Mycobacterium sp. Classification (GTDB taxonomy): domain Bacteria; phylum Actinomycetota; class Actinomycetes; order Mycobacteriales; family Mycobacteriaceae; genus Mycobacterium. The sequence continues at coordinate 89,057 of NZ_JBOGDB010000054.1, read as the reverse complement.
CTGCCCCGCAGCTGCAGCCGACCGCCTCGCAGTCGATGCCGTATGCGTGCACCACGTCGGGGGTGGTGCAGTCGCCCTCGGTGCACTCCGACCGACGCAGCGCGTGGTGGATGAGCGTGCCGTGGCAGTGCGCAAGACCGGCTCGACACTCCCGGCACTCGCTGCTGTCTGTTCTTCGCGCAAGCGGCTCATCACCACTCATGGCGCTCTTTTTAGCACCACCCGCCGACAATCCGGGGTTGCCGCGCTGATTGCCTCGGCTTCTGCTCGCTCCGGTCCTCGCTCCGCTGCGATCCTCACTCGCACGCGCCTTCGGGTGCTTACGCCCAGCCGAGTTCATGCAGGCGATCGTCGTCGATTCCGAAGTGGTGGGCTATCTCGTGGATGACCGTGACCGCGACCTCGTCGACGACTTGCTCCTCGGTATCGCAGACGTCGAGCAGGGCGTCGCGGTAGATCGTGATGGTGTCCGGTAGCGACCCGGCGTACCAGGAATCCCGTTCGGTCAGTGCGACGCCCTGATACAGGCCCAACAGTTCGGGTTCCTCTGGGTTGCGCGCCTCGACCAGCACAACGACGTTGTCGATTGCCGCGGCCAGTTCGGGTGGGATCAGATCAAGTGCGTCCGACACCAGCTCGTCAAACCGTTGCGGGCTCATCCGCACGGTCACGACGGCTACGGCACCGGCGGCGGGACGGGTTCGGCCGGCGGGGGTGCGGGCGCCGGCGGTGGTGGTGGCGGCGGCGCGAGCCCCGGTGGTGGTGGCGGCGGTGGCGGTGCCAGCTCCGGTGGTGGTGGCGGTGGTGGCGGTGCCAGCTCCGGTGGTGGTGGCGGCGGTGGCGGTGCCTCGGGTCCCGGCGGTGGTGGTGGCGGTGGTGCCTGTCCCGGCGGTGGTGGTGGCGGAGGCGGTCCGCCCACGAACGTATTGCCCTGCTCGGCGGGTGTGGCCGGCTGACCGTGCGTCGCTGTCCCGTCCGACTGCTGTGGCCCATGTTGGCTCTGGGTCGACTCGGTTTCGTCGGACTGGCCGGTCTGACCGGTCGACGACGAGGTGTCCACGGCGTCGGGCAGCGGGATCGGCGGGACGTTCAGCCGCTCCTCCGGGATGTCCGGCGGTGGTATCGGCGGCTGGCCGTTGATCATCAGTCCGGCCTTGGCGCTGTTGAGCAACGTCGACCAGCCGCCGTTGCCCAGCGTGGCGCCGATGCTGCACGACACCTGGTGGCTGCCGGCCGACCAGCCGGGCAGCGAGATCGTGCTGTAGATCAAGGTGAGCGTGGTGCTGCGCAGCTGGATCGGCGCCAGATACGCGTCGGTCATCCGGGTGCACGCGTCCTTGATGAACGCGTCCTGTTCGGGTTCGGGTGGCAGCCCAGCGGGGAACTTCTCGGCCAGGTTGACCGCGCCGGTCACCTCCATGGCGTGCGGGCCCGCGCAATCGACCGGGATGTCGGTGGGCTGGTTGGTGACCTGATCGATGCCCAAACAGGTACCGGTCGGCCAGACTTTCGACTGATCGACCTCGGCGACCTTGCCCTGGAACGCCAGCTGCTGATTGTTGGGGCCGGGCAATTGCAGGCCGCACAACATCCGGCGCTCACCCGACTGCCGCCACGCTTTGTCGCCGGACCACATCATGCTGACGGTGAACCGGCTGTTGGGGTCGAAACGCGGGCCCAGGTAACGGCGCACCGCCACCTGGCATTGCTCCTGGCTGATCTGCTGGATGCGGGCGGGCGACGGCGGTGCGGCGTTGGGCCCGTACTCGCTGCCCGGGAAGGTGCGCATGTCCACGGACTCGGCCACCTCGAAGCGGTGATCGTCGCGGCAGTCGACGATGGTCGCCGCGTCGGGGGTGCGCTCCGGCCAGTTCAGGCAGTCGCCGGCCTTGGCCTTGTTGAACGTCTGGGTGCCCCGCGCGCCCAGGGGTATCGCGCTGGCCTCCAAACCGGCCCGCCCGCCCGCGCCCTCGCTGCGCGGCAGCGCGGTCAGCAGCCCGGCGATGAGCAGCCCACCGAGCGCGGTCAACAACAGCGCGCGCCGCGTGGGCGTGGCGTGCAGACTTCGCCACCACGTCAGGTGACGCCAGGGCTGTTCTGCCCCGTCGGCGAGCGCTTCGTTCCGCTCGGGTGCCTCCAACATCTGCTCCATTGTGACAGGCGTGGCAGGTGCTGTGACAAATGATGCAGTTGTAAAGTTATGGGGTTGTGCTGCGGCGCGCCCCGGCATGTCCGGCGCCGGCGGCCAAACGTAGGGTTGCGCCGTGATCGACCTCAAGCTGCTGCGCGAACATCCGGACGTGGTGCGGGCGTCGCAGACCGCCCGTGGCGAAGATCCCGGACTGGTGGATGCGCTGCTGGATGCCGACGCGGCGCGGCGTGCCGCGGTCTCGACCGCGGACAACCTGCGTGCCGAACAAAAGGCGGTAAGCAAGAAGGTGGGCGCGGCGTCGCCGGAAGATCGCCCGGCGCTGCTGGACAGCGCCAAGGAGCTCGCCGAAAGGGTCAAGGCTGCCGAGGCCGAGCAGGCCGATGCCGAAAAGGCTTGCACCGCAGCGCAGATGGCCATTTCCAACGTCATCATCGACGGTGTCCCGACCGGTGGCGAGGATGAATTCGTCGTGCTGGATAGCGTCGGCGAGCCGTCGGCCATCGACAACCCGAAGGACCATGTCGAACTGGGCGAGTCGCTTGGCCTGATCGACCTGGAGCGCGGCGCGAAGGTTTCGGGCTCACGGTTCTACTTCCTCACCGGCTACGGTGCGCTGCTGCAACTCGGCCTCATGCAGCTCGCGGTGCAGTTGGCAACGGAGAACGGCTTCACCCTGGTCATCCCACCCGTTCTGGTACGACCCGAGGTGATGTCCGGCACCGGGTTCCTGGGCGCGCACAGCGAGGAGGTGTACCGGGTCGAAGGTGACGACCTCTATCTCGTCGGAACCTCCGAGGTGCCGCTCGCCGGCTACCACGCCGACGAGATCCTGAATCTGACTTCAGGACCGCTGCGCTACGCCGGTTGGTCGTCCTGCTTCCGCCGCGAGGCCGGCAGTCACGGCAAGGACACCCGCGGCATCATCCGGGTGCACCAGTTCGACAAGCTCGAGGGCTTCGTGTACTGCCGGCCGGAGGAGGCCGAGGCCGAGCACGAGCGCCTGCTGGGTTGGCAGCGGCAGATGCTTGCGGACATCGAGGTGTCTTACCGCGTAATCGATATCGCTGCAGGCGATTTGGGGACATCCGCGGCGCGGAAGTACGACTGCGAGGCCTGGATTCCGACCCAGCAGACCTACCGGGAGTTGACCTCCACGTCGAACTGCACGACGTATCAGGCCCGCCGGCTCGCGATTCGTTACCGCGACGAGAACGGCAAGCCGCAGATCGCGGCCACGCTCAACGGGACATTGGCCACCACCCGATGGTTGGTCGCGATCCTGGAGAACCACCAGCAGCCCGACGGCAGCGTGCGGGTGCCTGCTGCGCTGGTGCCGTTCGTCGGCACCGAAGTGCTGGAGCCCCGCTAACGGGAGTCCAGGAGCTCGTCGAGCTTCGCGAGAAACTCCTTTGGGCGCTGCGGGGTGAACGCGGGTTTGGGCCGCGCACCCGCCACGTCGAGCGTCACCAGCGTGGACTTGACCGGCCGCCATACGTCCAGTGGCAGCCAGCGGCGCAGATCCGAGCTGCCCCAGAGCCGGAACCGCTGCATGAACATCCCGAGCGGTTCGGCCTTGTAGCCACGGATCGCCCGCAGTGGAATGACCTTCGACGTGCCCGACGGAAAGTGATAGCGGCGCAGCGTGATTGCCTGGCGGTCCAGCTGGATCAGCCCGTCGTCGTAGTACTGGCGAGGTGCGCCGCTCATGCCGGCTCGCTCGGTGATTTCTGCTCCTTGCGTGCGCAGCGAAGTTCGTGGCCTTTGGACGTCAGGCAGCGGCCGGTCGCCAGATTCCATTGCCAGCCGTGCAGGTTGCAGGTCAATGTGCTGCCCTCCACCACACCGAACTTCGACAGGTCTGCCTTGAGATGGGGGCAACGGCGTTGCATCCGGAAGCCATCCAGGTCGATCGACGCGGTGTCGTCGTGTGCTTCGGCGAACCAGCCGTCGGCGTATGCGATGCGTTCGTCGGTCAAGCACTTGAAGAAGGTGTACAGGTACTCGTTGTAGCCACCCACCCGCCAGGCCTTGAACCGGGTGGACAGGAAGATGGTGTTGACCCAGTCCGGCTCGCCATCCCGCAACACCGTGCGCACCAGCTCCGGGGCGATGGCAAAGCCGTAGCGGAACTTCTCATCGGGGATGGCTTCGCGCACTGCGCGTTTCGGGAAGTCGAGCACTACGGTCTCCGGACCGAGACGCAATTCCACCGGGTACCCGATGCCGTCGCAGATTTCGTCGCTCTGGCTCATGATCGGCTCGAGTGCCGCGCGCAGCGGCTCCAGCAGCGGTTCACCTTCGGCTTCTGCCCAGCATGCTGTCTCCGCCGCCAGCACCGGCGCCATTCGGCCGGCATAGTCGGCGATGTAGTCGGCCTTGCCGGTGGTGAAGATCGACCGTACCTCCTCCTCGGGCAGGGGATGAGTCAGCGAATTCAACTGTGTACCAGTGAAATCAGCGGTCGAGCCGGGAATCATCAGCAGCCCGCCGTCATGCCCGTGGGCGCGCATCTGGTCGAGGAACACCACCTGGTCGGGGAAGATGTTGGCCGGGTCGCCGTGGTCGTCGTTGAGGTCGCGCAGCTCCGGATCAAGGAAGCACGGCGGGCCGGCGGACGGGATCACCCAGGTGGCGCCGACCTGGGTGATGTACTGGCGGCACCGGTCCATCTGACGCTGGCGCTTCTGGGTGCCGAACGCCTCCTTGGCGCGCGCCGGCATGTCGTAGACCATCGGATACCAGATCGCCCCGGAGTACTGCAGCATGTGCACGTCCACCTGGCCGAAATCCGCGTGCACCACATCCAGGTCGACGGGCCGGGCGTCGTTCATGTTGAACGCCACCGTTTCTCCGTCATCGACGACCAGGCCGGAGTCGCCGATCGGGCCGTCGGCCGGGGCGCGCAATGCGATGATCATCACCTCCAGGTCGCCCTTGGGGCCGCTGACGGTGTGCTTGACCGAGTCGGTCGTCTGGAAAAAGCGGTGGAAGCCAAGCTTTTCCAGCTCGCGCTGCAGATCGGGCACCGGGTAATCGGGCAGCAGTACGACCGCGTCCTTGTTGACGTGCGCGCGCAGATTCTTCGGATCGAAGTGGTCCTTGTGCAGATGCGAGACATAGAGGTAGTCGCAGTCGCCGAGGGCGTCCCAGTCCAGCTCGCTGTTGTCGGGGAATGGGAACCACGAAGCGAAGTAGGCCGGGTTCACCCAGGGGTCGCACAGAATGCTCCCGGCCTGCGTGTCGATCCGGAAACCGGCGTGCCCGACGCTCGTGACCTGCACCAATACCCTTTCCCTGCGAAACTCCGTCCGGCCAAGCTTAATGGGAGGAGATGTCGCCGGCGTTCCAGACGGCGCCGACCGGCCTGCCCGCCGCGATGTCGGCGACGACCTCGGGCACCGGCAGTGACTCGGATGGGATGCTCACCTGTCGCCCTTTCTGTGCGGAGCACTACGCTTGCGGCTGTGGAACCGGTATACGGGACTGTCATCCAGCTCGCCCGCCTGATATGGCGGTTGCAGGGGCTGACGTTCACCGTCACCGGTGTGGAGAACCTGCCCGTCACCGGCGGCGCGGTGGTGGCCATCAACCACACCAGCTACTTCGACTTCACCTTCGCCGGGCTGCCCGCCTACAAACAGCACCGCGGCCGCAAGGTCCGCTTCATGGCGAAGAAAGAGGTCTTCGACCACAAGATCGCCGGCCCGCTCATGCGCAGCCTGCGCCATATCGAGGTGGACCGGGACGACGGCGGGGCGTCCTACGACCAGGCCTGCAGGACGCTCAAGGAAGGCGAACTGGTCGGCGTCTACCCGGAGGCGACCATCAGCCGCAGCTTCGAGATCAAGCAGTGCAAGTCGGGCGCCGCCCGCATGGCGATAGCCAGCGACGTGCCGATCGTGCCGCACATCGTCTGGGGCGCACAGCGGATCTGGACCAAGGGCCACCCGAAGAACATGTGGCGCCCGAAGGTGCCGATCTCGGTGGCCGTCGGCGAACCGATCGCTCCCACGCTGCCCGCGACCGAGCTGACGGCGCTGCTGCATTCGCGCATGCAGCATCTGCTGGAACGGGTACAGGACGGCTATGGTCCCCAACCCCCCGGCGAGTTCTGGGTGCCGCACCGGCTCGGTGGCGGAGCGCCGTCGCTGGCCGAGGCGAACCGGATGGACGCCGAGGAGGCCGCCGAGAAGGCCGCCCGTCGTGCCCAGCGGGGCCCGGCCGGAGCGCCGGGGTAGGTGCCCGATGGAGCCGGTTTTCCGGATGCTGGAGATCGCCGTCCCGGCGGCCGTGGCGGTCTCCGGGAGCCGCATCACCTATCACGGTTTGGAGAACATCCCGGAGCGTGGCGGCGCGGTTGTCGCGATCAACCACACCAGCTACATCGACTGGTTGCCCGCCGCGGTGGCCGCCTACAAGCGGCACCGGCGGCTGCGGTTCATGATCAAGGCCGAAATGGCGGAGGTGAAGGGCGTTCGGTTCCTGATCAAGCACAGCGGAACCATTGCGGTCGACCGACGGGCCGGAGCCGGCGCTTTCGCGGTGGCGGTGGAGCGGCTGCGGGCCGGCGAGCTCGTCGCCGTCTACCCGGAAGCCACCATCAGCCGCAGCTTCGAGCTGAAGGAGTTCAAGACCGGCGCGGCCCGAATGGCGCACGAAGCGCAGGTTCCGATCATTCCGATGATCGTCTGGGGTGCGCACCGGCGCTGGACCAAGGATCATCCGAGGAAGCTTGGCTACGCCAAGATTCCGATCACCGTCGCGGTCGGTCCGCCGGTGTATGCGGCCGAAACCATGGAGCAGACGGATGCCGCAATGCGTGAGTCGATGACGGCGCTGCTGCACGGGGTTCAGCAGGCTTACCAGCACCCGGAGGGGGCGTACTGGGTGCCGCGCCGGATGGGCGGGTCCGCGCCGACGATGGCCGAGGCCAAGCTGCTCGACGAGGCCGAGCTGGCTGAGCGCGCCCGCAAGCGGGCCGAAAAAGAGGCGAGAAGCCGCCGGTGACACTGCCCGCACTGATCGCCAGTGACGTGGATGGCACTCTGCTCAACAACGACGAGACGATCAGCTCCCGTACCCGCAACGCCGTTCTATCCGCGGTGGATGCCGGCGCCCGATTCGTGCTGGCCACCGGGCGCCCGCCGAGGTGGGTGCACCCGGTCATCGACGCGCTGGGCCTGCAGCCGATTGCGGTGTGCGCCAATGGCGCGGTGATCTACGACCCGGCTACCGACCGCATCGTTTCGGTTCGCACGCTGTCGGCCGACGCGCTGGGTGAGCTTGCGGAGATCGCCACCCGCGTCATTCCGGGGGCCGGTCTGGCGGTAGAGCGGGTGGGCCGCAGCGCGCACGACGCGGCGACACCACAGTTCATCAGCTCGCCGGGATACGAGCACGCCTGGCTCAATCCCGACAACACCGAGGTATCCGTCGAGGATCTGCTGAGCGCCCCGGCGGTCAAGCTACTCATCCGCAAGGCCGGTGCCCGCAGCTCCGAGATGGCGGCCGCATTGACCAAACACGTTGGCCTGCAAGGCGATATCACCTACTCCACCAACAACGGTCTCATCGAGGTGGTGCCGTTGGGCATCAGCAAGGCCACCGGCGTGGAGGAGGTCGCGCGTCCGCACGGCATCACCGCCGAGGACGTGGTGGCATTCGGTGACATGCCCAACGACGTGCCGCTGCTGCAGTGGGCCGGGCTCGGCGTGGCGATGGGCAACGCGCACCCCGAGGCGGTCGCGGCGGCCAACGAAGTGACCGCGCCCAACACCGACGACGGCGTGGCGCGCGTGCTGGAACGCTGGTGGCTCTAAGTGCGGCTCAGCCCGGATCGATCGGCTTGAACCGCTCGAGCTGCATGGGCGGTCCGTCCGCCGGCGGCGGCGGCAGTTCCACCGGAACCCCATCGATGACCCTTGTCACCGTGCCGTTCAAGCGGTCGAAGTTCAGCGTGCCGTGCTGGAAGTTCTGCACGATCCATTGCGGCTCAGGTATCTCGCCGCTGGTCGGCAGGCCAAGGGCGCCGCGCTCATAACCAAGCGAGGCCCACGCGGTGTAGATCGCTCCGGTGACGGCTTCGGCGCCGCTATCCGGCGACCAGTACACCGCGCCCTTGTCGAAGGTGACATAGCGGGCCCCACCCGCGCCGGATGCTTCGGGTGACTTCGGTGCCCCGAGTGGGCCGTTGGGGCCGCCCATTGACTCCCATCGGGCGAAGATCGCGCCACCGCGCAGGGAATCGGCCAGGTCCGGCGGGTCGTTGAAGCGGGCGGCGATGTCGCGGATGTGGTTCATCGCCGCGTAGGCCGCGTTGCCGGGGCAGTCGGTGTTGCCGGCGTCGCGGTGGGTGAAGATCGCGGGCAGCGTCGGGGTCGCGCCACGCGGGAAGTGGCTGGACGATCCACCGGCCGACGTCAATACCGCTGTGCCCCTTGGGTCGACGTGGTCCATGCCCAGCCGCCAGCCCAGCAGCCGCCCCACCGTGCGCAGCTGAATCGGTGTCGGCGGCACGGTGTCGAAGTTGCCGAGCATCGCCACTCCCCAGGTGTTCCTGTTGAACCCGCCGGTGTGGGATCCCGCGACCGGTCTGGTCATGCCGCCGGCTCGGCCCTCGAAGACCTGACCGTACTTGTCCACCAGCGCGTTGTACGCCACGTCGCACCAGCCCAACGTGCGGGTGTGATAGGCGTAGATCGATCGGACGATCGCTGCCGAATCCTGCGGCGAGTAGTCGTTGCTGCCCGCCGTATGGTGCACGACGCCGGCCCGAATCCCGTCGTCGTACACCGGATTTGGGCACCGCATCGACTCGTCGGCACCCCAGTGTGCGCGGCTGATGATGTGGGGTGGCTGGCCGGGCGCGGTTACCGCGTTCGGCAGCGGCAAGTTGTCCATCGGCGTCTGCGGCGGGCTGATCAGTACCGCGTTGACGTTCTGCCCGAACGGCCGATCGGCGGTGGCCGGCAGGTAACCCAATTCGGGCTTGGCGGGGCCGCTGGCCGTCGGCTGGACCGTCACCGCGGCACCGGCCGGCCGGGACACCGCGATCTGCACGGTGGTGGTTCGGCCGACGAACACCGGCTCGGTGCCGCGCGGGCCGGGCGCTCCGTCGCCAACGCCGTCGAGGGCCTCGGCCTCGTACCACGGCCCCCAGGACCCGTCGGCCTTCTTCGCCCGCACCCGGGCCGATGTGCCGCTGAGATCCTCGGCGGTCAGCGCGACGAGTGAAAACGGCGTGTGCTGGTGGATCTCGCGGATGGTCTCACCGCCGCCGAGACCGGTCAGCGGCTGCTGGGTCAGCTGGGTCTGTGCGGCAAGCGGCGGCCGGTCCGCGGCGGACGGCAGACTCTGGACTGCCCACGGCAGGATCACCACGGTGCCCGCGATCGCGGTAAACAGCATCGACGGCGCGGGTCGGCGGGACGGCACGGCCCGATGTTACGTATGGGTCAGTTGTTACAGGTGTTTCGACACGGCGGATTGGCCGACCTATGTGTCCTGTGTGTCCTGCAACGGCACCGACTTATCCGGCGGGGGCCGGCGGCGGCGCCGGAACCGGCGGCGCCGGAGCCGCCGGAGCGGCTGCCGCGGGCAGTTTCGTCGCCGACATGATCGCCGGCATGACCACGCCCTTGAGCAGGTCGATCGCCTGGCCGGCACCCAGCTGCTGCGCCGCGCTACTCAGATCTCCCATGAGACCACCGCCACCGCCGGTGGCCGGCATGGCCGGCAGGGCGCCCAGCGATGGATCGCCGAGGATCGGGTAGGTACCCGCAGCGGGGTCGAGCCCGATCGGCGCCGAGATCGGCACCTCGCCGGGCGCGGGCAGTCCCGCGGCGTTGGAGATCGGGGTGGTCGCCAGTGCCGGGTCGGCACCGGGAATCGGCGGCGTCGTCAATCCGCCCGGAGTCTGTCCGGTCGGACTGGTCAACGCGGGGTTGGTCGCTGCGGCGGGGTCGGTCAGCGCCGGGTTGGTCAGCGCCGGGTTGGCCGCCGCCGGATCAGTCAGCGTCGGGCCGGCCGCCGCCGGATCGGTGAGCGCCGGAGCGGCCGGCGTGGTGAGACCCGGTGAGGTGAGGCCCGGAGTCAGGCCCGGTGAGGTGAGGCCCGGAGTCAGGCCCGGAGTCAGGCCGGGTGAGGTCAACCCCGGTGAGGTCAGGCCCGGTGATGTCAGCGCCGGCGGGATCGATGAGCCAGAGCCGGTCAAAAGGCCGGTCGGCATCGGCGGCAGGTTGACGCCGAATTGCGACAGCCCCTGCGACAGCGCGGACATCAGCTCGTTGGGCAGGTCGGTAATCATGGCGGCCTGCACGAACTCACGATGCTGTGGGGCGGGTTTGGTCAGATCGGTTATGGCGATAACGGCAAATGGACTCGCAACGGCCAGGGCGGCGACTGCGCTCATGGCTGTCGAGAGCTTGCGTCGACGTCGGTTTGGCACGGAAGTCTCCTCAATATCTGGACTACGTATTCTTCTGCGTTCAAGAGCCAACGTGATCGATGGTACTGGTGTGACTGATGGGTCTAGAGTGGCGATACAGAATTGTGAGCTAATCGCGACCTTGGGCCGTTAGTGGATTCGGGTCGGGTGCGCGTGGTCGGATACCCTGGCTGCCGATGACCGCTCGTTTTGACCTCTTCGTCGTCGGTTCCGGATTCTTCGGCCTGACGATTGCCGAGCGCGTGGCGACCCAACTGGACAAGCGCGTGCTCGTCGTCGAGCGACGCCCGCATATCGGCGGCAACGCCTATTCCGAGCCGGAGCCGGAGACCGGCATCGAGGTGCACAAGTACGGTGCCCACCTGTTCCACACCTCCAACCGGCGGGTGTGGGATTACGTCCGGCAGTTCACCGAATTCACCGGCTACCAACACCGGGTGTTCGCGATGCACAACGGGCAGGCCTATCAATTCCCGATGGGCCTGGGACTGGTGTCGCAGTTCTTCGGTAAGTACTTCACCCCTGACGCGGCGCGCCAGCTGATCAGGGAGCAGGCGGCGGAGATCGCGACGGCCGACGCCCAGAACCTTGAAGAGAAGGCCATCTCGTTGATCGGCCGCCCACTCTACGAGGCGTTCGTCAAGGGCTACACGGCCAAGCAGTGGCAGACCGACCCGACGGAGCTGCCCGCCGCCAACATCGCCCGGCTGCCGGTCCGCTACACCTTCGATAACCGCTACTTCAACGACACCTACGAGGGCCTGCCGGTCGACGGGTACACAGCGTGGCTGAAGAACATGGCCGCCGACGACCGCATCGAGGTGCGGTTGGACACCGACTGGTTCGAGGTGCGCGACCGGCTGCGCGCCGAGAGTCCGGACGCCCCGGTGGTATACACCGGTCCGCTGGACCGCTACTTCGACTACGCCGAGGGCCGGCTTGGCTGGCGCACACTGGATTTCGAGGTCGAGGTGGTGCCGACCGGTGACTTCCAGGGCACCGCAGTGATGAACTACAACGACCTCGATGTGCCCTACACCCGTATCCACGAATTTCGGCACTTCCACCCCGAGCGCGATTACCCAGGAGACAAGACGGTGATCATGCGGGAATACTCGCGGTTCGCCGACGACGACGACGAGCCGTACTACCCGATCAACACCGAACCCGATCGCGCCCTGTTGGCCGCCTACCGGGCCAGGGCCAAGACCGAGACAACCAAAGCCAAGGTGTTGTTCGGCGGGCGGCTGGGCACGTACCAGTACCTCGATATGCACATGGCCATTGCCAGCGCGCTGAGCATGTACGAAAATGTCCTTGCGCCGCACCTACGCAACGGTGCTCCGCTAGACGAAGGCGGCACCGGTGAGTGACATCCCGTCCGGCCCGCGGGAGTCCCGGGATTCACGGGCGGTGAGCCTGCTGGGCCGGGTGATCCTGCCGCGGCCCGGCGAGACATTGGATGTCCGCAAGCTCTATATAGAGGAATCCACCACCAACCGCAGCCGTGCGCACGCGACGACCCGTACCACGCTGCAGATCGCCGCCGAGTCAGAGGTGTCGTTCTCGACATACTTCAACGCGTTTCCGGCCAGCTATTGGCGCCGGTGGTCGACGCTGAAGTCGGTCGTGCTGCGCGTCGAGCTCACCGGGACCGGACGCGTCGACGTCTACCGCACCAAGGCGACGGGAGCACGGATCTTCGTCGCGGGTGGGGCATTCGGCAGCGACGGGGACGAGCCGACCGGCTTGGAGTTCGAAGTGGGGCTGGAGCCCTTCGAGGACGGTGGCTGGATCTGGTTCGACATCACCACGGACAGTGCGGTCGTCATGCACGGGGCGGGGTGGTATGCGACCGATCCTGCGCCCGGTGTCGGGAACATCGCGGTGGGAATGCCGACGTTCAACCGGCCTAATGACTGTGTCAACACGCTGCGCGCGCTCACATCGGATCCGTTGGTGGACAAGGTAGTCGGTGCCGTCATCGTGCCGGACCAGGGCAAGGACAAGGTACGCGACCACCCGGACTTCGCCGAGGCCGCTGCGCCACTTGGCAATCGGCTGTCGATCCACGACCAGCCGAACCTTGGCGGCTCCGGCGGGTACAGCCGGGTGATGTACGAGGCGCTGAAGAACACCGACTGCCAGCAGATCCTGTTCATGGACGACGACATCCGCGTCGAGCCCGACGCGCTGTTGCGAACACTGGCGATGAACCGATTCGCCAAGTCCCCCATGCTGGTTGGCGGCCAGATGCTTAATCTGCAGGAGCCGTCGCACCTGCACATCATGGGTGAGATCGTCGGCAGGGGGAACTTCATGTGGACCCATGCCCCGAACACCGAGTACGACCACGACTTTGCCAAGTACCCGTTGAGCGACGACAACAAGCACAGCAACCTGCTGCACCGGCGGATCGACGTGGACTACAACGGCTGGTGGATGTGCATGATCCCGCGGCAGGTGGCCGAGGAACTGGGCCAGCCGCTGCCACTGTTCATCAAGTGGGACGACGCCGACTACGGGCTGCGCGCGGGGGAACACGGCTACCCGACCGTAACCATGCCCGGCGTTGCCATCTGGCACATGGCCTGGAGCGACAAGGACGACGCCATCGACTGGCAGGCCTACTTTCACCTCCGCAACCGGCTGGTTGTGGCGGCGTTGCACTGGGACGGCGACGTCAAGGGACTGGTCCGCAGTACGGTGAAGGCAACCCTGAAACACCTTGCTTGCCTTGAGTATTCGACGGTTGCCATCCAGAACAGGGCCATCGACGATTTCCTTGCCGGCCCGGAGCACATCTTCTCGATCCTGGAGTCCGCGCTGCCGGAGGTACACCGGATGCGCAACAGCTTCCCCGACGCGGTGGTGCTGCCGGCGGCCAGCGAACTGCCGCCACCGTCGGGCGCGGTCGGCGCCATCGGTGAGCCGAAAACGGCGGTCGGCAAGGTGATCCGGCTGGCCCAAGGCGTACTGCACAACATCACCAAGGCCGACACCGCACACCACGAACGGCCACAGCTGAATGTGGCTACGCACGACTCCCGGTGGTTCTTGTTGTGCAATGTCGACGGTGTCACGGTCACCACGGCCGATGGCCGTGGTGTGGTCTACCGACAGCGCGACCGAGCGAAGATGCTTGCGCTGCTGTGGGAATCGCTACGCCGGCAGCGCAAGCTGCTCAAGCGTTTCGACGAGATGCGCAAGGCCTACCGCGAAGCTCTTCCGGTGCTCACCGGCGTGCAGAACTGGGAGGCGGTTCTTTTGGAGTCGCCCGCACATGGATGAGACCTCCCTCCCCTGCCCTTCGGGCGTGGGCCCAGTGCTTCGCGCGTGGGCCCAGCGCGGTGAGGAAGCCGCGTTGGTGGCTGTGCAGTCGGCGCTGGCCGACCGTCCCGGCGTGCTGCCCGGAGCGCGCGTGCTGTCGCACTTCGGTGAGCACAGCATCGGCTGGCTGGCCGTCGCGGCGCTGGGCGCGCTGCTGCAACCGCGGCGCCGCCGGGCATGGCTGGCCGCGGGCGCCGGGGCGTTTACCGCCCATGCCGCCGCCGTCGTGATCAAGCGGCTGGTGCGACGGGAACGACCGCGCCACCCGGCGGTCGCCGTCAACGTCGGCACCCCGAGCCGGCTCAGCTTCCCGTCTGCGCATGCCACGTCGACCACCGCCGCGTCGATGCTGATGGCGCGCACCACTGGCCTGCCGTTGCCGATGCTGCTGGTGCCGCCAATGGCATTGTCCCGCTTGGTACTTGGGGTGCATTACCCCAGCGACGTGCTCACCGGGGTGGCGGTCGGCGCGGCCGTCGCGAAGGCGGTGGGCACCTTCGCCGACCGGGCCGAAGGAGAACGATGAGCATCTCAAAGGAAAGCAGCGCCGAGAGCGCGGCACAGCGCAGCGATGAACCGGCGGCGGACGGCGGCCCACCCCGCAATGTCGTCACCGGTCTGGTCAAGGCGGTCCGTCCGCGGCAATGGGTGAAGAACCTGCTGGTGCTGGCGGCGCCGGTAGCGGCCCTCGGTGGAGACGTCCGCTACGACTACTTCGAGGTGCTGATCAAGGTCGCCATCGCGTTCGTGGCGTTCTGCCTGGCCGCTTCGTCGGTGTATCTGGTCAACGACGCGCGTGACGTCGAGGCGGACCGGCAGCACCCCACCAAGCGGTTCCGGCCCATCGCGGCCGGGGTGGTCCCGGAATGGCTGGCCTACACCGTGGCGGCGGTGCTCGGTGTTGCGTCGCTGGCGATTTCCTGGCTGGCGACGCCGAACCTCGCTGCCGTCATCGGCATCTACATAGCCATGCAGCTGGCCTACTGTTTCGGCCTGAAACACCAAGCGGTGCTGGACATCTGCATCGTGTCATCGGCGTATTTGATCAGGGCGATCGCCGGTGGCATCGCGGCGAACATCCCGCTTTCGCAATGGTTCCTGCTGGTGATGACGTTCGCCTCGTTGTTCATGGTGGCGGGCAAGCGCTACGCCGAGCTGCAGCTTGCCGAACGAACCGGCGCCAAGATCCGCAAGTCGCTGCAGAGCTACACGTCGACCTATCTGCGCTTCGTCTGGACGCTGTCGGCCACCGCGACGGTCGTCTGCTATGGACTATGGGCCTTTGAACGTGACGGCGCCAACGCGTCCTGGTACGCGGTGACGATGATCCCCTTTACCATCGCGATTCTGCGCTATGCCGTGGACGTCGACGGTGGGCTGGCCGGGGAGCCGGAGGAGATCGCGTTGAAGGACCGAGTTTTGCAGCTTCTCGCCGTGGCGTGGATCGGAACCGTCGGTGCCGCCGTCTTCCTCGGTTGACAGGGTGAGTTCGACGGTCGCCGGCCGGCTGGCACGCTGGCCGGCCTTTCCCTATGACGCCACCGCTCGGATCAGCCTGTGGATGAGCGTGCTGGTGGTCACCGCGCTGTTCGGCTGGGGTGCCTGGCAGCGGCGCTGGATCGCCGACGACGGACTCATTGTGCTGCGCACCGTGCGAAATCTGTTGGCGGGCAATGGCCCGGTCTTCAACAAGGGTGAGCGGGTCGAGTCCAACACCTCGACGCTGTGGACCTATCTGCTGTATGTGGGCGGCTGGGTCGGCGGCCCGGTGCGGCTGGAGTACGTGGCGCTGGTGCTCGCCCTGGTGCTCAGCGTGGCGGGTGTGGTGTTGGCGATGTTGGGGGCCGGCCGTTTGTATGCACCGAGCCTGCTGGGCCGGCGGGCGCTGCTGTTGCCCACGGGCGCGCTGGTCTACATCGCGGTGCCGCCCGCCCGCGACTTCGCGACCTCGGGGCTGGAGAACGGATTGGTGCTGGCCTACCTGGGCCTGTTGTGGTGGATGATGGTCTGCTGGTCGCAGGCCTTGCGTGCCTCCCCCGCGGTGGATGTCCGGCCCGCGCTCGCCCGCCGCGGCAGCCCCCCGGCCGGCCGGACCGTCGAAGTGACCGGGCACAACGTGGTCGGTCGGGGCTTCGATGCTGCGCTGGCCTTCGTGGCGGGCCTGTCCGTGCTGGTGCGACCGGAACTTGCACTGATCGGCGGGCTGGCGCTGATCATGATGCTCATCGCCGCCCGCGGCGGACGCCGCAAAGTTCTGATCGTGGTGGCCGGCGGGTTGGTGCCGGTGGCATACCAGATCTTCCGAATGGGCTACTACGGCTTGCTTTTTCCCGGGACCGCATTGGCCAAGGAGGCTGGGGGCGCCAAATGGCCGCCGGGCTGGATGTACGTTGCCAACTTCGACGAGCCCTACCTGTTGTGGCTTGCGGCGGTGCTGCTGGTCGCGTTGACGGTGGTGCTACTCGTCACGCGCAGCCGGCCCTGGTGGATCCGGCGGGCGGCCCCGCCGGGCTACGGCAGGTTGTCGCGCATGGTGCAAAGCCCTTCGGCGGTGGTGATTTTCATCCTGGTGAGTGGCCTGCTGCAAGCGTTGTACTGGATCCGGCAGGGCGGCGACTTCATGCACGGCAGGGTGTTGCTGACGCCGTTGTTCTGCCTGCTGGCACCGGTGGCGGTGATTCCCGTCGTATTGCCGGACGGAACCAAGTTCAGCCGCGGAACCGGATACCAGCTCGCCGGTGTGACGGCGGTGCTGTGGCTGGCGTTGGCGGGCTGGTCGCTGTGGGCGGCGAACTCACCGGGTATGGGTTACGAAGCCACCAGGGTGACCTACTCCGGCATCGTCGACGAGCGGCGGTTCTATTCCCAGGCCACCGGCAACGCGCACCCGGTGACGGCCGCCGACTATCTGGACTATCCACGGATGCGGGCGGTGCTGGTCGCCCTCAACAACACCCCCGATGGTGCACTGCTGTTGCCGTCGGGCAACTACGACCAATGGGACGTGGTACCGGCGATACCTCCGCCCCCACCGCCACCGGACGCACCGCCGCCGAACCCCGACACGTCCCAAAACCGGCCCCACACAGTATTTTTCACCAACCTCGGCATGCTTGGCATGAACGTCGGACTCGACGTCCGCGTCGTCGACCAGATCGGTCTCGCCAACCCGCTGGCGGCGCACACCGGGCGGCTGGAAGACGGACGCATCGGGCACGACAAGAATCTCTTTCCGGACTGGGCGATTGCCGACGGGCCGTTCTTGAAGACCCATCCGTTCATCCCGCCGTATATCGACCAGGATTGGGCCGCGCAAGCCGAAGCGGCATTGAAATGCCCGGCGACCGACGCCATGCTCACCTCGGTGCGCGGGCCGTTGACCCCCCGGCGGTTCTTGTCAAACGTCCTGCATGCGTACGAGTTCACCAACTATCGGATCGATCGGGTGCCGGCCTATGAGCTGGCCCGGTGCGGACTGGAGGTGCCGGAGCCGTCCGGTACCCCCTACACTGGCTTGCCGGCAACGGGGCCTTAGCCGCACTGAACGGCCGAGGGTGACCTGCGAGGACACCCGCTGAAGAGAGAGATCACCCGAAGGTGTGGTTGACTACACGGGCGCCTGAGCCGGGGGGGTGCCTCGGATCTTGGGTGCGGCATACGACAGATGGGATAGGTAGAAGCATGAATTTGGTTGGGAGAGTCCGGGACACGGCCAGGGGAATGTCGCGCCGGCTCACGGTTGCGGCCCTGATGGCCGCGGTGCTGCCCGGCCTGGTCGGCGTCGCCGGGGGCTCGGCGACTGCTGGGGCGTTCTCACGCCCGGGCCTGCCGGTGGAGTACCTGATGGTCCCGTCCGCCGGGATGGGCCGGGACATCAAGGTCCAGTTCCAGAACGGCGGTCCGAATGCACCGGCGGTGTACCTGCTCGACGGCCTCCGTGCCCAGGAGGACTTCAACGGCTGGGACATCAACACCCCGGCCTTCGAGTGGTACCTCGACTCGGGTCTTGCGACGGTCATGCCGGTCGGTGGCCAGTCCAGCTTCTACAGCGACTGGTACGAGCCGGCCTGCGGTAAGGCTGGCTGCACGACGTACAAGTGGGAGACATTCATTGCGCAGGAGCTGCCGGCCTATCTGGCGGCGAACAAGGGCGTGAACTCCAGCCGCACCGCCGCGGTAGGCCTCTCGATGGCTGGCTCGGCCGCAATGGTCATGGCGATGTACTACCCGGAAAAGTTCCAGTACGCGGCCTCGCTGTCGGGCTTCCTGAACCTCTCCGAGGGCTGGTGGCCGATGCTGCTCGGGATGTCGATGGGTGACGCCGGTGGCTACAAGACCGAGGACATGTGGGGCCCGAAGGACGACCCGGCGTGGAAGCGCAACGACCCGATGGTCAACATCGACAAGCTGGTCGCCAACGGCACCCGGCTCTGGGTGTATTGCGGTGACGGCAAGCCGTCCGAGCTGGACGCCGGCATGAGCTCGGGCAACCTGTTCAACGCGAAGTTCCTGGAGGGCTTCACCCTCCGCACGAACAAGACGTTCCAGGAGAAGTACATCGCCGCGGGCGGCAAGAACGGTGTGTTCAACTTCCCGTCCAACGGCACCCACCAATGGAACTACTGGGGTCAGCAGCTCCAGCAGATGAAGCCCGACATCCAGCGGGTACTGGGTGCGACGCCGCAGTCATCCACCCCAATCGCGACCGAGGCGTCGGCTGTGACGCCAGAGGGCGAAGGCTGAGCGGCTAGCGCTAGATATGAGGTCGGCGGCGGCGATACCCATGCGGGGGTCGCCGCCGTCAGCCGTTTCCGGAGCGGCCCGTCGCACAGATGTGATTGGATGTCTTGCGGTGGGGACTGGCCGAGCGACGTGAGGTGGGGTAGATGCGTGGTGGGTTCGTTCGAGCGATCTTGACCGTGGTGCTGGCCGCCGGATTGGCCTCGGCCACACCTCCAAGCGCCGGGGCCGAAGCCGTCGAGTACCTGATGGTGCCGTCGGCGGCGATGGGACGCGACATCCCGGTCGCATTCCAGGGCGGCGGGCCGCACGCCGTCGTTCTGCTCGACGCCTTCAACGCCGCACCGGATGTCAGCAACTGGGTGACGGCGGGCAACGCGATGAACACCCTGGCCGGAACGGGCATCTCGGTGGCCGCGCCCGCCGGCGGAGCCTGGAGCCTGTACACCAACTGGGAGCAGGACGGCAGCAAGCAGTGGGAGACCTTCCTGGCCGACGAACTGCCGAATTGGCTGGCCGCCAACAAGGGCTTGGCGCCCAATGGGCACGGCATCGTCGGCGCCGCCCAGGGCGGCACCGGGGCGATGACGCTGGCGACGTTCCATCCCGACCGGTACCGCTACGCCGGATCGCTGTCCGGCTTCCTGACGCCGTCGAGCACCACCGTCAACGGAGCCATCACGGCGGGGCTGCAGCAGTACGGCGGCGTCGACATCCGCAACATGTGGGGGTTGCCACAGTTGGGCCGGTGGAAGTGGCACGACCCGGACGTGCACATCCAGTTGCTGGCCGACAACAACACCCGGCTGTGGGTGTTCAGCCCGCAAACGCTGGGCTGCAGCGATCCCCCCGCGATGATCGGCTACTGCGACCACGCTCAGGGCACCAACCGAACGTTCTATCAGCACTATCGCTCCGTCGGCGGCCACAACGGGCACTTCGACTTCCCGGCCGGCGGCCAGCACGACTGGTCGACGTGGGGTCCGCAGCTGGCCGCGATGTCCGGCGAACTCGTCACCACCATCAAGTAGCCGTCGCAACGGTTGCGCTGGCCGGAGCCCGCCGGGTCGGCCGGTACCTTGGAGGAGTGCAGCACACGGTTCGGCGGTCGCCGAAGGGCTCGACAAGCGCCGCGGCGGCGTCGGTGCTGGCCGCTTTCGCCACCGCGCTGGTGACCGGATGCGCCTCCGGTGGCGGCCTGATGCCGACGATGGCGGTGCCGCCGTCCGCGACGACGAAATCCGGCGCTGACCCGCGGGGCGGTCCGCAGCCGCCCGCCGCGATCACCCAGCCGAGCACCCTGATCGTGACCGGACAGCAGCGGGCGTATCTGGACGCACTGAGCGCCGCGGGTGTGCGGCCGTCGAGTGATCTGATGGCGCTGAGCATCGGGTCGTACGTGTGCCAGGCGCGCGCGGCCAAACAGACCGAACAAGCGGTGTGGGATTACGCGTTGCCGTTGGTTCGCGGCGACGTCCGCGATGCCGGCCGGAATGCCATGGCACCGTCGGCGTCCGAGGTGAACGCCCTGACCGCCGACTACATTCGCATCGCAACCGAACGACTCTGCTAGCAGGAGAACATGCCGAACAACGCTCGACGACGTAAGCGCCACCGGATCCTCGCCCTGGTCGCGGCGGGGGCGATGGCGGTCGTCGTGGCGCTGGTCGCGGCGGTGGTGATCATCGTCGTCCGTCAACCCGAACGACCACCCAGCGCCGTGCCGCCGACGGCGGTGCCGCCAACCGCCGTGCCGCCGACGAAGAAGCCGCGCCCGGAGTTCCAGGACGCCAGCTGCCCCGACGTGCAGCTGATGTCCATCCCGGGCACCTGGGAATCGTCGCCGCAACTCGACCCGTTCAACCCGGTCCAGTTCCCGATCGCGCTACTGCTCAAGGTCACCAACCCGATCCGCGCCCAATTCGGCACCGACCGGCTGGAGACGTTCACCGTGCCGTACACGGCGCAGTTCCACAATCCGCTGTCGGCCGACAACCAGATGTCCTACAACGACAGCAGGGCCGAGGGCACCCGCGCCGCGGTGCAGGCGATGACGGACATGAACAATCGCTGCCCGCTCACCAGCTACGTGCTCGTCGGCTTCTCGCAGGGCGCCGTGATCGCGGGCGACATCGCCAGCGACATCGGCAACGGCCGTGGTCCGGTCGACGAGGATCTGGTGCTGGGTGTGACGCTGATCGCAGACGGCCGTCGTCAGCAGGGCGTCGGTCAGGACGTCGGGCCGAACCCGGTCGGTCAGGGCGCCGAGATCACCCTGCACGAGGTGCCGATGCTCTCGTCGATGGGGCTGACGATGTCCGGTCCGCGCCCGGGCGGTTTCGGCGCGCTCAACGACCGCACCAACGAGATCTGCGCACGGGGTGACTTGATCTGCTCGGCCCCCGAAGAGGCGTTTTCGCTCGCCAACCTGCCCAAGACGATGGAGGTGCTCGGCGGCGGGGCGGGCCAGCCGGTGCACGCCATGTACGCAACGCCGGAGTTCTGGAATCTCGACGGTCAGCCCGCAACGGAGTGGACACTGGGATGGGTGCAGAACCTCATCGATAACGCTCCGCATCCAAAACATGGCTGACATGTGACCGGACCGATTTGGCCTTGGACAGACGGTCGCCTAACATTAAGAAAAAACTAAGAGTGGTTGGTTACGGCTGGCCGCAAGCGCGTGGTCAGGGTCCATTCCGACCCGGACCACGCAGTGCTGCGGCGACCCGACGATCCGCGCGAGCACGTGCGACGAGTGTGGTTTGACAGGAGAGTGCGATGGGGTTCCATAACCCGTTCGTCAAAGACGGACAGATCAGGTTTCCCGAGAACGGCAGCCTGGTCGGCCACGTCGAGCGATGGGCGAAGGTGCGTGGAGACAAGCTCGCCTATCGGTTCCTCGATTTTTCCGTTGAACGCGACGGCGTGGCGCGCGAGCTGAACTGGGCCGATTTCGGCGCGCGCAACCGTGCGCTCGCCGCCCGGCTGCAGCAGGTCACCCAGCCGGGTGACCGAGTGGCGATCCTCTGCCCGCAGAACCTCGAGTACGTGGTCGCGATGTACGGCACGCTCTACTCGGGCCGCATCGCGGTGCCGCTGTTCGACCCTTCTGAACCCGGCCATGTCGGCCGCCTGCACGCGGTGCTCGACGACTGCCAGCCGTCGGCCATCCTGACCACCACCGAGGCGGCCGAGGGTGTGCGCAAGTTCTTCCGCAGCAGGCCCGCCAAGGAGCGTCCGCGCGTCATCGCCGTCGACGCGGTGCCCGTCGAGGTCGGGGCGACTTGGGTGCCGGTCGAGGACGTCACCGCCGACACGATCGCCTATTTGCAATACACGTCCGGGTCGACCCGCATGCCCACGGGTGTGCAGATCACCCACCTCAACCTGGCCACCAACATCGTCCAGATCATCGAGGCGCTCGACGGCGAGGAGGGCGACCGCGGGTGGTCGTGGCTGCCGTTCTTCCACGACATGGGCCTGATCACGGCCATGCTGGCGCCGATGATCGGGCACTCCTTCACCTTCATGACCCCCGCGGCGTTTGTCCGCAGGCCCAGCCGGTGGCTGCGGGAGATGTCGGCCAGGCCCGACGATACCGGCGGGGTGATTTCGGTGGCTCCGAACTTCGCGTTCGACCATGCCGCGGCCCGCGGCCTGCCGAAGGACGACGAGGCGCCGCTGGACCTGTCCAGAGTCAAGTGCATCCTGAACGGCAGCGAGCCCATCTCTGCGGCCACCGTGCGCAGGTTCAACGAGGCGTTCGCCCCGTACGGCTTCAAGCCGCAGGCCATCAAGCCGTCGTACGGCCTGGCCGAGGCGACGCTGTTCGTGTCGACCACTCCGATGGGCGATCACCCGAGGATCATCTCCGTCGACCGCGAGGCGCTGAATACCGGTACCTTCGTCGAGGTTTCCGCCGATTCACCGAGTGCCGTGGCGCAGGCCGGCGCAGGCAAGGTGGGCGTTGCCGAGTGGGCCGTCATCGTCGATGCGGAGTCCGCCTCCGAGCTCCCCGACGGACAGATCGGCGAGGTCTGGATCAGCGGCCAGAACATGGGCACCGGCTACTGGGGGAAAGAGGACGAGACCGCCGAAACTTTTCATAACATCCTCAAGTCGCGGACCAACCCGTCGCACGCCGAGGGCGCATCCGACGACGCGACGTGGGTGCGGACCGGCGACTACGGCGCCTTCCACGAGGGTGAGCTCTACATCACCGGCCGAGTGAAGGATCTGGTGATCATCGACGGTCGCAACCACTATCCGCAGGACCTCGAGTACTCGGCGCAGGAGTCGACCAAGGCGCTGCGGGTCGGGTACGTGGCCGCGTTCTCGGTGCCAGCGAACCAATTGCCCGACGAGGTGTTCGCGAACACCCACGCCGGCCTCAAGCGCGATCCCGATGACACCTCCGAACAGTTGGTCATTGTCGGTGAGCGCGCACCCGGTGCGCACAAGCTCGACATGGGTCCGATCGCCGACGACATCCGCGCCGCCATCGCGGTGCGCCACGGCGTCACCGTTCGTGACGTGCTGCTTACTCCGGCGGGGGCGATCCCGCGCACCTCGAGCGGCAAGATCGGTCACCGGGCCTGCCGCGCCGCCTACCTGGACGGCAGTCTGCGAAGCGGGAAGGTGGCCAACGCCTTCCCCGACGAGACCGACTGACGAATATGGCTGATACCGAACTGGATTCGCAAAACCCCGACGGCGACGGCGAAGGCTTTAAGCTCGCCCCCGAACGCACCGCTACGCCGGCACGCACCGACATGACCGTCGCCGAGATGCGTGACTGGCTGCGCAACTGGATCGCAAACGCCACCGCCCAGTCCGCCGACGCGATCGACGACTCCACCCCGATGGTGGAGCTGGGCCTGTCCTCCCGCGACGCGGTCGCGATGGCCAGCGACATCGAGGACCTCACCGGAGTGACGCTGACGG
Organism: Mycobacterium sp.; assembly: GCF_050701515.1. Taxonomy (GTDB): domain Bacteria; phylum Actinomycetota; class Actinomycetes; order Mycobacteriales; family Mycobacteriaceae; genus Mycobacterium. Next base: position 65,442 of record NZ_JBOGDB010000054.1, on the reverse strand, counting down.
CCACCGTCGCGTTCCGGCATCCCACCATCGAATCCCTGGCCACCGTCATCGTCGAGGGCGAGCCGGAGGTCGACGACACCGCCGAAGAGATCGACTGGTCGCGCGAGCGCGACGTGGACGACATCGCGGTCGTCGGGCTGTCCACCCGTTTCCCGGGCGACATGAACACGCCCGACGAGACCTGGCAGGCGCTGCTGGAGGGTCGCGACGGGATCACCGACCTGCCCGAGGGCCGCTGGGAGGAGTTCCTCGAGGAGCCGCGGATCGCCGAACGGGTCGCCAAGGCGCGCACGCGTGGCGGCTACTTGAAGGACATCAAGGGCTTCGACTCCGAGTTCTTCGCGCTGTCGAAGATGGAGGCCGACAACGTCGATCCGCAGCAGCGGCTGGCGCTGGAGCTGACGTGGGAGGCGCTGGAGCACGCCCGCATCCCGGCGTCGGCGTTGCGCGGCGGGAGCATCGGCGTGTACATCGGCAGCTCCACCAACGACTACAGCTTCCTGGCGATGTCCGACCCGTCGGTCGCCCACCCGTACGCCATCACCGGCACCGCCAGTTCGATCATCGCCAACCGCGTCTCCTACTTCTACGACTTCCGCGGCCCGTCGGTGGCCGTCGACACCGCATGCTCGAGCTCGCTGGTCGCCGCGCATCAGGGTGTGCAGGCGCTGCGTGCGCGCGAGGCGGACGTGGTGCTCGTCGGTGGGGTGAACGCGTTGATCACCCCGCTCGTCACGGTCGGTTTCGACGAGGTCGGCGGCGTGCTGGCATCCGACGGCCGGATCAAGTCGTTCTCGCAGGATGCCGACGGCTACGCACGCTCCGAGGGCGGCGGCATGCTGGTGCTCAAACGCGTCGCCGATGCCCGGCGCGACGGCGACGAGATCCTCGCGGTGATCGCCGGCACCGCGGTCAACCACGACGGCCGGTCCAACGGCCTGCTCGCGCCGAATCCCGATGCGCAGGCCGAGGTGCTGCGCAAGGCCTACAAGGATGCCGGCATCGACCCGCGCACCGTCGACTACATCGAAGCGCACGGCACCGGCACCATCCTGGGCGACCCGATCGAGGCCGACGCGCTCGGCCGGGTCGTCGGCAGGGGCCGTGCCGCGGACCAGCCCGCCCTGCTGGGCGCGGTGAAATCCAATGTGGGCCACCTGGAGTCGGCGGCCGGCGCGGCCAGCCTGGCCAAGATGGTGTTGGCGCTGCGCAACGACAAGGTACCGCCGTCGATCAACTACACCGGTCCCAACCCGTACATCGACTTCGATGCGGTGCACTTGAAGGTGGCCGACACGGTCACCGACTGGCCCCGCTACAGCGGGCACGCCATCACCGGGGTGTCCGGCTTCGGCTTCGGTGGCGCCAACGCGCACCTGGTGTTGCGCGAGGTGCTGCCGTCGGATCTCGTCGAGCCCGAGCCCGAACCCGAACCGGTCGCCGAGAAGCCGGCCGCCGCCGAGGCCAATGCGGTGTACGTGGGCGGCGTCCGGATGGACGAGTACGGCGAGTTCATCCACGACGACGACGATGAGACCGCCGGTGACGAGCTCGGTCAGCACGCCTACGACACCGACGACCGCGAACCGGAATTGCCCGGCCTCACCGATGAGGCCAAGCGGCTCAAGGAGGTGGCGCTGCAGGAGTTGGAGGCCCTGGAATCTCAGGAGCCGCACACACCCGTTGTGCCGCTGGCGGTTTCGGCGTTCCTGACCTCTCGTAAGAAGGCGGCGGCCGCCGAGTTGGCCGATTGGATGGACAGCCCCGAGGGGCGGGCGTCCGCACTGGAGTCGATCGGCCGTGCGCTGTCACGGCGGAATCACGGCCGGTCCCGCTCGGTGGTGATGGCGCACGATCACGACGAGGCGATCAAGGCACTGCGGGCGCTGGCCGACGGCAAGCCGAACCCGAATGTGTTCAGCGCCGACGGCCCGGTCACCAACGGTCCGGTGTGGGTGCTGGCCGGTTTCGGCGCCCAGCACCGCAAGATGGCCAAGAGCCTGTACCTGCGTGACGAGACCTTCGCGGAATGGATCGACAAGGTCGACGCACTGGTTCAGGACGAGCTGGGCTACTCCGTGGTCGAGTTGATCCTCGACGACTCGCAGGACTACGGCATCGAAACCACTCAGGTCACCATCTTCGCGATTCAGATCGCGCTGGGTGAGCTGCTCAAGCATCATGGCGCGAAACCCGCTGCGTTGGTGGGTCAGTCACTGGGCGAGGCCGCCGCGGCGTATTTCGCCGGCGGGCTGTCGCTGGCCGACGCCACCCGCACCATCTGCTCGCGCTCGCACCTGATGGGTGAGGGCGAGGCGATGCTGTTCGGCGAGTACATCCGGCTGATGGCGCTCGTCGAGTACTCCGCCGAAGAGATCAAGACGGTGTTCTCCGACTATCCCGACCTGGAGGTGTGCGTCTACGCCGCACCGAGCCAGACGGTGATCGGCGGCCCGCCCGAACAGGTGGACGCGATCATCGAGCGGGCCGAGAAGGAGGGCAAGTTCGCCCGCAAGTTCCAGACCAAGGGCGCCAGCCACACGCAGCAGATGGACCCGCTGCTCGGTGAGCTGGCGGCCGAGCTGCAGGGCATCGCGCCGCGACCGCTCACCACCGGATACTTCTCGACGGTGCACCAGGGCGGCTACATCCGGCCGGGCGGCGAACCGATCCACGATGTCGAGTACTGGAAGAAGGGGCTGCGGCACAGCGTCTACTTCACCCACGGCATCCGCAACGCGGTCGACAACGGTCACACCACATTCCTCGAGCTGGCGCCGAATCCGGTGGCGCTGATGCAGGTTGGCCTGACCACCGCGGCCGCCGGACAGCATGACGCGCAGCTGATCGCAACGCTGGCGCGCAAGCAGGACGAGGTCGACTCGATGACCGCGGCGATGGCTCAGCTGTTCGTGTACGGCCACCACCTCGACTTCCGGACGCTGTTTTCTCGGGCGTCTTGCCCGGCGGTCGACTACGCGAACATCCCGCCGACCCGGTTCCGCCGCAAGCCGCACTGGCTGGAGGCGCGGTTCACCGGTGACAGCTCCATGATGATGCCGGGCAACCACGTCGCGATGCCGGACGGCCGCCACGTGTGGGAGTATTCGCCGAGGGGCGCGACTGACCTCGGTGCACTCGTGAAAGCCGCAGCGGCCCAGGTGTTTCCGGAGGCCAGGGTGACCGCGTCGGAGCAGCGCGCGGTGCCCGGCGCGGGCGCTCGCCTGGTGACGACGCTGACCCGCCACCCCGGCGGCGCCAGCGTGCAGGTCCACGCGCGCATCGACGAGTCGTTCACGTTGGTTTACGACGCCATCGTGAGCCGCGACGGCCAGAGCGCCGCACTGCCAGCGGCGGCGGCGACCGGGGTTGTGGTCACCCAGGAACTGGTCGAAGACGATGCTGTTCCCGATGTCGCCGCTGAAGCGGCTCCAGAAATCCTGTCCGACAACCTCACGCAGGGCGCGAATCTGGGTGCGGGCTTTGCGAAGTGGACGCCGGATTCCGGCGAGACCGTGCACGACCGGTTGGCAGCGATCGTCGGCGGTGCGATGGGCTACGAGCCCGAGGACCTGCCGTGGGAGGTGCCGCTGATCGAGCTCGGGCTTGACTCGCTGATGGCGGTGCGGATCAAGAACCGCGTGGAATACGACTTCGACCTGCCGCCGATTCAGTTGACCGCGGTGCGGGACGCAAACCTGTATGCCGTCGAGAAGCTCATCGAGTACGCGATCGAGCATCGCGACGAGGTCGAGCAACTGCACGAGCACCAGAAGACGCTGACGCCCGAGGAGATCGCGGCGGAGCAGGCCGCGATGATGGCGGGCACCGAGCCGGCGACGGACGCACCGGCACCGGTTTCGGATGCGCCGATCCCGCCGCCGCCCACGGACCCTTCCGGTCCGGACGCTGATGGCAACAAGAGTGCGGCCGCCCTGGCGGCCCAGGTGCTGACGCAGGAGGCCGTCACCGATGCGCTCGGCGCCGACGTGCCGCCGCGGGAAGCCGCCGAACGGGTGACGTTCGCGACGTGGGCGATCGTCACCGGCAAGTCTCCGGGTGGCATCTTCAACGCGCTGCCCGCGCTGGACGACGAGACCGCCGAGAAGATGGCGCAGCGGCTGTCCGAACGCGCCGAAGGCACCATTACCGCGGACGACGTGAAGACCGCGCCGACGATCGAGGCGCTGGCGTCTATCGTGCGCGAGCACCTCGAAGCCGGTGAGACCGACGGGTTCGTGCGCACACTCCGCGCCCCCCGGGATGGCTCCGACAACGTCCCGGTGTTTGTGTTCCACCCGGCGGGTGGGTCGACGGTGGTGTACGAACCGCTGCTGAAGCGCCTGCCGCCGGAGACTCCGGTATACGGCATCGAGCGGGTCGAGGGCTCCGTCGAGGAACGTGCGGCCGAGTACGTGCCGAAGCTGCTGGAGATGGGTGGCAAGGGGCCGTTCATCCTGGCGGGTTGGTCGCTCGGTGGGGTGCTGGCCTATGCCTGCGCGATCGGGCTGAAGCGGGCGGGCGCCGACGTGCGGTTCGTCGGACTGATCGACGCGGTGCGCGCCGGAGAAGAGGTCCCGCAGACCAAGGAGGAGACCCGGGCCCGCTGGGACCGCTACGCCCGGTTCGCCGAGCGGACGTTCAACGTGCAGGTTCCGCCGATCCCGTACCAGCAGCTCGAGGAGCTCGACGACGAGGGGCAGGTGCAGTTCGTCCTCGACGCGGTCAAGGAAAGCGGAGTGCAGATCCCGGGCGGCATCATCGAGCACCAGCGCACGTCCTACCTCGATAACCGGGTGATCGACACCGCGAAGATCGAACCGTACGACGGGCACGTCACGTTGTACATGGCCGACCGCTACCACGACGACGCGATCTTCTTCGAGCCGCGCTACGCCACCCGCAAGCCGGACGGCGGCTGGGGGGAGTACGTGTCCGAGCTGGAGGTCGTTCCGATCGGGGGCGAGCACATCCAGGCGATCGACGAGCCATACATCGCGAAGGTCGGCGCGCACATGAGCGAGGCCATCAACCGCATCGAAGCCGAGGGCGAGAGCAAGTGACGAACCAGACCACCGCTGAACTGCTCGCCGAACTGCGTGAAAAGCTGGAGCTGGCAAAGGAACCCGGTGGTGAGAAAGCCGTCGCCAAGCGCGACAGGAAGGGCATTCCGAGCGCCCGGGCCCGCATCCACGCGCTGCTCGATCCCGGCAGCTTCCTGGAGATAGGTGCGCTGTGCAAGACACCGGGTGATCCCGATGCGCTCTTCGGCGACGGCGTGGTCACCGGACACGGCACCATCGGCGGTCGCCCGGTCGGCGTGTTCAGCCACGATCAGACGGTGTTCCAGGGCTCGGTCGGCGAGATGTTCGGTCGCAAGGTCGCCAAGCTGATGGAGTGGGTGGCGATGGTCGGCTGCCCGATCGTCGGCATCAACGATTCGGCAGGCGCCCGCATCCAGGACGCGGTGACCTCGCTGGCGTGGTACGCCGAACTGGGCCGCCGCCACGAATTGCTTCGTGGGACGGTGCCGGAGGTTTCCATCATTCTCGGGAAATGCGCCGGCGGAGCGGTGTATTCGCCGATTCAGACGGATCTTGTTGTGGCGGTGCGCGATCAGGGCTACATGTTCATCACCGGGCCCGACGTGATCAAGGACGTGACCGGTGAGGACGTCACACTCGACGAACTCGGTGGCGCTGACGCGCAGGCCCGCTACGGCAACATCCACCAGGTTGTCGAAGACGAGAAAGCGGCGTTTCAGTATGTCCGCGACTACTTGAGCTTCCTACCCGGAAACACATTCGACGACGCGCCGATCGTCAATCCCGGTCTCGAGCCGGCGATCACGCCGCATGACCTGGAACTCGATTCGATCGTTCCCGACAGCGACAACATGGCCTACGACATGCACGAGATCCTGCTGCGGATCTTCGACGACGGCGATGTCTTCGACGTGGCCCAGCAGCAGGGCCCGGCGATCATCACCGCCTTTGCCCGGGTCGACGGGCGGGCGGTCGGTGTGATCGCCAATCAGCCGATGTTCCTATCCGGCGCGATCGACAACGAGGCTTCGGACAAGGCTGCCCGGTTCATCAGGTTCTGCGACTCCTACAACCTTCCACTGGTTTTCGTCGTCGACACCCCGGGTTTCATGCCCGGTGTGGAGCAGGAGAAGAACGGCATCATCAAGCGCGGTGGCCGGTTCCTCAACGCCGTCGTCGAGGCCGACATACCGAAGGTCACCATCACGATTCGCAAGTCCTACGGCGGCGCGTACGCGGTGATGGGGTCCAAGCAGCTGAGCGCCGACCTGAACTTCGCCTGGCCCACCGCCCGAATCGCGGTGATCGGCGCCGAGGGCGCCGCGCAGTTGTTGGTGAAGCGGTTCCCCGACCCGACGGCGCCGGAAGTGCAGAAGATCCGGGCCGACTTCATCGAGGGCTACAACCTCAACATGGCCACCCCGTGGATCGCCGCAGAGCGCGGCTTCATCGACGCGGTGATCCAGCCGCACCAGACCCGACTGCTGCTGCGCAAGTCACTGCATCTATTGCGGGACAAGCAGATCAGCCGGGTCCAGCGCAAGCACGGCCTGACCCCGATCTAGGCCAAGTCGAACCGATCGTTGTTCATCACCTTGACCCACGCCTTCACGAAGTCCGCCACGAACTTGTCCTTCGCGTCGTCGGTGGCGTAGACCTCGGCAAGCGAGCGCAGGATCGAGTTCGAACCGAAAACCAGGTCAGCTCCGGTGGCGGTCCACTTGGGCTTACCGCCGGTGGCACCGCGATCGCGACCCTCGTACACGTTCTCCGTCGACTCGGAAACCTTCCACTCCGTGCCCATGTCGAGCAGATTGGCGAAGAAGTCGTTGGTCAACTTGCCGGGCTGATCGGTGAACACGCCGTGCTTGGTCTGACCGAAGTTGGTGCCCAGCGCCCGCAGGCCGCCAACGAGAACCGTCATCTCGGGTGCCGTCAGGTTCAGCAGGTAGGCCCGGTCGACCAGCAGGTGCTCAGCCGACGTCTTCAGCCCGGCGCGCAGGTAGTTGCGGAAGCCGTCGGCCTGCGGTTCGAGCACGGCGAACGACTCCACATCGGTCTGCTCCTGCGAGGCGTCGGTGCGTCCGGGTGCGAACGGCACCGCGACGTCGAAGCCGGCGTCCTTGGCCACCTTCTCGACGCCCGCGCTGCCGGCCAGCACGATCAGGTCGGCAAGCGAGACCTTCTTGCCGCCAGACGCCGAGCCGTTGAAGTCCGACTGGATCTTCTCGAGGGTCTGCAGCACCTTTGCCAGTTCGGCAGGCTGATTGACTTCCCAATCCTTCTGCGGGGCAAGGCGAATCCGCGCCCCGTTGGCGCCGCCGCGCTTATCGGTGCCGCGGAAGCTGGCCGCCGACGCCCACGCCGTGGAGACCAGCTGGGAGACCGACAGACCCGACTCCAGGATCTTGGACTTGAGGGCCGTGACGTCCTTGTCATCGATCAGCTTGTGGTCGACGTCGGGGACGGGGTCCTGCCACAGCTGCGGCTCCGGCACCCACGGGCCGAGATAACCCGAGACGGGTCCCATGTCGCGGTGCAGCAGCTTGTACCACGCCTTGGCGAACGCCTCAGACAGCTCTTCGGGGTGGTCCAGCCAGCGCCGGGTGATGTCGGCGTAGATGGGGCTCTCCCGCATCGACAGGTCGGTAACCAGCATGGTCGGCGCCCGCCCCGGTCCGTCGAACGGGTCGGGAATGGTGCCGGCACCGGCCCCGTCCTTCGCGACGTACTGCCAGGCACCGGCCGGGCTCTTGGTCAGCTCCCACTCGTAGCCGTACAGGGTCTCCAGGTAGCTGTTGTCCCACTTGGTCGGGGTGGGCGTCCAGACCACCTCGAGGCCACTGGTGATCGAGTCCTTGCCCACGCCGCTGCCAAAGGGACCCGTCCAGCCGAGCCCCTGGAGTTCCAGCGGGCAGCCCTCGGGCTCCGGCCCGATGCCGTCGTCCGGGCCGGCGCCGTGGGTCTTGCCGAAGGTGTGGCCACCGACGATAAGCGCGGCGGTCTCCTCGTCGTTCATCGCCATCCGGCCGAAGGTCTCGCGGATGTCTATTGCCGCGGCCACTGGATCCGGTTTGCCTTCGGGGCCCTCCGGGTTCACGTAGATCAGACCCATGGTTGTCGCGCCATAGGGTTTCGCGAGTTCCCGTTCGCCCGAGTAGCGCTTGTCGGTGCCCAACCAGGTGTCCTCCTGCCCCCAGAGGATCTCGTCGGGTTCCCAGGTGTCCTCGCGACCGAAGGCGAAGCCGAAGGTCGGCAGGCCCATGTGTTCGATGGCGCAGTTTCCGGCGAAGACCAGAAGGTCGGCCCAGGAGATCTGCCTGCCGTACTTCTGTTTGAGCGGCCAGAGCAGCCGGCGCGCCTTGTCCAGGCTCGCGTTGTCGGGCCAGCTGTTCAGCGGGGCGAAGCGCTGTGCGCCTTCGCCGGCGCCGCCCCGGCCATCGGCGATGCGGTAGGTGCCGGCGGCGTGCCAGCTCATCCGGATGAACAGCCCGCCGTAGTGGCCGTAATCGGCGGGCCACCAATCCTGCGAGTTCGTCATCAGCTCGAACATGTCCTGCTTGAGCGCTTCGACGTCAAGCTTCTTTACCTCTTCGGCGTAATTGAAGTCGTCGCCCATCGGGTTGGCCTGCGGTGCGTGCTTCTTGAGAACCGAGAGGTCCACCTGATCCGGCCACCAGTCCCGGTTCGTCAGGGGAATATGCGCCTTGGGTTCGGGTGAGGGGATTACCGGATTTTCGCTTTCAGACACGTCGGTCCTTCCTTCCAGGAGTGGGTGAATCGGGCTGTTCCGAGCATTCGGGGCACACGCCCCAGTAGATGACCTCGGCTTCCTCGACGACAAAGCCATCCAGAACGCCGCCGTCGTCGGCGGCGGTCAGGCAGGGCGCATCGCCGACGGCGCAGTCGACGTCGGCAATGACACCGCATGACCGGCACACCACGTGATGGTGGTTGTCACCGACGCGCGACTCGTAGCGAGCCACCGAGCCGGACGGCTGAATGCGTCGCACCAGACCCGCTGCCGTCAGCGTGTGCAGCGAGTCGTACACGGCCTGATGGGACACGTCGGGGAGACCGTTGCGCACCGCCCGGATGATCGAATCCGTGTCGGCGTGCGGATGCTCATGCACCGCGCTGAGCACCGCCAACCGAGGGCGGGTCACGCGCAGAGCGGCCTCGCGCAGCATCTGCGGGAAATCCGAGGCGATGGACACGTTCCGCAGTCTTGTCGCTTTTCTGGAATAAGTCAAGAAACCAAGGTCGGCCTAGATCGCGGCCATCGCCAGCCAATCGTCCACCGGTCCACCACCGCTTACGGGCCGATCCGGATCTCGTTGGGCTTCCACAGCCCGCTGCGGGTGGCGGTGCCCAATTCGAGCTGCGCAGGCTCGGCCTTCACAATGGTGTCGAACTTGCGCAGTGAACCCCAGTCGCGGCCCCAGTCCCGCGACAGATACGTCGCCATTACATGCGCCCTCAGCAGCAGATCGGTAATGCCGAGCAGCCCGCCGTTGAGGCCGTCCTCCCAGGTGTCGGTGTCCTGCTTCTTGGCGGTGTAATCCGGCGTGATCCGGAAGGCCGGAATCTCGGTCACCCCGTTGGCGTGCAGCATCGGATGCTGGCACGGGAAGGCCAATCCCACCGCCCAGTCCATCAGCACCGGCTGCTGTGAGCCGACGTACTCCTGCAACGACCGCAGCTCGGGCACCCGCGGCGGGGTGACCGCGATCCAGTCGCCCCGCGTCAGCGATCGGTCCTCGGCGATGACCCGCACCGCGACGGCATCGGCGGGTATGTCCGAGCGGGCGAACCGCAGGTTGCGCCACGACGGAGCGGGCCCAAGGTCGTCGGGCACCAGCCGTCCGGCCGGGACGGGTGCGCCGTCGGGACCCGGCCGCGCGAACTCCAGCTCGACGGTCTGCCCGTCGGTGAATCCTTTCAGAACGCTATTGCCTGTGATGGTGCCGGCCGCGGTGACCACCACCAATGGATGGGCGTCGTCAGGGGGCGGCAGTTCGTACCACGCCGAGGCGAGCGTGCTCTGCTGTTGCGGGCCGTCGGCGTAGCTGCCCGCGACCGGAACCCGTTCTGGATCGAGGCCGTAGGGCAGCGGCACCGTGGACCCGTTGATGCCCTCGGTGTCCAGCTTCGTCGGGGCGTCCCAGTCGTAGTCGGTGCCGGGCTGCGGCAATGTCATTCGGATGGCTTCGGCGACAATGTGTTCGGGCACCCCATTGTGGGTGAAGCCGACCGGCGCATCGCCCCCCAGCGGACCCAGCGGGCCGTAGTTCCCCGGCAGCGGAGTCATGAAACCCGCATTGGCATCGGGTTCGACCAGCACATCGTCGGCCAGCCCACAGCCGCCGGTGAAGGCCCGCAGGTTGGCCCACGCGTTGGAGTACGTCGGATACTGCCGCACCACGCCGACCAGCATCGAGGCCACGAACACCACCACCATGAAGCCGGCCGCGACCGGAATGGGCGCCGTGGTCAACGCCCGCGCGATGCGGCCCTCGCCGCGGTCGCGGGAGGCGAAGTGCAACCAGATCGTGTACACCGCGGCGAGCGCGAACAGGGCGAAGAAGATCGTGCTGACCGTGACCCCGCCGATGCGCGGCACCGCGTTGTTGAACGGCACGCCGTAGCTCGAGACGTACCACCAGCCGTTGGTGGTGGCGAAGCACAGTGCCAGCAGGAAGAGCAGCGCCGCCAGGAACGCCATCCGGTTGCGGGACCAGCGCAGCACTTTCGGTGCCACCAGCACGGTGGCCAGCGCCGCCATCGCCGCGCCCACCGCTGCGAACAACCCGAAGTGGTGCACCCACTTGGTCGGGGTGAACATCAAGAAGAACACGGTGCCGAAGATGACGCCCATCAGCCGCCACGCCGGGCCACGGGCCACACCCGGAATTCGCTTGCGCCGCAACATGACGAACATCGCGGTGAACAGGCTCAGCGCGGTGATCAAGAAACCGAACCGCCGAGACAGCGAGCCGTCGACGGTCGGCAGGATCAGGTAGTAGTAGCGCAGGTTCTCGGTGTACCACGCCTGGCTGGGGCCGATCGCGGTGCGAATCCTGGTGGCCTCCAACACCGTTGCCAATGTCTGGTCGGCGAACACAACGGTCAGCACCACGGTGCCGGCGGCCAGCAGCGGTGCCACCACCGGCCAGGTTCCGACGATGCGGTGCCGGCGTACCAGGATCCTCAGTAGCGGCCGCCCGCCCGCAAGCAACGCGGCCACCGCAATCAAGCCGGTCGGCTGAATCCCGAGGGTGAACGCCGCGGCGACGACCGCCAGCGCGGCGGGAGTCATGCGACCCGACACGATGGCCCGCTCGATCAGCACGTAGGTGATCAGCGCACCGGCCGCGATGATCGCTTCGGGCCGCAGGCCGTTGTTGAACGGCATCCAGGCCGCCAGCAGCACCAGGCCGGCCGCCCATACCGCGGCCTTGGACGACGCCACCGCGGGCCCGAGTCGGGGCAGCACTTCGCGGGACAGCAGCAGCCAACACACAAGCGCCGCAATCAGATCGGGCAAGCGCATCCAGATGCTCGTGTCGCTGACATGGGTCATCAGCGCCAGCAGGTTGTAGTACCAGCCGAACGGGTCCTCGGGGCTGCCGAACCAGCGGAAGTAATTGGACATGTAGCCCGCGTGGTCGGCGACCCGTGCCATGCCGAGGATGTAGCCGTCGTCGGATGAGTTGGCGCCGATCACGTGCCACAGCAGGAATCCGCCGACCACCACGACGTCGGCAGCGGTGAAGGTGCGCCAGCGTTCCGGGATCAGGCGGTGCATTCGGCGGCCGTCGATGCGGTCCAGGCGCCACAGCGCGACCAGTGCAATGACGGTCGATGCGATCGCGAGCAGCATCGCCGCCAGCTTCAAAGGCGTTGGCTTGGTGGAGAACCGGGTGTCGATGGTCGCCGACAGCGACAGGCCGGGCGGGGCCGGCCCAACCAGGTCGGTGAAGATGCCGACGATCGACGGTCGCAGGTTGGGGTCGTCGAAGCCGGTGCGCAGCGGCTTACCGGTTTCGTCGGTGAGGCCGACAAAGGTGGCGAACGTCCCGGCCTCCGTCGACGTGATCTCGATGCGCTGACATCCGGGCGCCATTACCCGCGCCCGCTGCACGCTGGCCACCACGACGTTGCGGTCGGTGATGTCGACCCGCTGGCTGGTGACATGGACGAACAGCGCGTTGAGGGCGGCCTGCTTGCCGCCCTTGGGCGCGGTGCCCAGTACCATCCCGCCGGACGGCGGCATCGAGCGGATCACGTCGCAGGGGATGGTGACGTCCATCGTGACGGGCACCTGTGAAATGAGCGGAGCGGTCACATTGCTCAGCTGACCGTTCTGCGGCCAGTTCAGCGTCGCCGTCGTCTGCACCACCGGCAGCAGCGGCGTCGCCACCGAGAGCACGAAGCCGATCAGGCCCGCGATCGTCGCGACCCATCGGGCGACCCTGACTTCGCTCATGGCAGCGCCCTGATCGGTCCGGTACGGCTCCATCCGCCCACAGTCACAGCACCCTCATCGACGACGGCGTCGGGCGCCTCGGACTCGGGCACCAGCCGGTAGTACCGTTCGATGGCTCCCCAGTCGCGGTACCAGTCGTCGCGCAAATAGGACGGCACGGCATCGGAGCGCAGCAGCGCCCGGGTGATCAGCAGCGGGCCGCCGTCCTCGGAGGATTGCCACTGGTTCGACGACACCACCGTCTGCTTGAGGTTGGGCAGGATGCGGTACACCGGAAGTTCAGCCACGCCAAGGTGTTGGGAGAACGGCCGCTGGCACGGGAAGTTCGCCGCGGTGGCGATGTCCATCAGCACCGGCGTCTGCGACCCGAGCAACTGTTGCGCGGTCGACAGCACCGGCACCCGCGGCGGAGTGAACGCGAACCACTGATCCTCGGACAGATTGGGGTCATCGGCGACGATGCGGACCACGTTGGCCTCCGGCGGTGCCCAGGCCAGCGGGAAACGCAGGTTGCGCCAAGCCTTTTGCATGAAGATGTCGATCGGCTGCACCTGGCCCAGTGCCTGGTACGTCCCGTCCGGTCGGTGCACGCCCCATTGCAGCTTGAGCGACTGGCCGTAGTTGAACGAGCCGTCCTCCTCGTAGTACCAGATCGCTCCGGCAGCGGCGACGGTCACCAGCGGGCGGTCCGGCGTGCGCGGCGGCAACTGGTACCACGCCGAAGTGGCCTTGGCGGCGACGGTGTTCTCGTCGTAGCTGCCCATCACCGGGGTGCGTTCGGGGTCCAGACCGAACGGTAGGAAAACCCTCGACCCGTTGACTCCCTCCGGGCCGTACCCGCCGCTGGTGCCCGCCGCATAGCCGACCCCGATGTTCGGTTTGTTGGGGGACCCGTCGGAGTTCACCGTGCCGGGATTGGCGGTCACCGGCTCCGCGGGCTCCAGGGTGTCACTGACACCGTTGGGGGTGAACCCGACCGGGTTCTCGCCACCGAGGGGTCCGTACCGCCCGAAACGCTGCCCTGGAACCGGTTGCAGCAGACCGGCATTGGTGTCGGCCTCGACCAGCACGTCGTCGGCCATCGCGCAGCTGGTCTTGCTCAGGCCGGAGGCCAGTGCGTCGACGTTGGCCTTGGCGGTGGTGTAGACGGGATAGCGCTGCACCGCGCCCTTGGCCATCGAGCCCACCTCGAGCACCACCATGATGGTTGCCACCACCAGCAGCGGTGTGGAGGCGAGTACCCGGTTACGACGTGTGTTGGCGACCTCGGTGTGCCCGGCGTAGTCCATCCGGAAATGCAGCCAGCCCGCGTACAGGCCGGTCAGGATCGCCAGGATCAGGAAGATGAAGGTGACCAGGAAACCGGCGATCACCGGCTGCTTGTCAAACCAGGGCACGCCGTAGTTGCCGACGTAGAACCACGCGTTGATGCCGGACGTCGCCCAGGCCAGTACGAAAAGCAACGCGGTCACGTACAGCGCGAGATTGCGACGGGTGTGCAGGCCGACGCGGGCGAACACGAACGCGGTGACCGCTCCCAGCGCTCCGGCCAGCCCGGCGAATGCACCCAGCTGCACGGCCCACTTCGTCGGTGTGAAGGTCAGCAGCAATAGCCCAACGGCGGTGGCGCCGATCAGCCGCCACACCGGCCCCGCTGCCACACCGGGCAGGTGTCCGCGGCGCAGTAGCACCGCGAGCATCCCGAACAAGCAGAGCAGCAGCACCAGCCCGGCGAAGCGACGGGTCAGCGACGAGTCGGCGCTCTCCTCGACGGTCAGGAAGTAATAGCGCAGGAAGTCCTGGTACCAGGGGACGGTCGGGCCGACGACGTACTTGATGCGGGCGGACTCGGCGACGGTGGCCAGGGTCTGGTCGCGGAATACGATCACGAAAATCAGCGACAGCGCAGCGGCCAGAGTCGCCAGCGGGGCGAACACCCCGTCGACGGGCCGGCGGCTGCGGATGATCCGGGCGATCGCCCGCGCGCCCACCAGCAGCGGAGCCAGCGCGATGAGGCCTTGCGGCGCCGTGGTGACGGTGAACATCGCCACGATGATCGCGACCGCGGCGGGCCACAACCGGCGGGTGCCGATCGCGTTCTCCACCAGTACCCAGGCGGCGACGGCGCCGAACGCGATGAGCGGCTCCGGGCGCAGCCCGTTGTTGAACGGCAGCCAGGTTGCGAGGAACACCGCGCCCGCCGTCCAGACCGCAATCCGGTTGACGGCGAGCGGTCGACCGAGCCTGGGCAGTATGCAGCGGCTGATGATCAGCCAGGTCGCGATCGCCGCCGCGGTGGCGGGCAGCCGCATCCAAACACCGGCCGTGCTGATCGACGCCAGCTGCGCGAGGACGCTCTGATACCAGTCGAACGGGGCTTCGGTGGCGCCGAAGAAGCGGTAGTAGTTGGCCGTGTATCCGGCCTCTCCGGAGACCCGGGCGATCGTCAGGTTGTAGCCGTCATCGGACGAGATGGCGCCGATCACGTGCCAGAGCAGCAGCGTGCCGATCACGCCGACATCGGCGATCCAACTGGCCAGGCCGACCCGAAGGAAACGCCGCCAGGCGCGTTGAATACGCCTCCCGAGCTCAGGCCGAATGTCGCCGCCTGAGCGGCTCCGGCGGTCAAGCACCGCCAGCGCCACCATCGACGCGATCACGCAGACCACCCCGAGCACCATCACGGCCAGCTTGAGTGCCGTCGGCGTGGTGATGAATCGGGTGTCGACGTCGATGCGCGCCGACAGCCCCGGCTGGGCCGCCACTTCCAGGTCGGTGAAGACGCCTGCGACCTGAGGCTTCTTCTCCGGCGCGAGGGTGCCGGCGGCGCCCGGTATGCCGACGAAGTCGGCACCCACCTGGCCGACGTTGGCCCAGATGTGCAGCACGCTGCAGCCGCCCGCGGCCACCGCGGGGCGCGGGGCAACCGCGGCCACCGAGTCGCGGAATGCGACGACCACGACGTCGGCGGTGGCCCGGACGAACAGGCCGCCCTTGGTGGCGTCGGTAGCTTCCGTTGGCACGGTGGACAACACCAGGCCGCCGTCCGCGGGCAGGGTGGCGATGGCTTGGCAGGGAATGGAGACGTCGAGCGCCAGCGGAGCACCCGACACCAGCGGGGCGGTGACGTCGGACACCATGCCGTCGGTACTGGATGTCGCCGGCTCACCGGCTCCCGCGCGGGCGCCTTGAGGCCAAACGATGGTGGCGGTGGTCTGCTTGACCGGCAGCAATGGCACCAGGCCGCACAGCAGCACCCCGGCAATGCCCGCGACGACGGCGATCAGCCGGGCGAACCGGTACGTCCGCTCTTCGTCGCGTGGCACGAGGCTCGATGTTAGGCGACGAATCTAATGACGCAGCGGCGCCGGGCTCCACAATCCGCTGCGGGTGGCCGAACCGAGATCAAGTCGTGCCGGCTCGGCGCCCGGATAGTACGGCGTGAGCTGCTGCAGGGCACCCCAGTCGCGGAACCAGTCGTCCTTCAGATAGGTCGGCACGGTGGTCGCCCGCGCCAGCAGCTCGGTGATGCCGAGCGGGCCGCCGCCCACGTTGTCCATCACCGGCGAATTGGCCTCGGCGCCGAACCGATCCGGCATGATGCGCCATTTCGGCACCTCGATGACGCCGTGTTGGTGCCCGAACGGGCGTTGGCACGGGAAGGCCAGCCCGACCAGCCAATCCAGCAACACCGGATCCTGCGATCCGACGACCTCTTGCAGCGTCCGCAGTTCCGGGATCCGCGGCGGGGTCAGGGCGACCCAGTGCTGCGGCGACAGGTCGTCGTCGGTGGCGACCAGACGCACCTGTGTCGCGTCATCGGGAATTGCGGCCAGCGGCGCGCGCAGGTTGCGCCACGCCGGCGCCGCGCCGACGTCGGCGAATCCGAGGCCGCCCGCGGGCTCACCGTCATCACCCGCCCACTGCAACACGACGTCGCCGGGATCGAAGCGCCCAGCGGTGGAGACCACCAGCAGCGGATCGGCGTCATCGCGGGGCGGCAGCCGGTACCAGGCCGAGCGCAGCAGCGCCGGTTGCTGGGTGCCGCTGCGCCAACTGCCCATCACCGGCGTGCGGGTGGGGTCCAGATTGAAGGGCAGGCGGGCCCGTGACCCGTTGATACCGGCCGCGGCGGTGGTGCCGCCCTCGGTATCCGCCTCGCCGATCGTTTCTTCCCCTTCGGGGGACTCGGCGAAATTGCTGGCGGTACCCGGGCCGTCGCCGATCACCTCGTCCGGGGAGACGTCGGAGGGAATGCCGTTGGGGCCGAAGCCTTCAGCGGTGTCGGCACCGAGTGCCTCGGCGAGGGGTACGCGGACGGGCGTCAGCATCCCGGCGTTGGGGTTCTGTTCGACCAGGACGTCCTCCGCCATCCCGCACGTCTTGCCGGCCAGCGCCTCGAGATTCGACCGCCCGACGCTCCACGCCGGGTACTGATCGATCATGGCGAGGGTCAGTGACATCACCTCGAACACGACGACAAGCCACGCGGCAATGGCCAACGGCGACTGGATGATCCGCGACCACCGTCGCGGACGCTCCCCGGGTGGCGAGCGGTCGTGGCCGTAGAAGTGGAACCAGGCCGCCACCAGTAGGGCAACCACGGCGCAACCAAGCAGGATCGTGGTGAAGCCGAACCGCCACTCCGGGAACGCGTTTGACCACGGCACGCCGAAGTTGGAGACGTACCACCAGCCGTTGACGCTGGCGAAGGACAACGCCGCCACAAACAGCACCGCGGCGGCGAACATCGCGCGGTTGCGCCTCGACCGCATGGCGGCGGCGGTGACCGCAACCGCGGCCAGCGCCCCCAGCGATCCCGCGAGTCCGGCGAACACGCCGAAGTGGTGTGTCCACTTGGTCGGGGTGAACATCATGGCAAGGAACGAGATGATGGTGATGCCGATGATGCGGCGGCTCGGGCCGGCCGCGGTTCCCGGAATCCGGCCCTTGCGCAACGACATCGCCACCGACACCGCCAGCGCGAGCAACAGTGTCAGCACCGCGAACCGGCGCGCGATCGAGCCGTCGGGAGTGGCCATGAACAACCGCTCGTAGCGGATGTGCTCGTCAAACCAGCTCAGGCTGGGCCCGACCGCGGCCTTGAAGGCGCTGGCCTGGATCTCCGCGGCCAGGGTTTGGTCACGGAAGATCAAGATGATCGTGACCGTGCACGCGGCAAGGACGGGTGCCAGCAACGCCTGGTAGCCGAATCGCGAAGTATGTGCGGCCACAATGGTTTTCAGCGGCCCGACGGCGACCAGCAGGGCGCCGACAGCGGCGATGCCGGTGGGACCGGAGAACAGTGTCAGTGCGCCGATGATGATCGCGATCGCCACCGGCAGCAGCCGGCTGGTGGCCACGCCGCGTTCAACCGAGCACCAGGTCAGCAGGATGCCCAGCGCGATGATCGGCTCGGGCCGCAGCCCGTTGTTGAGCGGCAGCCAGACCGCCAGGAACATCCCGGCCGCCGTCCACGCCGCGGCCTGACTTGTCTTGACCGCGTGCCCGAGGCGCGGAATCACCTCGCGGCTGATCAACCACCAACAGGTCAGCGCCATCACCAGCGTCGGCAGTCGCACCCAGGCGCTGTGCGTGCTGACCTGCGCCCACAGCGCCAACAGGTCGTAGTACCAGCCGAACGGCGCCTCCGGCGTGCCGAACCAGCGGTAGTAGTTGGCCATGTATCCGGCGTTTTCGGACACCCGTGCCATGGTCAGGATGTAGCCGTCGTCGGCGGTGTTGGCTCCGACGAAATGCCACCACATCAGCACCGCGGCGACCACGCCGTCGAGCGGGCTGAGAGACCACCAGCGCGGCGGCAGGAATCGCCGGTGCCGCATGCCGTCGGCGGTGTCCAAGACGTGCAGCGCGATCAGTGCCACCACCGTCATCGCGACGCCAAGGATCATCACGACCAGCTTCAGCAGCGTCGGCGACGTGCTGTAGCGGGAATCCAGGGTCGCCGAAAGCTGCAGGTTCGGCGGGGCCGGGCCGGCCAGATCGGTGAAGACGCCGACGATCTGCGGGCGGAAGTCGTAGCCGCTGCGCTCACCGCGCAGTGGTTCACCCGGGTCGTCGGCATCGGGACCCTGCACCAGGCCGACGAATTCGCCGGTGACCTTGTCGGCCTGCGCGGTGAACGTCAGCCGCTCACATGCCGGGCTGAGCACCTGGTTCAGCGGCGCGCTCACCACCGGAGTGTTCCGGACGATGACGAGCAGATCGTTGTTGACGCGTTCGATCAGCAGGCCGCGGTCGACGGCCTTGGGTGCCTGCTTGGGCACCGTCGAGAGCAACACGGTCTTGCCCGCGTTTTGCGGCCCGGCCAGGCCGGCGGCCGCCTGGCACGGCACGGTGATGGTGAGGTCGGTGGCGACGTAACCGATCAGCGGCGCGTCGACGCTTTGCAGCACCCCGTCCTGCGGCCAGTTGAGCTCGGCGGTGGTTTGGCTGACCGGCAGCAGCGGAGTGGCCAGTGCCAGTGCCGCGCCCAGCAACCCGGCGATGATCGCGACGATCCGGGTGGCGCGGTGGTTGGTCGCCGCGGCGGTCACGGGGCTTGATGGTGCCATCAGGGCTTCCTGATGGCCAGCACGAACGGTCCGATGTCGGTGACGGTGAAGCTGGGGTGGTCGAACAGCGCCGCATCGAGCGCCACCTGGTAGCGGCGGACGTTGGGCTGGTTCGGATACACATCGGCGGCCAGCCGCAGCGTGTAGGTGTCAGCCGAATTACCGGGGCCGCCGCGACGCATCAGAAACACCGTCGGCGGCTTCCACGGCAGCGTGTCGAGATCGGCGATGAACTGGTCGGCCCGCTGCATCCTCGACCAGTTCTCGATCGCGGCCGCCCGTTTATCGAACTGGGCCAGTGGGTTGGCGTAGTGCGACGTCAATCCCTGGAACCCGTAGTACGGGTAGTACGACAGGAAGCTGTAGTCGGCGGTGAGCACCACCGTCTCGTTGCGCGGCCGGCCGGTGACCTGCTGGATCCTGGCGTCGATCTCGTCGTAGTACCTCTCGGCGCCGGGCGGACGGCGATCGGCCCGCTGGCCATTGCCGTCGGTGTCGGTGTAGGCGACGACGATGTCGGACCGCAGCACGTCGGGGATGTCCTGGGCGAACGTCAGCGCACCGATCGCGCCGAGCGTGCCGGCCGCGGCGACGATCCGTCGTCCGATCGCCGGGCGGTAGCGCCGGGCGAGTGCCAGGGTGGCCTCGATGAACCCGAAGGTCCCGGCCACGGTGAGCAACACGGTCAGCGTCGGCTGCAGGCGGAAAGACAGCAGCGTGGTGCCGGCCAGCGTGGTCAGCATTGACAGCAGCGACCAGAGGTAGACGGCGACCACGCCGAACGCCAGTGCGCCCGCGCGCGTCGAGCTGCCCGCCCGGACCACCAGCCACAGCGTGCCGACCATGCACAGCGCACCCAGCAGCGTGAACTCGAGCATCGGGAACGGCAGCTCCGCGCCGTCGGGTGGCAGATAGTGCAGCGCGGTGCCCGAATCGGCGGGCGATCCGCCGAGCGCGGCCAATAGGTATGGCAGCCAGCCGATCAGCGCGATGGCCCCGCCGACCACTGCGATCACGCCGAGGCGCAGCAGCGGATCCCATGCGCGGCGGGCGACTGCCAGTGCCACCGCCATCAGCGCCAGCGTGAACGCGCTGTAGGCCAGCAGCAGGGTATAGAACAGCGCGGCGAACCCGAGGAACACTCCGACACCGATCACCGCCGCCCAACCGCCGGATCGCGTTCTGCCGCGCAGCCCCGACCAGGCCAGTACCAGGACCGGCGGCAGCAGCACGGTGATGATCGCGGCATACGGCTCGGCCGGTGCGTACGCCAATGTCGCCGCGGCCGTGGCCGTCGACACGATCAGCGCGTACTCGAAGCTAATCAGGCTGGCCCACAACACGAATGCCACCACGATGGCCGCCGTGATGGAGGTGATCGCCCACGGCTTGAACATCTCCCACCCGGGCGTACCGGTCAGCGCCGCGATCCGTCCGCCGATCCAGAACCAGCCCGCTGGGTAGAACGGAGGCAGCCCGTAGTACGTCATGTCGCGCAATGCGGCGGTGTCGGTGAGGCGGGTGAGGAACTCGGTGCGGAACTGCTGGTCGACGGAGATGCCGAAGAGATAGAGCTTGGTGGCGGCCAACGGCATCGCCAGCGTCACGACGGAGAACGCGGACAGGAACACCAGGGCACCGGCCCGCGCGAGCAACTGGCGGCCGCGCCGCCACAGCCAGCCGGACACCAGCAGCCCTGCCAGGCAGGCGAATTGGCCGACTGTGGTCAGCGCATGCAATTGGTTGGACGAGTTGTAGGCGGGCCAGTCCACCCGCGATATCGCGATCAGGGATGGGCCTGCGACGACGACCGCCACGGCGACCGCTACCAACATCTGGCCCACTACGGCCAGCGCGCCGCGCATTGCTAGATGGGGAGCTTGCGGAAGATGGGGCGCGGAATGTGTCGCAATACCATCATCACGTACCTGAACGCTCCCGGCGCCCATACCAGTTCCTTGCCTTTGGCCGATGCCGTGACTGCCAGCTCGGCGACATACTCTTTGTCGACGGTGAGTGGCGCTTCCTTGATGTGCGCACTCATCCGGGTGCGCACCTGCCCGGGCCGGATTACCAGCACCCGAACCCCGTACTCGCGCAACGCTTCTGAAAGACCGAGGTAAAAGCCGTCGAGACCGGCCTTGGTGGAACCGTAGACGAAGTTAGATCGCCGCACCCGCTCGCCCGCCGCCGAGCTCATTGCGATGATCTGACCGAAGCCCTGCCCGCGCATTCTGTCGGCGAGCAGTACACCAACCGAAACCGCAGCGGTGTAGTTGATCTCGGCGATCTGGACCGCTTTACGCTGGTTCTGCCACAGCTCCTCGGCGTCGCCGAGGAGGCCGAACGCGACGATCGCCACGTCGACATCACCTCCGGTGAAGGCCTCGTCCATCACCTTGGGATGACTTTCGGTGTCGACGGCGTCGAAGTCGATAAGCTCGACGGAGCGGGCTCCGGCGGCCTTCATCTGCTCGACAGCGTCGTCGCGGCCGGGGTCGTCGGGCAGCGCGGCCAGCACGACGCGAGCCGGCGCGGTGCGCAGGTAGCGCTCGCATATCGCCAGCCCGATCTCGGATGTTCCGCCGAGCAGCAGGATGGTCTGCGGATTGCCTACCGCATCGAGCATCTAGACCAGCTCCAAGCGTCGGGCCATGTCCGAGGCGAACACCCCGTGCGGATCGACCTTGCGGCGCACCGCAATCCATTCGTCGATGCGCGGATACATGGCGTGGAAGGTGTCGGCGGTGGTGCGTGAGTCCTTGGCGGTGTAGAGCCGGCCACCGAACTGCAGCACCCGGCGGTCGAGTTCGGTGACGAATTCGGCGAGGCCGGTCTTGATCGGGAAGTCGACGCAGACGTTCCAGCCCGGGATCGGAAAGCTGAGCGGCGCCTGGTTGCCCTTGCCGAACAGCTTGAACACGTTGAGGAACGAGTAATGGCCGGAGCGTTGGATGTCGACGATGATGCTCTTGAACTCGTCGACCGCCGCGGTCGGGACGACGAACTGGTACTGCAAGAAGCCGGTTGGCCCGTAGGCGCGGTTCCACTCGCCGAACATGTCCAGCGGGTGATAGAACTGCGTCAGATTCTGGATCTTGCCGCGGTAGGTGCCCGACTTGCGGTACCACAGCTCGCCGATCGGCCCGAACGTGTATTTGTTGGCCAACCCGTTGGGGAAGATGTCGGGCAGGGTGAGGAGTTGCGGCGCATCGAATTTCAACGGATGGCGCGCCAGCTTCGCCGGTAGCTGATCGAGGGTGGCCAGCGAGCCGCGGCTCAGTGCCGCCCGGCCCAGCTTCGGTGGCGCGCTGATCGCATCGAACCATGCGCTGGAATAGGTGTAGTTGTCCTCACTGCCGTCGCTGTGCAGCGCGATGGTCTCCTCGAGACTGGCGGTGACGTCGCCGTCGGCGATGAAGTAGGCCGTCTCGGTCGGCGTCATCTCGATGGTGGCCCGCAGGATGATCCCGGTCAGGCCGTTGCCGCCGATGGTGGCCCAGAACAGTTCGGTGTCCGGGCCCTCGGGAGCGAGCCGGCGGATGTCGCCGTCGGCGGTCAGCAGATCAATCGAGCGGACATGGTTGCCGAAGCTGCCCGCACTGTGGTGGTTCTTGCCGTGGATGTCGCAGGCGATCGCACCGCCGACGGTGACCTGACGGGTCCCGGGCAGCACCGGCACCCACAGGCCGAACGGGAGCGCGGCCTTCATCATTGTGTCCAGGCTGACGCCGGCGTCCACCTCGACGACGCGGGTTTCGCCGTCGATCGAGTGGATCTTGTCCAGCGGCGTCATGTCGATGACCAGGCCGCCGCCGTTCTGCGCGTTGTCGCCGTAGGACCGGCCGAGTCCTCTGGCGATGACCCCGCGGGTGGCCCCGTCGGCCGCCCGGGCGACCGCCTTCGCGATCAGCTCCGGGTCGCGCGTCGACAACACCTGGGCGACCGACGGGGCGGTGCGCCCCCAGCCGGTCAGCCGCTGTGTGGTGGTCGGAAACATCGTGACGAGGGTACCGTGCCGTTTCGGCCGCTCAGCGCAGCCGGAATATCACCGAGCGCTGCACCACGAAGTTGATCACGGTCGCGGTGCCCTGGGCGATGACGTACGCGACCGGCACCCGCCACGGCTGGTTTTCGAACTGCATGTAGAACACGTAGTTGATGCCGACCTGCACGGCGTAGGTCAGCGCGTACAGCGCGCACACCGCGATGAAGCGGGCCTTGCTCGGCGGTGCCTGGAACGTCCAGCGCCGGTTGATCAAATACGCCGTGACGGTACCGGCCACGAAGCCGATGGTCTTGGCGACATTGACGTGCAGTCCGAGTGCCAGCAACGCGACGTACAGGCCGAAGTCCACGATCGCCGCCAGGCCGCCGGTGACGATGAACCGCGATACCTGGGTTTTCAGGCTCAACGTCGGCGGAATCAAGGGCTCGGCCACCCGGGCAGCCTACTCAGAAGGGTGGTGGATCATTCGAGCACGGCGCGGGGTGACGCCATGGTCCGTCGAGGTAGTCGGGCTGGCTAACCGTTGCGGCGTTGGACTCGTTGACCGTCATGACGCCAGTCTCGTTTAGTCTGCGTTCGGTGTTGATGCAGTGGGCGCGGTCTTGTGCGCGGGTGCGCCGCCGTTTGGGCATGGTCAGGCCGCTGGCCGGCTGGGTGGTGGTTGTCGCCTGCACAGTCACGGGCGCGGTGGGTCGGCACAGGGTGGGAAGAAGCGCCAGGCTGCCGGGCCGGGTGGTGTGGGTCTGACCGCCAGGAGCAGTCCATATCACGGTGCCATCGGGTAGCTGTTGATCGCGCCAGCCGTGGGGTCCGCCCCAGAAGGTCTTGAGCAGGTGGTGTTTTCGGCACAGGCACTTCAGGTTCGACGCACACGTCGGCCCGACCGGATAGGCGATGGTGTGGTCCAGATCGCAGACCTCGGCGGGCTGGTTGCAGCCGGGAAACCGACAGGTCAGATCGCGGCAGCGGACAAACGCGGCCAGCGCCCGCGACGGCACATACCGCGGCTCGGGCGGCGCGTTTCCGGGATGGATCAACCGGCGGATCGTCGCGCCGGCGGCCACTTTGGCGGCCAACAACGGTGCGGGCAGGATGCCGCCGCCCATCATCACCGCCGGATTGGTGTGCGCCGGGCCCGTTGGCGGCGGGCAGGCCAGCGCTTCGGCCAGTGTCATTTCTCGCAGCGGCTTGGTGGGGCGGTCGGGATCGACGCCGTCCATGGCCACCACGGTGTCATCGGACAGACTGTCCTGTTCGGCGATCACATACACCACCACCGCATTGGGCTGCTTTTCGGCGGCGGCGCAGTCAGTGGCCCCGCAGCCGCAGCCCAGCCGGTCAGCCCCCGCCGCCAACGCCCCCAGCGCATCGGCGCGGCGCTGATCCAGCGTGCGCGGGTCGGCGTCACACACCGCGCGCGCCATCACGTCCAGCCGCTTGTCCAGCGTCGCTGCGTCGTGATCGAACAGCACCGCCTCGATCGTCGACGCGCCGCCACCGTCCGGCCGGGTCACGTCGACGTGGCGGCCCCGGGCGCGGGTCTCCATGCGCCGCAGGGCATAGGGGTCGTAGCGGTCCACCCAGTAGTCGATGGCCCGCTCGATCTTGACCTCGGACAACCGGCCCCACCCCGTTACCGCCGCGGACAACTCGATGTCGACCTTGGCGTGCGCCTCCGGGTCGGCGATCAAGGCGGTGCGGTAGACGATCGTCGACACCAGCCGCACCCCGATCCGGCCCGCCGAGAACACTTCGGCCAGCCGAGGTAGCCGCTCGCGCAACGCCCGCGCCAACATCAGTTGATGCGACGCCACCCCCAACGAGACATCGTGGGCGGCGGCGACCTCGGCGGCAACGGCATACCAGTTGTCCAGGCACCACTGCTCACGATCGGCCGACCCATCCTCGCTCAGCCGGGCCTCCAGCATGTCGGCGATCGCCGACAACCGCCGCGCGCACGCCGCGTTCTCCACCCGCGCCCACGCACCGACGGCGTCGGCGCCCGACGCCGGGGTGGCGGCTGCGGCAAGTTCATCGAACATATGAGCGAATCTAGTCGGCTCCAAAGACGCAAACCACCACATAGGCCAGCTCAAGCCGCATCTGTGGATGAAATTACGACTGTGGATAACTCAGCGAGTCGCGCGCTCCAACTTGACCAGCGGGATCGTCCGGTCGCCCGCGCGCTGCTCGTAGTCGGCGTAGCCGGCGTACTGATCCAGCGCGAGGTCCCAGACCCACTCCCGCTCGCCCGGATCGGTGATCTCGCTGGCGGTGTAGGTACCGCTGTGCTTGCCCGCCACCACCTCGACCTTGGGGTTGGCGACCAGGTTCCGGTACCACGCCGGTTGGCTTGGCCTGCCATAGTTCGAGGCCATCAAGAAGAGCCGGTCGCCCTCGGTGAGATACAGCAGCGGCAGCGTGCGCGGCTGGCCGGTCTTGGCCCCGGTTGTGGTGAGCAGCATGACCGGTGTGGGATACACGCTGCTGACGCGCCCCCCGGTCAGCCGAAGCAGTGGCGGGTCGATCTTTGGCGCGACCTTCCGGACAAACCAGTACCCGACGGGCGTTCTCGCGAACTTCTCCATCGCGCGTTCGTAAAGGCTCATGTGACGACGCTCGGGACTCATGAGCCATACCTTGCCAGCCCGCTGCCCGCGCGCTAATACCGTTGAGGGGTGCAGACCCGGTCCGGTGCGGAGATCGTCGTCGACGCCGACGTGGTCTACAAGCTGCACCGGCCGGGTACCGACCCGCGGGCATTGGCGGCCCGACTGGGCATCGCGGCCGAGGCGGACTCTCTGCTGACGCCGTTGGCCGCCGCACCGGATCGCATCGGCACACGTTTGCGAACCCGTTGGCCGCTGGTGGAAATCGTTGTGCCCCAACCCGAATGTGTGCCATGGGCCGAGGCGGGGCGACTGCTGGCCAGCCTGCATGGCGAGACGGTGGCAAAGCGCCCGCCGCCGCAGGGTTGGCCACAGCGGCTGAGACGCGCCGTCGAGACACTGCGGCAGACCGGGCACGGCGACACCATCCGCCGGGCCGCGGCGGGTCTGCCGTCCGAGGTGTTGCGACCCGGCTCGGAAGATCGGCCGCGGACCCTGGTGCACGGCGACTGGCATCTCGGTCAGCTCGGCCGCCGTTCACCCACCGCACCGTGGGTACTCATCGACATCGACGACCTTGGCGTCGGTGATCCGGTGTGGGACCTGGCCCGCCCGGCCGGCTTCTGGGCAGCGGGCTTGCTGCCCGACGCGGACTGGCACACCCTGCTGGAGTCCTACCTCGCCGCGGGCGGGGTCGCGATTCCCACAGACGACCCGTGGCCGGTGCTCGAGCCGTTCGCCCGGGCAGCGGTCGTAGTGGCGGCCGCCGCCGGCCTGACGCATGACGAAGACGACGAGGCGCAGGAAGCGCTCGTCGCCGCGTGCGCGCGGATGCTTTAGCTGGAGAAGAACAGCCGGCCGAAGCCCTGTTTGCGGTAGTGCCTGTTGCCGCGGTGTCCCCAACCTGGCCCGTAGTCGTACCCGTAACCCGGCTGCGCCGGAGGTGGTGGCGGCGGGGCGGCCTGCACGAACCTGTTCTCCATCTGGGTGAGCGACTCGAGCTCACCGAAGTCGAGGAAGATGCCTTTGCATGTGTCGCATTGCTCTAGGTGGATGCCGTTGCGCTCGCAGGTGTTCATGACACCGGCGCACTTCGGACACAGCAGGGTCTTGCCTGCTCCGGGCGATGGGGCGGACTTCGGGGGTTCGTATTGCGGGATGCTCATAGCTCCATAACGGTAGAGCCTCGGCCAAAGTGCCTACCCGACGGCTCTAAACCCAATACGGAACCCGGGCGCGGTACTGCCGCATGGCGATCGCCGCGAGGGTCCATCCGATGGCCGTCAACACCAGCACGACCACCCAGTGCCGCACTTCCTGATCGGCGCCCAGCAGCGGGGCCCGGACGATGTCGAGGTAGTGCAGCAGCGGATTGAGCTCGATGATCTTGGCGTACGACTCCGCACCCTGCTGCTGCAGGGTGGCCTCGTTCCAGATGATCGGCGTCATGAAGAACAACAGCTGCACGAGGCTGAACAGCAGCGGGCTGATGTCGCGGTAGCGGGTGGCCAGGATGCCGAAACACAGTGACACCCAGACACAATTCAGCACGATCAGGCCGAACGCCGGGATGACCGCCAGGTCGGTCCACTTCCATGGTTTGGGATAGATGATCGCGATGACGACGAAGATGATGATGTTGTGTGCGAACAGGATGATCTGCCGCCACACCAGCCGGTAGACATGCACGGACAGTGGCGTCGGCAGCTGCTTGATCAGGCCCTCGTTGGCGACGAACACGTCGGCGC
The DNA here is from genome assembly GCF_050701515.1 of Mycobacterium sp. Classification (GTDB taxonomy): domain Bacteria; phylum Actinomycetota; class Actinomycetes; order Mycobacteriales; family Mycobacteriaceae; genus Mycobacterium. The sequence continues at coordinate 37,967 of NZ_JBOGDB010000054.1, read as the reverse complement.
CCTCGAGGATGGCCGCGTTGATCAGGTTCCAGATGATCAGCCCGAGCGTGACATAGGGCAGATGTTCGGCGAGCGGGAGCTTGAACAGCTTCGAGTACAGCAGTCCCATGGCAACCGCGGTGGCCCCCGTCGCAATCGTGATCCAGAACGGCCCCAGCACCGATCGGCGGTAGCGCTGCTTGACGTCCTGCCAGCCCAGGTGCAGCCAGAGTTCGCGGCGGTGGAATCCGTCGACCAGGTCGCGCCAGGCCCGCGACATCGTCCTGGACTGGGCGGCGGCGTCGGTGAAGGTCATGGTGCGGGTTTTCCGAATTTCTCGTCGCGCCCGAGCCGGCGCAGCCGAATCCAGTCCCGCAAGCCCGCCGGGTCGCGTCGGGACACCAGGAAGTACCAGCCGAACCGCAGCCACTCCTGCGGCAGCAGCTTGCGGAGCCCGGGCTGGGACAGCAGGTAGCCGCGGTTGCGGTAGGTGAAGTACCGCTTGGCCGGGTCGTCGGGATATTGGGTGTGCATCCGGCCACCGAGAATGGGCTTGAATTCGTCGGTGCCGCACGGATGCAAATAGATTGCGTCCAAACAGGTTCCGAACGGCAGACCCGAGCGCACCAGCCGACGATGCAGTTCAACCTCGTCGCCGCGGACGAACAGCCGCAGATCCGGCACGCCGACCGCCTCGACGGTCGCGGCGCGGAACAGCGCACCGTTGAACAGCGATGCGATTCCCGGCAACAGTCCCCCGCAAGCGGGTGGTACCCCCACCACACCGCCACCTTCGGTGCGCAGCTCACTCACCAGCCGCCGCCACACCAGCCCGCGACGCAGTGGAAATGCCAGCCGGTCCGGCTCGTCGAGATTGCACACCATCGGCGACACTTCGGCGAGACCGTGTTTATCGGCGCACGCCAGCAGGGTTGCCAGCACGTCGCGGTCCTTGGGACGCCCGTCATCGTCGGCTAGCCAGATCCAGTCGGCGCCCAGCGCCAGCGCATGCAGCATGCCCAACGCGAAACCGCCTGCGCCGCCGAGGTTTCGGCGTGACCCCAAATAGGTGGTGGGGACCGGCTGGCCGGCCACCAGGTCACGGACCCGTTCGTCGTCACCGTTGTCGACGACCACGATGTGATCGGGCGCGCGGCTCTGGGTGGCCAGCGCGTCCAACGACTTGGTCAGCTCGTCGGGACGGCGATGCGTGACCAGGACGGCGTAAACCGTCCGCTCTTCGCGCGAGCGCTCATCGCCAACCGTCTCACTCATGTCGTCTCACGGGCGTCCTCTTCGAGAACCTCGCGCACATGGCGCGCGGCGTCCTCGCCTTCGTAGGCCCGCACGACTTCCTCGATGCCGCCGGTCAACTTGATGCTGCCGTGGTCGATCCACATCGCGGTCTTGCACAGCCGGGCAAGGAACTCGTTGGAGTGGCTGGCGAACACGAGGATGCCCGACCGCTCGACGAGGCCCTGTAGGCGCGCCTGAGCCTTCCGCAGAAAATCGGAATCGACGGCGCCGATGCCCTCGTCGAGCAGCAGGATCTCGGGGTCGATGCTGGTGACCACGCCCATCGCCAGCCGCACCCGCATGCCGGTGGAGTAGGTGCGCAGCGGCATCGACAGATAGTCGCCGAGTTCGGTGAACTCGGCGATCTCGTCGACCTTGGCCAGCATCTGCTTGCGGGTCTGCCCCAGGAACAACCCCCGGATGATGATGTTCTCGAATCCGGAGATCTCCGCGTCCATGCCGACGCCGAGGTCGAACACCGGCGCCACCCGTCCGGTCACCGACGCCACGCCGCGGGTGGGTTCGTAGATTCCCGACAGCAGCCGCAGCAGGGTCGATTTCCCCGCGCCGTTGTGCCCGACCAGACCCACCCGGTCGCCGAGTTCCAGCGCCATGGTGACGTCCCGCAACGCCTCGACGACGACGACATTGGATGCGTTGCGTCCAATCGTGCCACCGGCCTTGCCGAGAAACGCTTTCTTCAACGAGCGCGCCTTGGCATCGAAGATGGGGAATTCCACCCACGCGTTGCGCGTCTCGATGTGCGGGGCTACCACCGGTGCCGTCGCTACAGGTACTGCCCGGTCCCGGGGTGCGCGGGTCCGCCGCGTTGTCCGGGCGCACTGATGCCGGGTGGCAGCGCGCCCTGTCGCATCTGCTCCAGTTGTTGACGGGCAGCCATCTGCTGGGCGAACAACGCCGTTTGGATGCCGTGGAATAGCCCCTCCAACCAGCCGACCAATTGCGCCTGCGCGATCCGCAGCTCGGCGTCGGACGGGACGTCGTCCTCGGTGAGCGGCAGCGTCAATCGCTCGAGCTCCTCAACCAACTCCGGCGCCAGGCCGTCCTCGAGCTCACTGATGCTGGTCTTGTGGATCTCGCGTAGCCGGTTGCGGCTGGCGTCGTCGAGCGGTGCGGCCCGCACCTCCTCCAGCAGTTGCTTGATCATCGTGCCGATCCGCATCACCTTCGCGGGCTGCTCGACCAGATCGGTCAGCGACCGGTCGTCGTCGGAATCGCCTTGCGCCGACCCCACCTGCGGCTCGCCGCCGATGATTTCGATGTTGTCGTCGTCGGTGTTGGTAGTCATCCCTCTAGAGTGCCCCGCATTCCCTTCCTCAAAGGTTCCCGCGCCATTCGTAGATACGGGCCTCGCCGTTGTCGTAGATCCTCTCCCACGACCGCGACGTCTCTAGCGACACTAGCCCGTCGGGCATGGCGGTCTTCAGCACCACCGGTGTGCTGGTCAGCACATACCGGATATGGAGGGCCTTCACCGCCTCGGCGACGCGCGGATCGGTGTCGGCCGCGCAGCAGGTGCCACGTCAACGCCGCGGCGCTCACCGGGAACAACCAGACGGTCGCCGCCAGCGAGCTGAGGGTGTAGGCGGTGGTGGGTGCGGCCCCGGTCAACTGACTGAGCACGGAGGCGAGTACAGCGCTTCGTGGGTCTCGATGTTGCGCAGCTCGCCCATGTGGGTCGGGGAGGCCTACCCGGTGTCGAGGATGAATCGGATGGTGTTGGCGTGCCAGACGGCATCCCAGGTGCCGCGCCTCCGCGGCGCGGTCCGGGTAGCGGTTCAGCACCGTCGGCAAACACGCCGCGAGCACCGTCGCCAGCGCCAGAGCAAAGAATGCGGTCCACGCGTTCCATGGGATGCCGAGCGCGCCGAACGGAACGATGGCCAGCGCAACGATGCCGTAGGTGAGTGCCGGCCCGACGGCCACCGCGATGGGCCAGGACAACCGGCTGGCGCGTGCCACGATGGTCCCGGGGAGCACCAGCAAAAACGCCGCGATTAGCACGCCGAACGCCAAGCCCACTGGACTAGTATGGCTGGCCAGGTGACCCGGTCCGGCACGGCGGAGGCGCGGTTGGGCACCCGCCAAACCGTGTCGGTTTGTGGACTGCACAGAGCTCTAAGGTGGCTGGCATGGCATACGACGTCGCCCGGGTGCGTGGGTTGCATCCGTCTCTGGGTGATGGGTGGGTGCACTTCGACGCCCAGCACGGCATGCAGCTGCCGGACTCCGTTGCCACCACCGTGTCCACCGCATTCCGCAATTCGATGACCACCACGGCCGGCCCGCACCCGGCGGCCCAACGCAGTGCCGCGGTGCTGAGCGCGGCCCGCGACGCGGTCGCGGATCTGGTCAACGCCGACCCTCGGGGCGTGGTGCTGGGCGCGGACCGCGCGTTGTTGCTCACCTCGCTGGCCGACGCGTCGTCGTCGCGGGTGGGTCTGGGCTATGAAATGGTGGTCACTCGGCTCGACGACGAAGCAAACATTGCACCGTGGTTGCGCTCCGCCAATCGCTATGGCTCCAAAGTGAAATGGGCCGAAATCGACATCGAGACCGGAGAGTTGCCCACCTGGCAGTGGGAGAACTTGATCACCAAGTCGACCCGTCTGGTCGCGCTCACCTCCGCCTCTTCGACATTGGGCACCATCACCGATCTACGTCCCGCGACGAAGCTGATGCACGACGTGGGCGGTTTCGTGGTTGTCGACCATTCGGCGGCCGCACCGTACCGTCTGGTCGACATCGACGAGATCGACGCCGACGTGGTTGCGGTGAACGCGCTCGGCTGGGGCGGCCCGCCGATTGGCGCGCTGGTTTTCCGCGACCCGGCGCTCATCGACTCGTTCAGTTCGGTGGCGCTGAACCGGTATGCCACCGGGGCGGAACGCCTGGAGATCGGCGTGCACCAGTTCGGCTTGCTTGCCGGCTTGGTCGCCAGCATCGAATATCTTGCATCGCTCGACGAGTCGGCCACCGGAACGCGTCGGGAAAGACTGGCGATCTCGATGCAGTCGGCCGCGTCATACATGACCAGGCTGTACGACTACCTGTCGATATCGCTGCGGTCGCTGCCACTCGTCATGGTCATCGGCAGACCCGAGGTCTCCATCCCGGTGATCAGCTTCGTAGTCAGAGAAGTGCCGGCCGAAAGGGTGGTGCAGCGGCTGGCCGACAACGGCATTCTGGCCATCTCCAATGCGAGCTCGCGGGTCCTGGACGTGATCGGCGTCAACGACATCGGTGGGGCGGTGACCCTTGGCCTGGCTCATTACACGACGACCGCCGAGGTCGATCAGCTGGTTCGCGCGCTGGCCTCGCTCGGCTGACGCGTCAGTCCGCCACCCGCAGAAGCACCTTCCCGGCCACCTCGCCGGAATCGAGCAGTTGGTGCGCCGCGGCGGCCTGCTCGATCGGAAACTCCGCCCCGATCACCGGTCGCACCCGGGCGTCGGCGATCATCGGCCAGATATTGCGGACCACTTCGGCGACGATTTCGCTCTTGCTGCCGGGGCCCTGCACCGGCCGCGCCCGCAGCGCGGTGCCGATCACGGCGGCGCGCTTGGCGATCAGCTTGCCCAAATTCAGTTCGCCCTTGACGCCACCCTGCATGCCGATCACGATCAACCGCCCGTCGTTGGCCAGTGTGTCGACATTGCGGTCGAGGTAGCCGGCACCGATGATGTCCAGGATCACGTCAGCCCCAGCGCCGTCGGTTTCGGCGCGCACCCGCTCGACGAAGTCTTCGTCGCGGTAGTTGATCACGATCTCCGCGCCGAGCTCCCGGCACAGTTCGAGCTTGGCTGCCGACCCGGCGGTCACCGCGACCCGGCTGTCCAAGCCCCGCGCCACCTGGATGGCGTGCGTGCCGACCCCACTGGCGCCGCCGTGAATCAACACCACGTCGCCCGCAGCCAAGTGCGCCGTCATCAGCAGGTTGGACCACACCGTGCAGGCCGCCTCGGGCAGTGCGGCGGTCTGGTGGAGTTCGACCGGCGCTGGCACGGGCATCACCTGACCGGCCGGAACCGTGACGAATTCGGCGTAACCCCCACCGGCCAGCAACGCACAGACCTGCTGCCCGACCTGCCAGCGATCGACACCTTCGCCCAGTTCGGCGATGACGCCTGACACCTCCAGTCCCAAGATCTTGCTGGCACCCCGCGGGGGCGGGTACTTGCCGGCGGCCTGCAGCAAATCGGCTCGGTTGACCCCCGCGGCGCTGACCTTGATCAGCACCTCGCCACCTGTGGGTGGCACATCGGGCACTTCTTGCCAGGTCAGACGGCCGGGCGCGGTGACCTCTACGGCGTGCACGAACAAAACGCTACTACCCGGGAATTTCGGCCCGTAGCAATGGTCTCGTCATTTACCATGACGAAATGGAGGGGACGATTGCCGGGCGTACGGCCAGCGATATGCCCGGTTTGGACATCGCTGAGCAGAGGTCGTGGCAAAACTTCCTCGACGCGGCGCTGCGGATGTACGCGACCTTGAATCGGTCGCTGGTGGAAGCACACCATCTGACGCTGAACGACGTGCGCCTGCTTGACATGTTGGACGAGTCCGCGGCCGGGTCGGCGCGCATGGGAGATCTGGCCGATGGGCTGATGTCGCTGCCGAGCAGGGTGACCCGGCAGATCCGCCGGCTGGAGGTGCAGGGCCTGGTGCGGCGCGGGGCCAGCCCCGACGATGGCCGCGGCGTACTGGCCACCATCACCGACGACGGCAGGGTACTGGTGCGCCAAGCGATGACCACCTATGGCGTGGGTGTCCGCGATCATTTTCTCGGCAAGCTGACCCGGCCGCAGATCGCCGCGATGGGAGAGAACTGCCGCCGCATCAGCGCGGGCCTGCGGACGGGTTCGTCGGCCGCCAAGGTCGGCCGGGTCTAACCCCGTACTCTTGTCGGCGGTGGCGTGGCAGAGCGGCCTAATGCACTCGCCTTGAAAGCGAGAGACGGCTGAAACCGTCCGGGGGTTCAAATCCCTCCGCCACCGCCCTGACGGAGAGGACTGGTGAATGCTCGACCGGCTCAAGAAGGCCGCCAGGCAGAAGCTGCAACGTGCCGTCGCCGAAGTTGTCGAGGCGGAGCTTGCTCGACGGCAACAAGAGCTGGACCGGCAGCTAGACCAACGGCAACAACAGCTGCGGGACATGCACTCCGAGAACATGGCGGCTCTCGACAGGATGGGCGAGCGCATCGTTGAGCAGGGCGACCGTCTGCACCACCGGCTGTACGACTTGGAACAGATTGCCCGCCGCGACATCTTGCATTCGCAAGACACAGCCGCTGCCAACGACAGCGCGGCCTTCGTCCTCGAACAGATGCCCACCGCATCGGTGTTCTGGCATCCGCACGACACGCTGCGATACGCGCTCGGCGAGATCAAGGGACCCGGACTGGCGCTGGAGTTCGGGGTGGCGACCGGGACCACGCTCAAGATCATCGCCGATGCCGTGCTGAGCGACCGAACGGTCGTCGGTTTCGATGTATTCACCGGCTTGCCCGAGACCTGGCGGACCGGGTTCCCGGCGGGGGAGTTCGCACAGCAGGAAGTGCCCGATATTCCGGGTGCACAACTCATCGTCGGCATGTTCGAGGACGAACTGCCCGGCTTCCTCGCCCGCAACGAGGAACAGATCACGTTCGTGCATGTCGATTGCGACCTGTACTCGTCGACCAAGACGATATTGGACCTCACCGGAAACCGTCTCGCCCCCGATGCGGTGCTGGTGTTCGACGAATTCTTCAACTACCCCGGCTGGCAGCAGCACGAGTATCGGGCCTGGAGGGAGTTCATCGAGCAGTCCGGGCGCACCTTCGAATATCTGGCCTACACCGGCAACAACGAGCAGGTCGTCGTGCGCCTGCATTGATCAGCTGTCGAAAAGCCGTGCCCAGTTCTCCCGGCCGGTCAACACGGGAACTGCCTCCCGATAGCGAGTCTGAAGCGACGGTGTCTCCGCGCGGAACCGTCGAAGCGTCTTGCGCATTCGCTTTGACAGCTCTTTGAGCTTCTTCTTGTCGCGGCGCCGGACCCGTACGCCGGTTTGGGAAGCATCCGTGACAACCGCGTGCCCGAAAAGCGAGACGTGCCACCACTCGTTGTGCGCGGCCGTGATGGCGACCGGCCCGGGAATGACCCGTCCCAGCCACTGGTACACCACGCGTTTGGCCAACACGAGATTGATTCGGTCCTTGCGCGGCCGATGGCCGATCGGATGAATACGCGGCACGGCGCCGGTGATTTCACCAATGTTCACCGCGGCGTGGACGACCGTTTCGGCGAACTCCGATCGCTCCGCGCGTATGGCGGCCAACGCGCCGGGTCCGCCGTCCTGCAGCACAGCCGGACCTTCGAGGAAGTCTTCGATTCCGCGAATCATGGTGTAGGCCAAGCCGTATTGCATCGAAACCAGACACTCGGTCATCTCGCGCGCCAACCACCGGCTGGTGGTCTTGCGGTCGATCTCGCCGTGCACGGCATGAGTGATCAGCGCGTTGCGCACGCTGAAGTAGCGGATGAACTCGTCGCGGTCCTTCCAGTGGAAGTCGGCGTGCCAGACACCCGCGTTGGGCAGCGTCGTGGTCGGAAAGCCCGCGGCCCGGGCCCGCAGTCCGTACTCGATGTCGTCCCACTGGAAGAACATCGGGATCGGAAGGCCGACCGCGGCGATCACCTCCGACGGCATCAGACATGACCACCACGCGTTGTACTCGGCGTCGACGCGCTGCTCCTGTCGGTACTTCAACATGTTGGCGTTGTGCAACGCGTTGGGGGCCCAGCGGCCCGCGCGCAGCCTGGGCATCTCGGTTTGTTCGGCGCCGACGTGCAGCTGGCGGGTGTTCTTCAGGTAGAGCATCTGCGCGCCGACAATCGTCGGTTTCGGGGTCAGATTGGCGAAAGCGTTGAGCCGCAGCAGCGTTTCGGGTTCGCAGAGGATGTCGTCGTCCATCAGGATGACGTTGGCGTGGTCGGCGATGCTTGACACCTCGTAGAGCCCTCGCGCGAACCCGCCTGCGCCGCCGAGATTCGGCTGCCGCAGGTATACCAATTTGTCGCCGAGATGGGCGGCGACGTCCTGGAACAGCTGGCGGGTCTCGACGGCGTCGGTCCCCTGGTCGGCGACATACACCGCGTCGATGCCGGCCAGCAGACTCTTGTCGCCGGCGATGGTCGCGAGGTTTGTTGCGCAGTCGTCGGCCCGGTTGAACGTACAGATGGCGATCGCGGCCGGCCGGATGGCCCTGGGCCCGGGCACCGTCCACTCCTGATCTGTGATTCTCAGTGGACCGCTCACCGCCCTGCATTCCATCCACAGGGCGCCGCCGTCGACGAATTCGTTCAGCCGGGTCGAGAGCACCGCGGTGCCGGTGCCGTCCATCTCGGTGCTTGTGACGGTCCGCTCGGTGCCGCCGGCGTCCGACGCGCGCAGCAGCAAAGTGGCGGGGCCGGACGTCTCGTACGCGAGTTTCAGTTGCACCTCGGTGGCGATGGTCCACCGCTGGAAATAGCTGGCGGGCAGCCGGCCGAAGTAGGTGTTGGTATCGACGGTCGCGCCGTGCTCGAGGTGCAGGGCGTTGCGTTCGCGGTGGGCCTTGCCGCTCACGATCCGGGCGTACATGTCGTCGGGCACCTGGGCGCTCGGGCCGGTGAACAGCCCGCGCGCCACCAGCAGCCGCTCGGGTGCGGCGTGCTCGGTGAGCGCATGCTTCAGCACGTCGGGAGCCTAACAAGCCCCTAGCCCGACTCGAGAATCGACTTGAGCCGGGCGAGGTCCTTGGTCGTCGCGCGCCGGATCGCCGTCGCCACGATCGGGGTCGCCAGCGCGGCGAAAGCCGTCGGCTCCCCGCGATTGCGTAGCGTCATCAAGGTGGACCCGTCCGGGGCGTCTTCCCACGAGTAGGTCGTTTCCATCGGGAACGGACCCTGGCTCGCGCGCATCACGAATCGCTGTTCCGGCACCAGCTCGACCACTTCGTAGGTGTACGTCAACGTCCGGCCGAGAAAGCCGCTGGTGAACGAGAAACGCGAGCCCAGCGTCACCGGCTTGGCCGTTTCCCATTGCACCGCTTTGATATTCGCGTACCACGCGGTGGCGTTGTCCGGATCGCAACAGTACGCGGCGACCTCCGGACGGGGCCGGTCGATCGTCGTGTGGACCTCGACATCCACCGTTGCCATGCCCACAGTCTCGCGGGCAGCATCTTCAGGTGTGGCGAAATTCCTCTACTCGGCCGCAATGTCTGTCGACGGTTTCATCGCCGGTCCGGATGGAGACATGTCGTGGCTGGCCGACTACCTCGGACCCAATCCAACGGTTGACGATCTGATCCCACAGGTCGGGGCCTTGCTCGTGGTCCGCCGCACCTTCGGAGGCGACGACCCGTACAAGGGACAGCCCGGCGAGGGTGAAGCGTTCGGTGGTGGCTGGGACGGCCCGCAGTCGACGAACCTGTGGTTCCGCGTCATCCGGCAGCCCGCGCAAGTGCCTGAATCCCGGCGTTGATCTGCGACTCGGTCAGGTTGGCGTAGCCGAGCATCAGCCCAGGTGGCGCCGTCGCCGGATCCGCATAACACGGCGCGAGCGGCTCGACGTTCACCCGCATTGCTGCCGCCCGCCGGACCAGGTCGGTAATCGGATAGCCGGCGGGGAACCGCACGGTGAGGTGGACGCCGGCGGCAGCGCCCAGCACCGTCGCCTGCGGGAGGTAGCGGGCCAGGGCTTCCAGCAGAGCGTTTCGGCGGCTCAGGTAGCGACGGCGCATCTGGCGCAGATGCCGGTCGTAGCCGCCCGATGTCAGCAATTGCGCGAACGCGATCTGGTCCATCACCGAACTGCCGGTGTCGGCCAAACCTTTCGACAGCCGGGCCGCACCGACGAGGTGCGGGGGCAACACCATCCACCCGATGCGCAGTCCGGGCGCCAGAGTCTTGCTCGTCGAACCGATGTAGATCACCCGATCGGGTGCGATGCCCTGCAGTGCACCGACCGGCGCCCGGTCGTAGCGGTACTCGGCGTCGTAGTCGTCCTCGATCACCAGGTGGCCGGCCCTGGCCCATTCCATGAGCGCGGTGCGCCGGCCGGCGGAGAGCACCACGCCGGTCGGCGACTGGTGCGCGGGGGTGGCCAGGACCGATGCTGCGTCGCTGTCCGCCAGCGCGGCCACGTCGAGGCCGTCGGCATCCACCGGAACGGCGAGCGGCTCGATGCCGTTGTGGCGCAACACCATCCGATGAAGCCAGAATCCGGGATCTTCCATCGCCAACGGCATCTCAGTGTCCCCAAGTACGCGGGCCAGCAGTGCGATCGCCTGCGTCGCGCCCGAACACAGCACGACGTGCCGCGCGTCGGCCTGCACGCCGCGGGTGCGCCGCAGATAGTCCGCGACCGCTGCGCGCGCGGCGGGCAGTCCCTGCGGGTCGACGTAACCGAACGAATCCGAGCCGATCTCGGCCATCCCCTGTCGCAGCGCACGCAGCCACGCGTGGCGGGGGAAGCTGCTGAGATCCGGAGAGCCAGGGAGGAAGTCGACGTCGAAGCGTCGCGTCGGTTCAGTGTGTTGCGGCGCGCTCGCCACATCGACGGTCGCCACCCGGGTGCCCGAGCCGTGCCTGCTCAGCAGGAAACCTTCCGCGATCAGCTGGCTGTACGCGTCGACGACAAGCCTTCGGGAGACGCCCAGGTCGGTCGCGAGTACCCGCGTCGACGGCATTCGGGTGTGCGGTGCGAGGCGACCGGTGCGGATGGCGGTGCGCAGCCCGTTGGCGAGCTGGCGGTGCAGTGGTTCCGGGCCGGCACGGTCGAGCTCGACCAGGAGCTCTGGACTCGAAGTGGTACCCGAAACTGCCATGAAAGTGGAGCCTATCTTGAGGCCATTAACGGATTAGCGTGAACGTATGACAACGACACCTACTCGCACAAGAGCCGGGTTCGTCGAGGTGACCCTGATCGTGTTCGGGCTGTACGCCTTGACCATCGGGCTGTTCATGATGTTCGCGCCCGGAGCGTTCTTCGACACCCTCGGGACTTTCGGCGTTCGCAACGATCACTACATCTTCGACAACGCAACGTTCGAGGTACCGCTGGGCCTGATGCTGCTGGCCGCGGTGCGGTGGCCGTCGTGGCGGACTCCGGCGTTGGCGTTCGCCACCCTGCATTGGGCGCTGCACGCGATCAGCCACATCATCGACCCGCACCACGGCGCAGGCGATTGGATCGGGTGGCTCGAGGCAGGCGGCCTGGTGGTGACCACGGTGATACTCGCGATTGCGTTGCGCGCCAACGTTACTGCGGAGAAAGCGGGCCAGCGCTGATGCGTATTCTGGTTGCAGGGTCCACCAGCGTCCCAGGTCTACCCCTGCTGCGAGAGCTGAATGTCCGCGGCCACGAGGTCGTCGGCCTGACCCGTCAGGCGGCGAAGACACCGCAGATCGAGGAAGCTGGCGCGAAGCCCGTGGTGGCCGACGTCTTCGATGCCGACGAGATCGACAAGATCGTCGCCGATATCGAACCCGAGGTGGTGGTCAGCCTATTGACCACGCTGCCGAAGCGGGGGCCCATGCGGGTCAAGGACTTTGAGCCGGCCCGTGCGCTATGGGGCCGCGGGGCACCGAACCTGGTGCGGGCCGCGCAGCGCGCAGGTGTGCGCCGGGTGGTGGCCGAGTCGGTGGTCTTCGCATACGGCTATCCGACAAGCGGGCCTGCGGTGATGGACGAGACCGACCCATACCCTGGCCCGCCGCCCAAGGGCGGGGACGACATGCTGGCGGCGCTGCGCGGCATGGAGCAGACCGTGCTCACATCCGCCGAGCACAGCGACACCGAGGGAATCGTGTTGCGCTACGGCATCTTCTACGGGCCAGGAGTGCCGCACACCGAGTTGTTCACCCGGCTGGCGAAGTGGTGGTTGATGCCTGCAATCACGGGCAACGGAATCGTGTCGTGGATTCACATTGACGACGTTGCGAAGGCGACGGCAGACGCCCTGGAAAAGGGACGAGGCGGGCAGATCTACAACATCGTCGACGACCGACCCCAGTCGTTCGGCGACTACATCCGCGAGCTGTCCGCCAAAATTCACCGGCCGCCGCCGCTGCCTTTCCCGCGGCGACTGTTCGGTTTGGTCGCCCCTTACGGTGCGATCGCATTCGGCGACACCTGGCTGCCGCTGTCCAACGCCAAGGCGAAGGCCGAGCTCGGCTGGACGCCTATTCCCCGGGTCTGACTCTCCCCCTACGCTTCGCGTGGGCGGTACCCCCACAACGCGGCTCGTACCTCGCCGCTTGATCGTCGTCCGACTATTCCCCGGTGAAGTTCGGCGCCCGCTTCTCGAACGTCGCCCGCAGGCCTTCGGTCAGGTCCTTCGACGGCAGGAACGCCGCGTTCCAGGCCGCCACATAGCGCAGGCTCTCCGACACCCTCGCGATGCGCTGCTGATCGAGCACGTCCTTGATGCCGTTGACCACCAGCGGCGGGTTGGCGGCGATCTCTGCGGCGGTCTGATGCGCGGCGGCCAACGACGCCTCGGCGTCGTCGAACACGTCATTGACGAGGCCGATCTTCTCGGCCCGCGCGGCGTCGATGTCCTTACCCGTCAGCGTCAGCTCGCGCAAATGACCGTCGTTCAGGATCAGCGGCAGCCGAGCCAGGCTGCCGACATCGGCCACGATCGCCAGCTTGACCTCGCGCACCGAGAACCTCGCGTCCGCGCTGGCGTAGCGGATGTCGACGGCCGAGATCAGATCCACCCCGCCGCCGACACACCAGCCGTGCACCGATGCGATGGTCGGGGTGCGGCAGTCGGCGACGGCGTTCATCGCACCCTGCATCCGCAGGACGGTGGCGTGCAGGTCCGCCCGCGGCCGGGCCGAGGCGCCGTCGGACATCGCACCCGACAACGTCCCGCCCATCGCGGGCAGGTCGAGGCCGTAGCTGAAGTTCTTACCCGAGCCGGTGAGCACGATCGCGCGGACATCGCGGTCGGCGTCGAGCTTGCCGAACACTTCGGGCATCTCCGCCCAGAACGCCGGCCCCATCGCGTTGCCCTTGCCGGGACCGACCAGTGTCACCCGCGCGACGTGGCCTTCGATGTCGACGGTCACGGATTCGTATGCATCACCCATGACAGGAGAGGCTAGCCACTCACGGCGGCGACCCGCCCAGCGCCACCTCTTTCACGACGGCGCCGGGCAGAAGCTGACACATGGAGGAGGCCAGGATGAGCGCGACCATCTCGTCCTCGTTACCCTGCCGGTTCTGCTCCTCGGCCAGGATTGCGCGGATCACCGCCAGTTGGGTGGCCTCGTCCAGGCCGTTGTACTCGCTGCACGTCATGGTCAACGCGTTCGGCGGTGCAGGGACCTCCGGGACGTCGGTGCTCCCCGGCATCGGAAAACCCGGTATCTGGGGAAGACCCGGAATGTTCGGAAATCCCGGGATACTCGGGAAGCCGGGTTCCTCCGCCGACGGTGTTTGGTTGGGCGAGGCTATGGGTGGACCCGGCTCGGTCGTCATCGCCACGGTGCCGGGTGTGGTGCGCTGGCAGCCGGTGATCACGCCGAGAAGGATCAGCGCCGCGGCGGCGACCCGCAGATGGGTGCTCATCTGCGCAACGATAGGCGCACGCACGACGTAGCGTGGGCTCATGCCCGCCGATTTGTCCCCCGGTCCGGATTCACCGCCTACCGACGAACTCGCCAGCGCGGAAGCCAGCCTGGCAATCCTGCAGAACGTGCTGCACCCGATCGCCAACGACGACTTGTCCAAGCAAACTCCGTGCCGAGAATTCGACATCGCCAAACTGACCGATCACCTGATGAACTCCATCACCGTCATCGGCGGCGCCGCAGGCGCGGAGCTGCCCGACCGTGACGCAGGCGACTCGGTGGAGCGCCAAGTCGTCGCTGCGGCCCGTCCGGCGCTGGACGCCTGGCACCGCCGCGGACTCGACGGCACGGTGACTTTCGGGCAGAACGAAGCCCCTGCGCGGGTGATGGCCGGCGTACTGTCCGTCGAATTCCTCATCCACGCTTGGGATTACGCAATGGCGATGGGACGCACGGTGGATGCGCCGGACTCGCTGGCCGACTACGTGATGGGACTCGCGCAGGTCATCATCACGCCGGAGGGCCGTACCAACGTCGGCTTCGACGATCCAGTCGATGTGCCGGCCGAGGCGGGCGCACTAGATCGACTGATCGCGTACACCGGTCGCAACCCGAGCGGCTAGGCGCCGATCCAGCGTTGGGCGAACTCCAGGAACGCGTCGTTCTCGTTCGGGGCGGCTACGGTTACTCGCACTCCGTCCTCGCCGTAGGGCCGGACGATGATTCGGCTGTTCGCCGAGTCAGCGGCGAATTCCTGGGCTCGTCCGGGCAGCGGCAGCCAGACGAAGTTGGCCTGCGACGGTGGCACTTCGTAGCCGGCCTCGCGCAGCGCCGTCGTCACCCTGACCCGTTCGGCGACGACGGCGTCGGTGCGGGCCAGCAGCTCGTCGCCGGCGTCCAGCGACGCGACCGCCGCCGCCTGCGAGATGCTCGTAGCACTGAACGGCACGTAGACCTTTCCGACCGCGGTGATGATGTCGGGGTCGCCGACCGCGTAGCCGACCCGCAGGCCCGCCAATCCGTATGCCTTCGAAAACGTCCGTAGCACAACGACATTGCTGTGTTCGCGGACCAGCCCGAAACTGTCGGGCAGCATGCCGTCGCGAATGTACTCGACGTAGGCTTCGTCGAGGGCGATCAGGATGTCCGACGGCACCGCCTCGATGAACCGGCCCAATGCGTCCGGGTCGACGACGGTGCTGGTCGGGTTGTTCGGATTGCACACGAAGATCAGCCGGGTGCGGTCGGTGACGGCGTCCAGCATCGCGTCGAGGTCGAAGGTGTGGTCGGTCAGCGGCACCTGGATCGGGGTGGCACCAGCGGTGCGCACCTGCAACGGGTAGATCTCGAAGCTGCGCCAGCCGTAGACGACCTCGTCGCCGACGGTCGAGGTGATCTGGATGAGCTGCTGGCACAGGCTCACCGAACCGCATCCCACCGCGATGTGCTCCGGCCCGAAGGCCCCGTTGTCCAGGTATCTGGCCAACCGCTCCTTCAGCTCGACGTAGCCGTTGTCCGGATACCGGTTGACGGTGTCGGTGGCCTTCTCAATAGCCGCGCGCACGCTCGGCAACGGTCCGTGCACGGTCTCGTTGCTCGCGATCTTGATCGCGCCCGGCACCGTCCGGCCCGGGGTGTAGGCCGGCAGATCGGCCAGCTCAGGGCGCAGGCGGGCGGTCACCCGACCAGTCTATGGGGGCCGAACTGCGCTTTGCCTGGTGCCATTGTGGATGTGTACGCTGTCGGATCGGCGGTAAATGTCGGGAGGCGTGCCAGAGCGGCCGAATGGGACTCACTGCTAATGAGTTGTCGCCCTTAAAGGCGACCGGAGGTTCAAATCCTCTCGCCTCCGCCACACAACTACAGACATGCGCCCGTAGCTCAACGGATAGAGCATCTGACTACGGATCAGAAGGTTGGGGGTTCGAATCCCTTCGGGCGCGCAGCGGTCAGCAGCGACGTCAGCAATGGGATCCGCTGTTCCTCGATCTCGGGTTGCTCCAGCACATGCCGGACGATTGCGGCGCCGTCGAAGGTGTTGATCAACACCGCCACCAAGGCGACGAAGTTCTGCTCCCCGAATGCTTCCAACTCGTCGGCGGACGGCAGCGTTCGCGCGGCGTCGTAGATCTTCTCGCTGTACACGGTAAGGACGTCTTGCAGGGTCACCCGCAGCTTCTCGTCGGTGCGCGCGGCGACCATCAATTCGTACATCACCGTGTTCGTCGGGTTCGAGGTTATCTCACGCAGAATCGCCAGTACCGCCTCGAGAGCCGGCTTGTCCGCCGGTATCTCGGCGACCCGTTTGGCGAACACCTCCAGCTGGCGCCGCATCACTTCGTAGGCCGTCGCCGCCATGAAGTCGCTCATGGTCGGGAAGTGCCGGAACAGGGCGCCGTCGGATACCTGTGCGCGCTGGCTGATCACCTTCGCCGAAGCCTTGGCGTAGCCGACCTCGACGATCGTTTCGATGCTGGCGTCGAGCAGGCGGGCGATGGTGTCCTCGCGGCGTTGCTGCTGGGTTCTGGCCATGTCAGGCTGCCCGTAGGAAGCGTCCGGACTTGGCGGTCTGGCCATAGCCGTCGCGGAACTCGCCGTTGCGGTACACGACGGTGCCCCCGACTCCCGTTGCGACGACGGCGGCGTCATTGCGATTGACCATCCGGCTCAGGTCGCCGTAGAAGGGGACCTTCTCCTCGTGGTAGGCGTCCACCGAGTCGTCGAGGCCGGCCGGGTCGATGACCACGAAGTCGGCACGCTCACCTTCGCGCAGGGTGCCCGCGTCGAGGCCGAACCAGTCGGCCACCTCGGCGGTAAGGCGATGAACCGCATGCTCGATCGTCATGAACGGTTCGCCGGCCCGGTCGGCGTCGCGGGTGCGCTTGATCAGCCGTAGGGCGTAGTTGTAGAAGGCCATGTTGCGCAGGTGCGCGCCGGCGTCGGAGAAGCCCATGTGGATCGTCGGTTCGACGGCCAGCTTGTTGAGCTGCTTGGGCCGGTGGTTGGCGACCGTGGTGGTCCAGCGGACGTTGCGCTCGCCGTTGTCGACCAGCACGTCGAGGAACGCGTCGAGCGGGTGAATTCCGCGCTCGTCGGCGATCTGCCCGAAGCTCTTCCCGATCAGGGTTTCATCCGGGCACTCGACGATGACGGCGTCGTGAAAGTCACGGTGCCACAGCGACGGTCCGAGCTTGCGGCGGTCGAATGATCGCCGGAATCGGCGGCGGTACTCGGTATCGGCGAGCAGCTTGTTGCGCTCGAGTTCGTCGCGAAGGTGCAACGCCGCGGTGCCCGCACCGAACTCTTCGAAGACGGGCAGATCGATTCCGTCGGAGTACAACTCGAACGGCACCGGGAGGTGCTGGAACCGAATTTTCGCATTGAGAAGCGCGTTGAGAAGTCTCGTGCCAGGCCCGAACACGTGCACCGCGGCGGGGTTCGACTTGGCGTCCGCCGACACCAGCAGGCTCATCCGCACGCCGCGACGCCGGCCGAAGATCCGGCTGCTGGACAGGAAGAACAGCAGTGCCGAAATCGGGTTCTTCACGTCGGGCGCGCTCTGCAGGAGACGGCCGCGGTTGCGCAGCACCTTGATCAGCCTGCGGCGCTCGCGCCACGTCGCGAAGGTCGATGGCAGCGCGCGGGATCGGAAGCGATCGCCGTCGAGCTTGTCGATCGCCGCATCCATGCCGGACATGCCGAGCAGGCCGGCGTCGAGCGCCTGGTCGAGCAACTCGGCCATCTTCTCCAGCTCGGCGTCGGTCGGCCGGACATCGTCGGTGGTGGCCCGGTCGAGGCCGAGCACCGAGGTGCGAAGGTCCGAATGACCAAGCATGGAACCGACATTCGGCCCTAGCGGCAGCTCGTCGAGTGCCCGCACGTATTCGGCGGGTGTCGACCACGTCTTCTTGGCCTCCAGGGCGCCGAGCACGTACTTGCGCGGCACCGCCTCGACGCGACTGAACAGGTCGGCAGCGTCTTCGGAGTCGGCATACACCGTCGACAGCGAGCAGTTGCCGAGCAGAACGGTCGTCACGCCGTGTCGCACCGACTCGCGCAGACCGGGATCGAGCAGCACCTCGGCGTCGTAGTGCGTGTGGACGTCGATGAAGCCGGGAACGATCCACTTGCCCTCGGCGTCGATGACGTCGGGGCAGTCGGTCTCGTCGAGCGGCTCGGCGGACACCGTAGCCACCACACCGTTGCGAATGCCCAGCGTGCGGGACTGTGGAGCGGCACCGGTTCCGTCGAACCACAGGCCGTTGCGAACGATCACGTCGTAGGTCATAAAGTGACCGTACCAAAGATAGTGAGCACTTACAATCTTTTGGCTTTTGGGCGGATTTCAGCCCCGTCGATAGTGTCACTGCCATGACCCCACCGGTGATTGCCCGCTGGATCGACGTCATCGAGAACGACCGGGTGGCCGAACTCAACACCCTGCTGGCCGCGGACGCGGTCTTCTACTCGCCTGCCGTGTTCACGCCGCAGGAAGGCCGCGACAAGGCGGTCGCCTATCTAACCGCCGCAGCAAAGATGTTTTCCGGCACCGACTTTCACTACATCGAGCAGTGGTACGGCGAGAACTCCGCGGTCCTGGAGTTCGCCGCGACGATCGACGGCATGTACGTGAACGGCGTCGACATGATCCATTGGAATGACGATGGCCAGATCGTGTCGTTCAAGGTGATGATGCGACCGATCAAGGGGTTGCAGACGATCATGCCGAAGATGGCCGAGCTGCTGGCGCCGGGGTAGGTCGTGCGGCTGCTGCTGATCGCCGATACCCATGTTCCCAAGCGGGCCCGCGACCTGCCCGCGCGCGTGTGGGACGAGGTGGCTGGCGCCGATGTTGTCCTGCATGCCGGTGACTGGGTGGATCCGTCGCTGCTGGACGCACTGGAAGCACGGGCCAATCGGCTTGTTGCCTGCTGGGGCAACAACGACGGCGCCGAGCTGCGGGCGCGGCTGCCCGAACGGGCGGACGCCGACCTGGGCGGGGTGCGGTTCACGGTTGTGCACGAGACCGGGGCCGCGAGGGACCGGGAGGCGCGGATGGCCCAGCAGTACCCCGACACCGACGTGCTGGTGTTCGGGCACAGCCACATCCCGTGGGACACCACCGCGCACACCGGCCTGCGATTGCTGAATCCGGGTTCACCCACCGACCGTCGGCGACAACCGTTCTGCACCTACATGACCGCAGTTGTCGACAACGGCGCGCTGTCCGACGTCGACTTGCACCGCCTGGAACGCCGCAATGGGTGATCGGCCGGCGCGTCTCGCCGACGTGCACGAAATCGCCGCTGGGCTGCCACATGTCAAGCGGATCGAGGGGCCGAAGGGTAACCCGATCTATCAGGTGGGCGGGAAGTCGTTCGTGTTCTTCCGCACGCCGCAGCCCGACGCCGAAGATCCCGAGACCGGTGAACGCTACCGCGACGTGATCATGATTTGGGTGGAGTCCGAGAGCGACAAGCTGGCCCTCATCCAGGATCCGGACTCGCCGTTCTTCACCACCGGCCGTTTCGACGGGCATCCGTCGGTGTTGGTGCGCGCCGGCGCATTAGAAAGGATCGGCCGGGTCGAGCTGAACGAACTGATCCAGGACGCCTGGCTTTCCCGGGCGTCAAAACGTCGGGCCGAGCGCTGGTTGGCCGAACGGGGTTAGGGTCAGGCATGGTAAGAGCGGCCGCAGTCAACGGGAAGGTCATCGTCGTCACCGGCGGGGCGCGGGGCATCGGGTATGCCACCGCGAAGACGCTGCACGAGCTCGGTGGCCGAGTGGCCATCGGCGATATCGACGAAGCAGCGGTCAAGGAGGCCGGCACCGACCTGGATGTGGGCTTCTACGCGCGGCTCGACGTCACCGACCGGCAATCGTTCACGACGTTTCTCGACGACGCAGAACGTGAGCTGGGCCCCATCGACGTCCTGGTCAACAACGCGGGAATCTGTCCGGCCGGCCGGTTCGTCGACGAGCCCGACGAAGTCACCCGGCGAACGATCGCCATCAACACCTTCGGCGTCATCCTCGGCACCAAGCTCGCCGCCGAACGAATGCTGAAACGGGGGAAGGGCCACATCATCAATATCGCCTCGGTCGCCGCGGTGAACGCAGTGCCGGGTGTCGCCACGTATTGCGCGACGAAGCATGCGGTGCTCGGGTACACCGACACCGCCCGGCTGGAGTTGCGCGACACCGGGGTGACGCTTTCGGCGGTGATGCCGACGCTGACCAACACGTCGATGATCGACGGCGTGGCCAGCATGCCGGGACTGCGCAACGCCGAGCCAGAGGACATCGCGGCAGGCATCGTGAGTTTGATCGCAAAGCCGAAGCCACGCTTGGTTGTTACGCGCGCCGTGGGAGCGCTGATAGCGGTGACGCGGCGGATGCCACTACGTATCGGAGAAGCGGTCAGTCGCGTTTTGCGCGCCGACACCCTCTTCGCCGAGGCCGCCGACAAACAGGAGCGGCGCGATTACGAGGACCGCGCTCGCCACAGTTAGCGCGGCGGCACGTTGGCGTGGTGTGCCCCACAGATGAACAGCGCCAGCCGAGCAGGCTTGTCGCCCGGATTCTTCCACCGGTGCCGGGTCCCGTTCTGTACCACGGTGTCCCCGGGATGCAACGTGACCTCCGCGCCGTCATCGAGCTCCAGGACGATCGTGCCGTCGAGAACTACCTCGAAGTCGATGGTGTCGGTGGTGTGCATTCCGGGATCGGACGGGTCCATGTAGCTAAGCAGTCCCGGAAACTTGGCCTCGCTGTCGGCCACCGCCGCCTCCATGTCCGGCGTGGCCGGCGCCGCTGTTGTATCCGGTGCGAGCGAGAACACTCCGAACCGGAAGCCACCGATCGGCGGGAAGTAGGTGTGCCACTCGGGCATGGAGCCGTCATCCGGGAACTGTGGGGTCTCGTCTCCGCCCCAGAGCAGATGAGCTTGGAACTCCGGCAGCACCATGGGTACGACGGGCTCCACCGAATCGTCGCTGACGAAAACTGATTTGCCGGAAGCGTCATGTCCGGTCACCACTCGGCGCGCATTCATTCGGTCAGTCAACCACCGGCAGCGCGGTTCGCGTGGCAATCTCTGCGTCATGAATCAGAAGCCGCCCACCGCCGTCATCGAGTCTGCACACCGCGACCACCTCGGTAACCTGCCATTCTCCGACAGATCGGACTTCGAGGGCGCCGACCGGGGATTTATTGCCGCACAACAGCCGTGCGTCATCAAGGCAACCGACGGCCGAGTGGTCTGGGACAACGACATGTACTCGTTTCTGGCCGGCGACGCGCCCACCTCGGTGCATCCCAGCCTGTGGCGGCAGTCCACCCTGGCCGCCAAGCAGGGCCTCTATGAGGTCGTGGAAGGCATCTATCAGGTGCGCGGGTTCGATCTGTCCAACATCACCTTCATCGAGGGCGACACCGGCATCATCGTCATCGACCCCCTCGTCTGCACCGAGACCGCGGCTGCCGCCCTGGCGCTGTATCGCGCACACCGAGGCGATCGGCCGGTAGTCGCCGTCATCTACACCCACAGCCATGTCGACCACTTCGGCGGGGTACTCGGAGTGACGACACAGGCCGACGTCGACGCGGGGAAGGTCGCCGTCATCGCACCCGAGCACTTCACCGAGCACGCCGTGCAGGAGAACGTCTACGCCGGGACGGCGATGGCGCGACGGGCCGCCTACATGTACGGGGCGGCGCTGGCCCGCGGGCCGCAGGGTCAGGTGGGCTGCGGGCTCGGACAAACTCCGTCGACCGGAGAGGTTGCTCTGATCGTGCCGACGCTCGACATCTGCGAAACCGGGGAGAAGCACACCATCGACGGCGTCGAGATCGAGTTCCAGATGGCGCCGGGCACCGAGGCGCCCGCCGAAATGCACTTCCACTTCCCGCGATTCCGCGCGCTGTGCATGGCCGAGAACGCCACCCACAACCTGCACAACCTGCTGACGCTGCGCGGCGCCCTGGTGCGCGACCCGCACGGGTGGGCCGGCTACCTTACCGAGGCCATCGACCGCTTCACCGATCGCACCGACGTCGTCTTCGCATCACACCACTGGCCCACGTGGGGCAAGGACACGATTGTCGAATTCCTTTCGCTGCAACGGGATCTATATGCCTATCTCCACGATCAGACGTTGCGACAGCTGAATCAGGGCTTCACCGGGATCGAGATCGCCGAGAAGTTCCAGATGCCGCCCGCCCTCGAGAAGGCCTGGCACACCCACGGCTACTACGGTTCGGTCAGCCACAACGTCAAAGCGGTGTACCAGCGCTACATGGGATGGTTCGACGGCAACCCGGGCCGGCTGTGGGCGCACCCGCCGGAGGCCATCGGGCCGCGCTATGTCGAGGCCATGGGTGGTGTGGACCGCGTAGTCGACATCGCCCGCACGGCGTTCGACGACGGTGACTTCCGTTGGGCGGCAACACTGCTCGATCACGCGATCTTCACCGATCAGAACCACGCCGGCGCCCGTGAACTCTACGCCGACACTCTCGAACAGCTTGCGTACGGCGCCGAGAATGGTGTCTGGCGCAACTTCTTCCTGGCCGGCGCTACGGAGCTGCGGGAGGGCAACTTCGGCACCCCGACCCAGACGGCATCGCCGACGCTACTGGGCCAACTGACCCCGGAGCAGATGTTCGACACCTTCGCGATCAACATCAACGGCCCGCGCGCCTGGGATCTCGACGTCGCCGTCGACGTCACGTTCCTCGACACCGCGACCAACTATCGGCTGACGCTGCGCAACGGTGTGCTGGTCTACCGCAAGGTACCCGCCGACGAATCCACGGCCCAGGCGACCATCAAACTCGCGAACAAGCTGCGGCTGTTGGCGTTCGCGGCCGGCGATGCGGATTCGCCTGGGCTGGACATCACCGGAGACGCCAATGCGCTGCCATCGGTGCTGGCGGTCTTGGATCGCCCCGACCCGGGCTTCAACATCGTTACGCCGTAGCCGCTAGGGAATCCCGCCATCCACGCGGATGATCGACCCGCTGGTGAAACTCGACGCGTCCGACGCCAGAAACAGTGCGGCGCCGATGATTTCGGCTGGCTGCCCCAACCGCTTGAGCGCAAAGTTCTGTGCGCCTTTCGTCGTCGCCGGGATGTCCCAGGCCTTGCTGATGTCGGTGAGGAACGGACCGGGCATCAGGGTGTTGACGCGCACGGTCGGCCCGAACGCCAACGCAAGTCCTTCGGTCAACGAGTTGAGCCCGGCCTTGGCCGCCGAGTACGGCAGCTGCTCCGGCCGTGGCCGACGCGACCCGCTGGAGCTGATGTTGATGATCGACCCGCCGCCGTCGGCCACCATTCGCTCACCCACCAAGGCCGACAGCCGGAACGGGCCCTTGAGATTCAGGTTCACCACCGCGTCGAACAGCTTCTCGGTCACCGACGTGAGCGAGTCGTACAGCGGCGACATTCCAGCGTTGTTGATCAACACGTCGACCTTGCCGAACCGTTCGTAGGCCGCATCGACCAGACCGTCGAGCTGATCCCACCGGCCGACGTGCACCTGGTACGGCAGCGCGGTGCGGCCGGTGGCCGCGGCGATCTCTTCGGCGGTCGCCTGACACGACTCCAGCTTGCGACTGGCGATGATCACGTCGGCACCGCACTGAGCGGCGGCGAACGCCATTTCCCGCCCGAGCCCGCGGCTACCACCGGTGACCAGCACAACCCGGTCGGTGAGGTCGAACAGTTCGTCGGCATAGCCCACGGCCCTATGGTGTCACGGTGCAGTTGCTTCTCATCCGCCATGCGTTACCGCTGCGCAGCGAACCGGGGCAGGGCTCAGACCCTGACCTGTCCGAAGAAGGTGTTGAGCAGGCCAAGAGGCTCCCTGACGCGCTGGCGCGCTTCCCGATCACCCGGCTGGTCAGCAGCCCGCAGCGGCGCTCGGTGCAGACCGCGCAGCCGGTCGCCGATGCCCTCGGGCTGACGGTCGAGATCGACGATCGGCTCGCCGAGTACGACCGCGACATGGCGCACTATGTCCCGATCGAGCAGATCGCTGCCGAGTTCCCCGAGGAGCTGGAGCGACTGGCGAGCGGTCATCTACCGAGCAGCGTTGACGAGGTCGCGTTTCTGGCTCGCATCAACGCGGGAATTCATGACATCGTGGCCGCGGGCGATCACGAGGACACGGTCGCGGTGTTCAGCCATGGCGGTGTGATCAATGGACTGCTGTACAGCATCCTGGGTACCGAGAAGATCCTGTCTTTCAACGTCGACTACGCCGGCGTCACCCGACTGCTGTCTTCTCGTGAGGGCAACCTGTATGTGGCCGCCGTCAACGGCACCGAGCATGTATGGGAGCTGCTGCCCAGAAATCAGCGATGGTAGACAAGTCCAGTGACTACACCGCCGACATCGCTCGAAGGGCTCGACCTTGATGCGCTAGACCGCCACCTGCAGTCCGCCGGCATTCCGCGCACGGGTGCGCTGCGGGCCGAGCTGATCTCCGGCGGGCGGTCCAACCTGACGTTCCTGGTGTCCGACGACGCGTCCAAGTGGGTGCTGCGCCGGCCGCCGCTGCACGGGCTGACTCCGTCTGCGCACGACATGGCGCGCGAGTACCGGGTGGTGGCCGCGCTGCAGGACACGCCCGTTCCGGTGGCCCGCGCGGTCACCATGCGCAACGACGACTCGGTGTCCGGCGCGCCGTTTCAGATGGTGGAGTACGTGCCCGGTCGCGTGGTGCGCTACGCCGACCAGCTCGAGGCGCTGGGGGACAAGGTCGTCATCAACGACTGCGCGGACGCGTTGATCCGGGTGCTGGCCGATCTGCACTCACTGGACCCCGAGGCTGTCGGCCTCGGCGATTTCGGCAAGCCCAGCGGTTATCTCGAACGCCAGGTGCGGCGCTGGGGCTCGCAGTGGGAGCTGGTGCGGCTGCAGGACGACCCCTGCGACGCCGATGTGAGGCGCCTGCATTCCGCTCTGGCGGAAGCGATTCCGGCCCAGAGTCGCAGCTCGATCGTGCACGGCGACTACCGCATCGACAACACCATCCTCGATTCCGAGGACGCCACCAAGGTGCTTGCCGTGCTGGACTGGGAGATGTCGACACTCGGTGATCCGATCAGCGACGCCGCGTTGATGTGCGTATACCGCCACCCGCTGTTCGACCTGGTACACGCGGACGCGGCGTGGACGTCGCCGCTCATCCCCGACGCCGACCAACTCGCGCACCGGTACTCGCTGGCGGCCGACCAACCCCTGGATCACTGGGAGTTCTACATGGCGCTGGCGTATTTCAAACTGGCGATCATCGCGGCGGGCATCGCATTCCGGGGCCGGATGGGTGGCGGCGTCGCCGACGACGCCGGCAGAGTAAGCGAGGTGGTCCGTCCAATGATCGCCGCCGGGCTGAGCGCACTGCGCGCGTAACCCTAGAGGCCGGACCGCAGGTTCTTCTTGGCTGCTCGACGAAGCTGAACGATCCTCGCACTACCCGCGGCGACCGTCAGCAGGCCGCCGCACACGGCGGCCAACAGAATCGCCACACCCACCGGCAGATTCCACTGCCAGGCAAAGAGGTGAATCGTGGTGGAGTCCGTATTCTGCATGATGAACACGAGCAGCAGGATGAGGATGATGAATCCGGCGATCAGCGCTGACCACAGCGCCGCTGCACGAGTGAACTTGACCGCCGACTCGGGCGACACCAGGTATCCGCCGGGAGTGGCGGTCGGCTCCGGTGGGGTCCCTTCCGACGATGCCGGCGGCGGTTCGGCTGGCGGCGTCGCCTCGGGCGGCCGGTCGGGCGATACGGACGGATCGCTGGTCATGGGATCATCTTTGCGCTTTCGGGTCACGAAGGAAACCACTTCGCGTTTTAACGGTGCGGCAAAGCGCGGCGTGCGGGCGCGCATCTCGATAGTGTCCGGTGGAGCTAGTGCGCCGAGAGGACATTGGATATGTCGAGCACACGCAGGTGGAACCTGGCGATCCTGGCGACCATCCTGGCCCTGATAACCGCCGCATGCGGGAGCTCCAACCCGCTGGGCGGCGGATCCGCGTCCGGCGATCTCAAGTCGGTGGTCGTCGGCTCGGCCGACTTCCCGGAGTCGAAGATCATCGCCGAGATCTACGCGCAGGCGATGGAGGCCAACGGGTTCACCGTAGGCAGGCAGTTCGGCATCGGGAGCCGTGAAACCTACATTCCCGCGGTCAAGGATCATTCCATCGACCTGATACCCGAATACACCGGCAACCTGTTGCAGTACTTCGACCCGGAGGCGACGGTCACCACCCCAGACGCTATTGAGCTCGCGCTGTTCCGGGCATTGCCTGGCGACTTGTCGATCCTGACGCCGTCACCGGCCGAGGACAAGGACACGGTGGCGGTCAATGCGGAAACCGCAAAGAAGTGGAACCTCAAGACCATCGCCGACCTCGCGGCGCATTCGCCCGAGGTGAAGTTCGGTGCACCGTCGGAATTCCTCAACCGCGCAGAGGGCTTGCCGGGGTTGAAGAAGGATTACGGGCTCGACGTCGCGCCGAACAACTTCGTCGCGATCAGTGATGGCGGCGGGCCCGCCACGGTGCGCGCGCTGGTCGACGGCACCGTCACCGCAGCCAACATCTTCAGCACGTCGCCGGCCATCCCGCAGAACAACCTGGTGGTGCTCGAGGACCCAAAGAACAACTTCCCGGCAGCCAACGTGGTCCCACTTGTCAGCTCGCAGAAGAAATCTGACCAACTCAAGACGGTGCTCGACGCCGTCTCGGCCAAGCTCACCACCGAAGGACTCATCGAGCTCAACACCGCGGTATCCGGAAACACCGGCGTGGACCCGGACGAAGCAGCACGAAAGTGGGTACAAGACAACGGCTTCGACAAGCCGATTCAGTGATAAGTGGATGATCACGTTCGACGGCGTCACCAAGCAGTACCCCGACGGCACCGTCGCCGTCGACGACCTCACTCTCGAGGTAGCAGAGGGCACACTCGCGGTCTTCGTCGGGCCGTCCGGCTGCGGCAAGACCACATCGATGCGGATGATCAACCGGATGATCGATCCGACCTCGGGCACCCTGACGGTGAAGGGCGACGACGTCACCAAGGTTGATCCGGTCAAACTGCGGTTGGGCATCGGCTACGTGATCCAGAGCGCCGGGCTGATGCCGCATCAGCGGGTCGTCGACAACGTCGCCACCGTGCCGGTGCTGAAGGGCGAGTCGCGCCGCGCCGCGCGCAAAGCGGCACTCGGCATGCTGGAACGGGTCGGGTTGGATCCAAAGCTGGCCAATCGCTATCCAGCACAGCTGTCCGGCGGTCAGCAGCAGCGTGTCGGCGTTGCCCGGGCACTGGCCGCGGACCCGCCGATCCTGTTGATGGACGAGCCGTTCAGCGCGGTCGACCCGGTCGTACGCGAGGAGCTACAGACCGAGATCCTGCGGCTGCAAAGCGAATTGCACAAAACGATCGTGTTCGTCACGCACGACATCGACGAGGCCATCAAGATCGGCGACAAGGTCGCCGTGTTCGGCCGCGGCGGCGTGCTGCAGCAGTACGACGAACCGCCTCGGCTGTTGTCCAATCCGGCCAACGATTTCGTCGCCGGCTTCATCGGCGCCGACCGTGGCTACCGCGGTCTCCAGTTCCGCCACGCGACCGGCCTGCCAGTGCACGAGATCCGCACCGTCACCGAACCGGAGATCAACGAACTCAGTCTCGGCCCGAGTGACTGGGTGCTGGTGAACAAGTCGGACGGGACGCCGTACGCATGGATCAACGCCGGCGGCGTGACGCTGCACTGCGACGGTAAGTCTTTGTACGACAGTACGATTGCTGGCGGCTCGCTGTTCCGACCTAACGACTCGCTGCGTCAGGCGCTTGACGCCGCGTTGTCCTCGCCGTCGGGTCTGGGTGTGGCCGTGGACGGTGACGGGCGCCCGATCGGCGGCGTGCTGGCCGACGATGTGCTGACGGCGTTGAAGAAGCAACGGGATGGCTAGCCGGTGAACTATCTGCTCAACAACCTCGACGACGCGTGGGCGCTCGCGGTGATTCACCTTCGCCTGTCGCTGATCCCGATCGTTCTCGGACTTCTGATCGCGGTCCCGCTGGGGGCGCTTTTGCAGCGCACCACCGCGCTGCGGCGGTTGACGACCATCACGGCAAGCATCATCTTCACCATCCCGTCGCTGGCCCTGTTCGTCGTTCTGCCGCTGATCATCCCGACGCGCATCCTCGACGAGGCCAACGTGATCGTCGCACTCACGCTCTACACCACGGCGCTGCTGGTGCGCGCCGTCCCCGAAGCACTGGACGCCGTGCCGGCAGCGGTCCGCGACGCCGCCACCGCGGTGGGCTACAAACCGTTCACCCGTATGCTGAAAGTCGAACTGCCGCTATCGATTCCGGTGCTCGTTGCCGGACTGCGCGTCGTCGCTGTCACCAACATCTCGATGGTGGCAGTCGGCTCGGTGATCGGCATCGGAGGCCTGGGCACCTGGTTCACCGAGGGATATCAATCCAACAAGAGCGACCAGATCGTCGCCGGCATCATCGCGATCTTCCTGCTGGCGATCGTCATCGACACACTCATCATGTTCGCCGGTCGGTTGGCCACTCCGTGGATCCGGGCCTCCCGCGTCGGCCGCATCAACCGGCCTAAGGCCAAGGCGGTGGCGGCATGAACTTCCTCGAACAGGCACTGGCCTACATCTTCACGGCGGCCAATTGGGGCGGACCGGCCGGCCTGGCCGCCCGCATCGCGGAGCATCTTCAGTACACCGTCGTCGCGGTGCTGTTCTCACTTTTGATCGCCGTCCCGATCGGCATGCTCATCGGGCACACCGGCCGCGGCACCTTCCTGGTCGTCACCCTGGTAAACGGCCTGCGCGCGTTGCCCACCCTGGGCGTGCTGCTGCTCGGCGTGCTGCTGTGGGGCCTCGGCCTGATTCCGCCGACGGTCGCGCTGATGCTGCTCGGCATCCCGCCATTGCTGGCGGGAACCTATGCGGGCATCGCGAACGTGGATCGCTCGGTGGTCGACGCCGCACGATCGATGGGGATGACCGAGCTCCGGGTGTTGCTGCGCGTCGAGGTGCCCAACGCGATGCCGCTCATCGTGGGCGGTTTACGCACCGCGACATTGCAGATCGTCGCGACCGCCACCGTCGCCGCCTACGCCAGCCTCGGCGGCCTGGGGCGGTATCTCATCGACGGCATCAAGGTGCGGCAGTTCCATATCGCGTTGGTCGGCGCGCTTATGGTCACCGCGCTCGCGTTGATCCTCGATGCGGCGCTGGCCCTTGCGGTGTTTGCGTCGGTGCCCGGCACCGGCCGATTGAGGAGGATGCCGCAGCCGTTGCTGGGCGACGAGGTCGCCCTCGAATCGGGCATGGCGGGGAAAAGCACATCGTCAGCACACTACGAACGAGGCGATCCGTCGCTTACGGTAGACGGGTGAGTGGTGCCCAGACTGATGCCACCGAGAGCGCCTGGCCGGCGATCTTGACCTGGCGCGCGCATGACGTTCCGCGGATGGAATCTGTGCGGGTGCAGTTGTCCGGCAACCGGATCAAGGCCTACGGCCGGATTGTCGCGGCGGCAACGGCATCGCACCCGCCGTTCTCCGCGTCCTACGATCTGGTCACCGACGAGACCGGGGCAACCAGGCGGCTGTCACTGACCGTCACGCTGGCCGAGCGGGAACGCCAGCTGTCCATCGCTCGCGACGAAGAGAACATGTGGCTGGTACAGGACCACCAGGGCCAGTCCAACCGGGCGGCCTATGACGGCGCACTGGACGTCGACCTGTTCTTCAGCCCGTTCTTCAACGCGCTGCCGATCCGCCGGACCGGCCTGTATCGAAGCACTGACTCGGTCGCGCTGCCGGTGGTTTACGTGACACTGCCCGACCTGACGGTCAACCCGGCCACCATCACCTACAGCAGCGTGACCGACGGAATCAAGCTGCACTCACCGGCCGCCGACACCACCGTCACGGTCGACTCGGACGGCTTCATCCTGGACTACCCAGGGCTGGCAGAGCGGATTTGATCACCCCGCCCGCGCGTCCGGCCGCGGCCAATTCTTCGCGCCAGTCGCTCGCCCCGACGACGATGGTGATGATCTGGGACCGCTTGAAGCTGGCGTACCGCATCCGGGCCGCGTGACCTTCGTGCACCAGATCGGCCACCGATCCGTGTGTGGCCAATGACTTGCGCGCCTTTTTCAGCGATTCGATGGACCGGTCGAGTGCGGGCAACAGCTGTTCGGAATTCGCTTCACACATCGCCCGCACCAGGTCGGGTGCGGTGGCGGCAACCCGGGTGCCGTCGCGGAACGATCCCGCCGCCAGCGCGAAGGCCAGCGGCATTTCGCCGGCCGTGACGGCCAGCGCCTCGGCGAGCAGGTGCGGCAGGTGCGAGATCCTTGCGGCCGCGGCGTCGTGCTCGTCGGACTTGGCCGGCACCCCGACCGCGCCGCAGTCCAGCGCCAGCTCCATGACCATCGCCCAGACGTCCGGGTCGACGTGGTCATCCACACTGATCACCCACGGTGCGCCCACGAACAGCCGCGCGTTGCCCGCGGCCCAGCCCGATCGCGCGGTGCCCGCCATCGGATGACCACCGACGAACTTGGCGAGCAGGCCGACGGACTTGACTTCTTCGATGACACATTCTTTGACGCTGGTGACGTCGGTGAGCGGACAGTCCGGGGCGAAATCGCGGATGTGCGCGAGCATGATGGGCAGGGCAGGCACCGGGACGGCGAGCACGATCAAGGCGCCGGCCTCGGCGGCGCGCGTCAACGCCGCCTCGATGTTCTCGGTGGCGTCGAACCCGTCGGCAGTTGCCGCCTGGACGCCCTCAACGGACCGGTTGTAGCCGAAGACCTCACGGCCGGCTGCTGTCGCCGCGCGCATCACCGACCCGCCGATCAGGCCCAAACCCAGCACGCAAACGGGTGCTTTCGTCACGCCTCCCAGCGTGGCATACGGCTCAGTTCGGCTGACGTCCGGCTGGTGTCGATTGCTAGTCAAAGTCCCTGGTCGGGGACTAGCGTAAGCGGCCATGGGACCACAGCGGGCGCAGGACCAGGCCGCCGACCTGCCCGACGGCTTCGGGGTTGCGGTCGTCCGCGAGGACGGCAAATGGCGCTGCTCCCCAATGCGCCCCGCCGCGCTCAGCAGCCTGGCCGCCGCCGAAACCGAGCTGCGTGAACTGCGCAGTGCGGGCGCCGTATTCGGTCTGCTTGACGTCGACGACGAGTTCTTCGTCATCGTGCGGCCCGCACCGTCGGGTACCCGCTTGTTGTTGTCGGATGCCACCGCGGCACTGGACTACGACATCGCCGCGGAGGCGCTCGAGAAGCTGGACGCCGACATCAGTCCCGAAGATCTCGAAGACGCCGACCCGTTCGAGGAGGGTGACCTCGGATTGCTGTCCGACGTCGGGCTGCCGGAAGCCGTGCTGGGCGTGATCCTCGGCGAGGAGGATCTGTACGCCGACGAACAGCTGGGGCGCATCGCGCGGGAGATGGGCTTCGCCGAGGAACTGTCCGCGGTCCTCGACCGTCTCGATCGGTGACCGACGAAGAGCTCATCCGCGCCGCCCTCGATGCCTCCGGCAGCGCCGGACCCCGCGACGTACCGATCGGGGCGGTGATCGTCGGCCCCGACGGAACCGAGCTGGCGCGGGCGGCCAACGCGCGCGAGGCGCTCGGCGATCCGACGGCGCACGCCGAGATGCTGGCCATGCGCGCCGCCGCGGAGGTACTCGGCGACGGCTGGCGACTCGAGGGCACGACGCTGGCGGTGACGGTCGAGCCCTGCACGATGTGCGCCGGCGCGCTGGTGATGGCGCGGGTCGCGCGGCTGGTGTTCGGGGCCTGGGAACCGAAGACGGGCGCGGTTGGCTCACTCTGGGATGTGGTGCGCGACCGGCGGCTGACCCATCGGCCGGACGTGCGCGGCGGTGTGCTGGCGGAAGAGTGCGCGGCTCCTCTGGAGGCGTTCTTCGAGCGCCAGCGATTGGAGTAGACCGGCGGTCGGCCGGTAAGCTGCCGGGCGGTGGCGTGTCCGAGCGGCCTAAGGAGCACGCCTCGAAAGCGTGTGACGGGTAACCCCCGTCCGAGGGTTCAAATCCCTCCGCCACCGCCAACTTCTCCCCTGGTGTTACGCAGGGGGAGCTGCTACAGGCGACTCATTGCGAAAGTCGCGGCCTCGGCGGTCATCCCGTTCACGTTGTAGAGGTTGTGGTTGGCGCCGTTGCCGTTGTCGGCGCAGATCGGGTCGTTGGCGACGCACAGGTCGATGGTCTTGGGCGCGTACAGCGGGCCGATCTCGACGGGCGGCTCGCCGATCGTTTCCATGAACTGGGGTGATGGTTTTCCGAACAGGGCGACCGCGGCGACCTTGTCGGCCACCGCGGGCGGCATCGGGTCGGGCACGTCCTCCGCAGGCGCTCCACTCGGTACCGCCTCCGAGGTGACGAAACCCATCACCGCTGCCCCTTGGGAGAATCCGCCGAGCACCATTTTCGTGTCGGGACAGTTGGCCGCCGTCGCCTCGACGTGGTTGGCCGCGTCCCGAATACCTTCGACGGCGGTGGGGAAGTCGGTGCTGGCGGGATAGTTGACCGCGTATACCCCGACCGATTTGCCGCCGGCCCGCGAGCGCACCGCATCGACGAACGACTGGCCGATCCCCCCAACTCCAGGTGCCTCGAACGTGCCGCGGGCGAACACCACCTCGACGTCGGGACACGGCGCGGCAGTGGCGGCGGGGAGGGGTGCGATCAGCAGCGTCGAGGTTGTCACCACGGCAGCACCAAGGAAACGAGCGAAGTAGCGGGCAGGCATGACTCCATGCTGACATAGGTCGACGACGGCCCGCCTAGCGCGCCGTTTGTGCAGGCGGTCAATGGGTCCAGAAGTGCAGCCAGTCCACCGCGGCGAATATCCACAGCGTCACCGCGTACACCGCGACGACCGTGACGGCGCCGAGCACCGACACCCGCACCCCCGCCCCGTCGACGGGGTCCAGCCAGCGGGTGAATGCCCTGGTGGCCAGCGGCATCAGGGCATATGTCATGACCGCGACGCTGAGGATCTGACTCAGCCACATCGACAGCCACGGCTCGGTGCCCCAGTCCCGCAGAACCGGACCGAGGAACCGGGACAGCGTCATCACCGTCGGGTAGAGGATCAGCAGGACGATCATCGCCGTCTTCCAGGTCGGCGTCACCCTCGGGCGGCCGTGGTCGATGCGCAGAATCGAGCCGAACGGCGCGTCCACCGACAGAGTGTCGAAGTCTCTTCTCAGGTGTGTTCGCAGCTGCGCGAGACGGCGGGACCGTTCGGCGGATGACGACCACGCGGCCAACTGCTCGTCGGTGCGGAAGGCGAGTATCGATGTCCAGTCGTTGATGCCGGCATCCGGTGCCGGCGGCAGCAGCACGGTCGCGGTGTACCCGGGAAACTGCGCGGTCGACGCCGCGATCTGCGTCTGGGTGTCGATGAATTCGGCGGTTGCCGTCTCGATCACCTGGTGGCGGAACGCGGCGGTCCCCGGCGGCAACCGGTGTCCTTCGACGATCAGCAGGTCCGACGATTTGCGAAGCACGCCAACGGCATTGCCGTCGGAAAGCGCGGCGAGCCATGCGTCGGAGTCCAAACAGTCGTGCAGCTGTTCGGCGGTGTCGAAGGTGACGGCCACCGCGGGCTGCAGGTCACCTTCGGTTACCGCCATGCGCAACGTTTGAAACCCCGGCATCGACCGGGCCACATCGGTCGCGCGGTCGATCCAGGGTCGCAGTCCGCGGTCGGGAAGCGGATGCAAGAGCACGACGCCGGTTGCGGACGACTTTTCGGGCATGTGCACATCATCTACGACAACGGCGGCGCCCCGAGTGGGACGCCGCCGCCGTGTCGAACGGTTGGGTACCTGGCTACGGGCAGGTCACCTCGATTTCGAAGGGCTTGTTCACCGGCTGCATCGGGTTGGCCATGTCGACGCCGGCCGCGGTGCCGGAGATCTTGTAGGTGTTGCCGTCCTTCTCGACCGTCGCCTCACCCTGCCCGGCGTTCTCCTGATAACCCAGGTTGACGTTGTTGACGTTGCCGAGGCCGACCGAACGGACCACCGGGCTGTCGCCCGTGCTCACCACGGCGCCGATACCGGTCATGGCTTCGCCGATCGCGATGTTGACGGTCTCGCCCATCGTGCTGCAGACCACCGTGCCTTGGACCTGCTGGTCCTGGCCGTCGATCGTGACCGTGCTCTTGCCCTCTGCTGCGGCAGCCGTGTCTGTCTCCCCGGTAGTCTCGGACTTCTTCTCGTCCGATCCGCAGCCCGACAGGCCGGCGATGACAATCGCCGCGCCGCCTACTGCGACCAAGAACCCACGCTTCACCAGTGTTCTCCTTCTGTTGGCGCGGTCCGTCAAGATCGGCGGACCGTCTCACAGAGTATGGTGTGCCGCTCACCAGCGGTCATGCGATTGGGTGAAAAAATTTGCCCGGACGTCACCTGGCGATTGGCGGCGATTCGGCGATTGATTGAATACACGCGTGGTCGAGCCGTCTTTCAGCGTCGAAGCGGAGCTTCCGGGGCGGCTCGGACGTGCGGGTGTCATCCGCACGCCGCACGGCGACATTCACACCCCGGCGTTCATCGCGGTCGGCACCCAGGCGACCGTGAAAGCCGTCATACCGGAAGCCATGAAAGAGCTTGGCGCACAGGCCGTCTTAGCCAACGCTTACCACCTGTACCTACAGCCCGGCGCCGAGATCATCGAAGAGGCAGGCGGTCTGGGCGCATTCATGAACTGGCCGGGCCCGACGCTCACCGACAGCGGTGGCTTTCAGGTGTTGTCGCTGGGCGCCGGATTTCGCAAGGTGCTGGCGATGGACACCGAACGCGTTCAGGCCGACGACATCATCGCCGAGGGCAAGGAACGGCTGGCCCGTGTCGACGACGACGGCGTGACCTTCACCTCGCATCTGGACGGCTCCACCCATCGCTTCACCCCCGAGGTGTCGATCCGGATCCAGCACCAGATCGGCGCGGACATCATCTTCGCCTTCGACGAACTGACCACCCTGGTGAACACCCGCGGCTACCAGGAGGAGTCGGTGCGGCGTACGCACGGCTGGGCGGTGCGTTGCCTGGCCGAACATCGCAGGCTGACGGCCGCCGATCCGGACCGGCCCGCCCAGGCGTTGTTCGGTGTGGTGCAGGGCGCCCAGTACGAGGACCTGCGTCGAGACGCGGCGCGCGGATTGGTCTCCATCGTCGACGACGACGGTGGTGGCTTCGACGGCTACGGCATCGGCGGGGCGTTGGAGAAGCAGAACCTGGCCACCATCGTCGGCTGGGTCAGCAGCGAGCTGCCCGCCGACAAGCCGCGCCACCTGTTGGGGATCAGCGAGCCGGACGACCTTTTCGACGCCATCGCCGCGGGTGCCGACACGTTCGACTGTGTGTCGCCTTCGCGCGTGGCGCGCAACGCCGCGGTGTATTCGGTGACCGGTCGATACAACATCACCGGCGCACGCTATCGCCGCGACTTCACGCCGATCGACGCCGAATGCGACTGCTACACCTGTGCGCGCTACACCCGGGCCTACATCCATCACCTGTTCAAGGCCAGGGAGATCCTGGCCGCCACCCTGTGCACGATCCACAACCAGCGGTTCGTCATCGGGCTCGTGGACCGGATCCGCGCAGCGATCAGGGCCGGCGAGTTCGACGAGCTGCGGGCGCATGTTCTGGGCCGGTATTACCGGCGATGAGCGCTTGCGCGAAGAGCAGATTGCAAAGCTGACCTGCGCTGCTCTTTGACGCGTGCACAATAAATGCATGACGACCACCGCTGACTCGCAGGCGCTGTTGGTGCAGCTGCTCAACCCGGCCAACCGGGCCAACCCGTATCCGGCATACGAGCAGATTCGTGAGCGCGGCCCGCTGCAACTGCCGGAGTTCAACCTCACGGTGTTCTCGTCGTATCAGGACTGCGACGACGTGCTGCGGCACCCGTCGTCGGCCAGTGACCGGCTCAAGTCGACCATCGCGCAGCGCGAGATCGCGGCCGGACACCAGGCCCGGCCGCTCGGCCCGCCCGGATTCCTGTTCCTGGACCCGCCCGACCACACCCGGCTGCGCAAGCTGGTCAGCAAGGCGTTCGTGCCGAGGGTGGTCAAGGCCCTGGAGCCCGACATCACCACGTTGGTCGACTCGCTGCTTGACAAGGTTGCCGCCGCCGGCCATTTC
Source organism: Mycobacterium sp. (assembly GCF_050701515.1). Lineage (GTDB taxonomy): Bacteria > Actinomycetota > Actinomycetes > Mycobacteriales > Mycobacteriaceae > Mycobacterium. Next base: position 1,793 of record NZ_JBOGDB010000054.1, on the reverse strand, counting down.
GAGGTGATCGCCGACCTCGCCTATCCGCTGCCGGTGGCGGTGATCTGCCGCCTGCTCGGGGTGCCGTTGGAAGACGAGCCCAAGTTCAGCCGGGCCTCCGCGCTGCTCGCGCAGGCGCTGGATCCGTTCATCACCTTCACCGGCCAGGCGCCCGACGGATTCGAGGACCGGATGCAGGCCGCGGTGTGGCTGCGCGACTACCTGCGCGACCTGATCACGCAGCGCCGATCCGATCCGGGTGACGACCTCATGTCGGCCTTGATCCACGTGGAGGAGTCAGGGGATCAGCTGACCGCGGAGGAGATCATCGCGACGTGCAATCTGCTGCTGGTCGCCGGTCACGAGACGACCGTGAATTTGATCGCCAACGCGATTCTGGCGATGCTGCGCCATCCGGGGCAGTGGGCCGCACTGGGTGCCGACGCGTCACGGGTGTCCGCTGTCGTGGAGGAGACGTTGCGCTACGACCCACCGGTTCAGCTGATGGGCCGAATTGCCGCCGACGACATGACGATCGGCGACACCACGGTCGTCAAGGGTGACACCATGATGTTGTTACTCGCCGCCGCTCAGCACGATCCGGCGGCCTTCGATCGCCCCGACGAATACGATCCCGACCGAGAGTCGATCCGGCACTTGGGATTCGGCAAGGGCCCGCACTTCTGCCTGGGCGCACCGTTGGCCCGGGTGGAGGCAGCCGTTGCGTTAACGGCGGTGACGGCGCGTTTCCCGCAGGCCCGAATGGCCAGCGAGCCGCAATACAAACAGAACCTGACGTTGCGGGGGATGTCGACGCTGCCGGTGTCGGTCTAGCTAGAGCGCCACCTCGGTGAGAATCCGGGCGGTCGGGGCACCCACCAAGGCCGGCGCGGTCTCCGGGGACGCCCATATCCGCTCGATCAGAAACCTACGGAAATTGCTTGCGGCATCTACGTTCTCGAAGCGCAGATTGACCACGATGTAGTTCGGGTGGTCGTTCGGCTGAAACACCTCGGCCTGCGTGACGCCGGCCTGCTCTCGAGCGGGCGCGAACTTCCTGAAGGTCTCCAGCCAGGTCGACAGGTCGCTGATCTCGTGCTCGATGTGCAAAATGGGCATTTCGACAGTGTGGACCGGGCGTACGGTCTTGCGCATGCGAATCCTGTTGGTTGGCGCCGGCGGTGTGGGCTCGGCCTTCTGCTCGATCGCCCTGCGAAGAGAGTTCTTCGATCGGATCGTGGTCTGTGACTACGACGAGACCCGGGCCAAGCAGGCCGCCGACGCCGTTGGCGATGGCCGGTTCTCCGCCGCGCAGGTCGACGCGACATCGGCCGACGCGGTGGCCGAACTGGTTCGCCGCCACGAGATCACGCATGTGATGAACGCCGTCGACCCTCGGTTCGTCATGCCCATCTTCAACGGGGCACTCGCGGGTGGCGCGGATTACCTCGACATGGCGATGAGCTTGTCGCAGCGTCACCCTGAAGAGCCCTACCGGCTCACCGGTGTCAAGCTCGGCGACGAGCAGTTCGCCGTGGCGGACGACTGGAAGTCGGCCGGACGGCTCGCGCTGGTCGGGATCGGCGTGGAACCCGGGCTGTCCGACGTATTCGCGCGGTACGCGGCCGACCATCTGTTCTCCGACATCGATGAACTCGGGACCCGCGACGGGTCGAATCTCACGGTCGACGGTTACGAGTTCGCGCCGTCGTTCTCGATCTGGACCACGATCGAGGAGTGTCTGAACCCGCCGGTGATCTGGGAGGCCGACCGCGGCTGGTTCGTCACCGAACTATTCAGTGAGCCAGAGGTTT
>NZ_JBOGDB010000053.1:0-30818 GCF_050701515.1 Mycobacterium sp. | reverse complement strand
GGCCGACGTGGGCCGCCGCAGCCAGCGGGGCGAACCGTATCGACCCGAACGCTCGGAACCGGTGCGGCGTCCACCGCAGTCGCGTAACGGCCGCCAGTCGCCGCACTATCAGCGGTAAGTAACCTGTCGGCATGCCCCGCCCCGTCGCCTTGATCACCGGACCGACGTCCGGGCTGGGGGCCGGCTTCGCCCGGCGTTACGCCATCGACGGACACGACCTGGTGCTGGTGGCCCGTGATGTCGAACGGCTGGAACGGCTGGCCGCCGAACTGCACGACGAAGCGGGCGCGAACGTCGAGGTGCTGCCGGTAGACCTGGCCGACGCCACCGGCCGCGCCAAGGTTGCCGACCGGCTATCCGCCGGGGTGAAGGTTCTGGTCAACAACGCCGGGTTCGGCACCTCCGGCGAGTTCTGGACCTCGCATCTCGAGTTGCTGCAAACACAGCTGGACGTGAACGTTACGGCCGTCATGCAGCTGACCCACGCCGCGCTGCCGCCGATGATGGACGCGGGCGACGGCACCGTCATCAACGTCGCCAGCGTCGCCGGCCTGCTGCCCGGCCGCGGGTCGACGTACTCCGCATCCAAGGCATGGGTGATCGCGTTTTCCGAGGGACTGGCCAACGGTCTTGGCGGCACCGGCGTCGGGGTGCACGCGTTGTGCCCCGGCTTCGTGCGCACCGAGTTCCACGAACGCGCAGGGATCGAGATGGGCGGCACGCCGTCGTTCCTGTGGCTCGAGGTCGAGGACGTGGTGCGCGAGTGCCTGGCCGACGTCGCCAAGGGCAAGGTCGTGATCGTTCCCGGCGCGCAGTACAAGGCGCTCACCACCGCCGGGCGGATGGTGCCGCGAAACCTGGTGCGCGCCATGACCAAGGTGGTGGGCAAGGGCCGCGGAAGAACTTGAGTCGCACTCGAATGGTGCGGTCGCTAATCGCGTTGCTGTCGGCGGTCATGCTCGCGGTGACGTCGGCGTGCTCGAGCGGTGACGAGCAGGCACATCCATACAGCGTGCAGGCCGCCACGATGGGCGAATCGCTGGCCGTGTTGGGCTGGAACATCGGCGTGTCCAACCTGCGGTTCGACGGCGACTACGTGCTGGTCGACGTCGACGCGTCGCCGTCGCAAACCGGCGGGGACCACACCAAACCCGAAGACATTCGGTTCGGGTTGTATGGCGCGCTGGCACATCCAATCGAGGCCAATGCCATCGGCGGCTGCCGTGACGTGACCAGTCTCGCCGTGCAACCGGTGGCCGCTCCGACACCCGACCGGCTCACCGGCACAGCGTGTTTGGGTCCGATGCGGGACCAGAGCCAGGTGCGCGGGGTCTATGTGTACTCGCCGAAAGACCGGATTCCGGGGACCGTGGCAGCATATGCGGCCGCCTTTCCGGTCGGCGTGCCGCCGACGAACGAGAACGACACCGGCCTGACGCTGCGGACGACGAGCGTCGACGCGTTCAGCGCCGACGGCACCCGCCTCCTCCCGGTCGCACTGGGCGACCCGGCCGCCTTCACCGGGAAGGGCTACATGCTGCTGGGCCTTGAAATCAACGGTCTGGCATCGCGTTACCGCGACGACTCGGCCCGGCGCGGCGGTCCGATGATGGTGCTGGCCGCCCCGACGCTGCCGGCCCCTGGCCTCAGCCACGCCTGCGACATCTACGGAGCCTCCGTGCTGGTGCTGCCCGACGCGTCGCTGGACGCCGTCAGCATCAGGGCCTCGTTGTGCACGCAGGGCGAGATCAACGACGCCCTGCTCTACGCGTCGGTGTCGATGGTGGGAACCCACGCCGGGCTGTGGACCACCCGTGCCTGAAGCGGGTCCCACCGAATGGGGCGAGACCAACGGTGTCGGCCCCTGGCAGGGTCCGCTGCCCGACGATCCCCGCTACGACCCCACGCTGCTGCGCGACGGCGATGCCCGCAATGTCGTGGACGCCTACCGCTATTGGACGCGCGAAGCCATCATCGCCGACATAGACCAGCGCAGACATCCGCTGCACATCGCGATCGAGAACTTCGGCAACGACGCGAACATCGGAGCGGTGGTGCGGACTGCCAACGCGTTCGCGGTGGATACCGTGCACATCGTCGGCCGGCGCCGCTGGAACCGGCGCGGTGCCATGGTCACCGACCGTTACCAGCGGCTGCGCCACCACGACACGACGGCCGACCTGCTGGCCTTCGCCGCGGAAGCCGGGCTGAGCGTCGTCGCGGTGGACAACGTGCCTGGCGCGCAGCGGGTCGAAGACACCGCGCTGCCCCGGGCCTGCCTGCTGATCTTCGGGCAGGAGGGCCCGGGGATCACCGCCGAGGCCAAGGCCGGCGCGGCCCTGACCGTGTCGATCGCCCAGTTCGGCTCGACCCGCAGCATCAACGCGGCCGTCGCCGCGGGCATCGCGATGCACACCTGGATCAAGCAATGGGCTGACATATCGCGGGCCTGGTAGGGCAGGATCAACGGCATGGATCAGCTATGGGCAAATCGTGCGGCCAGCGCTGAAGCCGCAGTCGCGCAGCGACATCTGAAGAGGCTCTGGCAGCTGCCGGGCACCCAGCTCGGGGTCGTCGCCTGGCCGTCGACCCGGCGCGACCGCTGGTTCGGCACCTGGCATTACTGGTGGCAGGCCCATCTGCTGGACAACCTGGTCGACGCGCAGCTGCGTGACCCGCAACCCGACCGGGAGAAGAAGATCGCCCGCCAGGTCCGGTCACATCGGTTGCGCAACAACTTGTCCTGGATCAACGACTACTACGACGACATGGCGTGGCTGGCGCTGGCGCTGGAACGGGCCGGCCGGCTGGTCGGCGTGGAGAAGTCCGGCGCGCTGAAGAAGCTGTGCAACCAGTTCGTCAACGCCTGGGTGCCCGAGGATGGCGGCGGAATTCCTTGGCGTAAACAGGATCAGTTCTTCAACGCGCCCGCCAACGGCCCCGCCGGGATCTTCCTGGCCCGCTACGACGACCGGCTGCGGCGCGCCCAGCAGATGGCGGACTGGATCGACGAAACCTTGATCGACCCGGAGAACCACCTGGTGTTCGACGGCATCAAGGCCGGCTCGCTGGTGCGGGCGCAGTACACCTACTGTCAGGGCGTGGTGCTCGGGTTGGAGACGGAGCTCGCGGTGCGAACCCAAGACGACGACCACGCGCTGCGGGTGCATCGGCTGGTCGCCGCGGTGGCCAAGGAGATGGCGCCCGGTGGCGTGATCAAGGGCGCAGGCGGCGGCGACGGCGGATTGTTCAACGGGATCCTGGCCCGCTACCTGGCGCTGGTCGCCACCATGTTGCCGGTGCGGACGCCGCAGGACGCCGCGGCCCGGGACACCGCCCGAAATCTGGTGCTCAAATCCGCGCAGTCGGCCTGGGATCACCGTCAGACGGTCGACGGGCTGCCGCTGTTCGGGCCATTCTGGGACCGGAACGCCGAGCTGCCGGCCACTGGCGGCCAAGAAGCCCAGTTCGTCGAGGGTGCCGTCAACGCGTCCTCGGTTCCGGAACGGGACATGTCGGTGCAACTGTCCGGCTGGATGCTTATGGAGGCTGCCCACGCAGTCGCAGAGGAGGAAACACCGGAATGACCCAACCCGGCGGCTGGACACCGGACGAGGAGACCGTCGAGAACGCCAACCTCACCCGCTTCATGGCCTGGCTCGCCGAAACCGGTCGGGGTGAGTTCGACGACTACCGCCGGCTGTGGTCGAAGTCGCTGGACGACATCGCCTGGTTCTGGGACGCGGTGTGGCACTTCTTCGACATCCGCGCCTCCGACGTGGCGGACACCGTGCTCACCAGCACGGAAATGCCTGGCGCCCAATGGTTTCCCGGTGCGACGCTGAACTACGCGGTCGAGGCGTTCCGGCATGAAAGCGACGAGCGGCCGGCGCTGGTCGTCGTCGGGGAGGACGGTTCGACGGAATGGTCGTGGGCACGGTTGCGCCAGGAGACGGCGTCGTTCGCCAACTACCTGCGTCGGCTCGGCGTCAAACCGGGCGACCGGGTCGTCGGCTATCTGCCGAGCACGGGTGAAGCGGTCGCGGCGTTCCTCGGCGCGGCCAGCGTCGGCGCGACCTGGGCGGTGTGCAACCAGGACCTGGCGGTCGCGGGTGTGGTGGCCCGCCTCGGGCAGCTCGAACCGAGCGTGCTGGTGGCCACCGACGGCTCGGTGTACGGCGGGAAACGCCACGATCGCAGTAAGGAACTGGCCGAAATCCGGGCGCAGCTGCCGACACTGAAGGCCACCGTGCTGGTGCCACGGCTCGGCAACGAGGTCGTCGACGACGACGTCACGCCGTGGTCTCGGGTACTGGACCTCGATGCGCCGCTGGAGATCACCGCCGTCCCGTTCGCCCACCCGCTGTGGGTGCTGTTCTCGTCCGGAACCACCGGGACGCCGAAGGGCATCGCCCACGGCCATGGCGGCGTCGTGCTCGAACACATGAAATACCTGAGCCTGCACCTGGATCTGGGTCCGGCGGACCGTTTCATGTGGCAGTCGAGCACCAGCTGGATGATGTGGAACCTGCTGGTGTCCGGGCTGCTGGTGGGCTCCACCGTGGTGCTCTACGACGGCAGCCCGACCCATCCGAATACCGACAGTCTGTGGCAGGTGGTCTCCGACCACGGCGTCACGCTGTTCGGGGCCGGCGCCGGTTACCTGCTGGCCTGTGCGAAGGAAGACCTGCACCCCGGCAAGGAGTATCCGCTGGACGCCCTGCGCGCGGTCGGCTCCACCGGCTCACCGTTGCCCGCCTCGGGTTTTCGGTGGGTGCAGGACGGCGTCGGCCGCCAGATTCCGGTGGTGTCGGCCAGCGGCGGCACCGACATGGTGACGGCCTTCATCGGCGGTTGTCCGCTGGTGCCGATCGTGGCCGGCGAGCTGAACTGCATCTGCCTGGGCGCCGCGGTGGAAGCCTGGACGGACGCCGACACCCCGGTCGTCGGGCAGGCCGGTGAGCTGGTGCTCACCCAGCCGATGCCGTCGATGCCGGTGTTCTTCTGGAACGACCCCGACGGCAGCCGCTACCGCAGGGCGTACTTCGAGAAGTACCCAGGTGTCTGGTGTCACGGCGACTGGATCACCATCACCGATCGGGATTCGGTTGTGGTGCATGGCCGTTCGGATGCCACCTTGAACCGGATGGGTGTACGCATGGGCAGCGCGGAGATCTACAACGCGGTCGAATCGCTCCCGGAGGTTCGCGACTGTCTGGTGGTGGGTGTCGAGCAGGACGATGGCGGCTACTGGATGCCGTTGTTCGTCCATCTCGCTGACGACGCGGCGCTGGACGACGAATTGCGGGAGAAGATCACCGCCGCCATTCGCAGCGGAGCCTCGCCTCGGCATGTGCCCGACGCCATCGTGGACGTCCCGGGCATACCGCGAACCATGACCGGCAAGCGGCTCGAGATCCCGATCAAGCGAATCCTTTTGGGTGCCAAGCCAGATGACGTTGTTTCGCCGAGCGCCGTCGACCAACCCGATCTACTCGCCGTGTTTGCGGAGCACGCCCGGCGGTGAACGTCGAGGTTCCGCGTATCGTTCGTCTGCTGCCAACACGCTTCAACCGCAACGCCAAAACGGTTGCCGCCACCGAGAACACCGCGGCGGCGCTGCTGCTGGCTTTCACTGTCGCCGCCATCCTGTGGGCGAATTCGCCCTGGGCGGATAGCTATTCGACATTCTGGAACACTCCGATCGGCGTGAGTTTCGGCGACATGCACGCCGAGCTCACGGTCAAGCAGATCGTCAACGACGGTCTGATGACGTTCTTCTTCTTCATCGTGGGCCTCGAAGTCACCAGCGAGCTCACCATCGGCGAACTCACCGACCGGGCCAGGGCGGCGGTGCCCTTTGTCGCCGCGATGGCCGGTCTGATCGTGCCCGCCGCCGTTTTCCTGGCGTTCAACGTGTCCAGCGACGACGCGCACGCCTGGGGTGTGGTGATCTCGACCGACACCGCCTTCCTGATCGGCGCCTTGGCCGTCATCCGACCGAAATACCCTGCGCGCCTGCGAACTTTCCTACTCACCTTGGCCATCGTCGATGATGTCGGGGCACTGATCGTGATCGCGCTGTTTTACTCCGAGCACGTTCGGATCATGCCGCTGCTGTTCGCCGCGGCGCTGATCGCCGCCCTGGCATCGGTCCGGCTTCTGCCGGTGCTGCGCGGACCCGCCTACGCGGTGCTGGGATTCATGCTCTGGGTGGCGCTGTTCTTGGGAGGAGTGCACCCGACCCTGGCCGGCGTCGCGGTCGCCCTGCTGATCCCGGTGTTCACCCCCGAGCGGCAGCGCGTCGAACAGGCCGTCGACCTAATCCGGGCGTTTCGGCAGTCACCCAATTCGAAGTATGCCCGCGAGGCCACCCGCCGCCTACGCGACTCGATTTCGATCAACGAGCGGCTGCAGACCGACATCGGACCGTACGTGTCGTTCCTGGTGTTGCCGGTGTTCGCGCTTGCCAACGCCGGCGTGCGCCTCGACGAAGAGGCGATCTCCGCGGCGGCACGCTCCCCACTGACGTGGGGCATCGTTGCGGGTCTGGTGCTGGGCAAGTTCGTCGGCGTCACCGGCGCCACCGCACTGGTCACCGCGACCAAGTGGGGCCAACTGGCGCCTGGGCTGACCCTGCGCCGGGTCGCCGGCGGCGCTGCGCTGTCCGGAATCGGGTTCACCCTCTCCCTTTTCATCGTCGATCTCGCGATCGACGACCCCGGCAAGCAGGACCAGGCACGCATCGGCGTGTTGATCGCGTCGGTGCTGGCCTTCGTGTTGGGGTGGGCCATCTTCCGGTTCACCGACTGGATCAGCCCGCCCGACCCGGTGGGGCTGAAGCTCGTGCGCCCGGTCGATCCGGAGCGCGATCACATCAGGGGCAACCCCGACGCACCGCTGACGCTGGTGGAGTACGGCGACTTCGAGTGCCCGTTCTGCAGCCGCGCAACCGGCGCGATCGACGAGATGCGAGTGCGTCTGGGCGACGACCTTTGCTACGTGTGGCGCCACCTACCCCTGGAGCGTGTGCACCCGCGCGCGTTCGATGCAGCGAGGGCCAGCGAGGCGGCGGCCCGTCAGGGCAAGTTCTTCGAGATGGGGCGGGAACTCTTCGCGCACCAGGACGATCTGGAGTGGGCGGACATATACCGGTACGCCAATTTGGTCGGCCTCGACCTCGAGCAGTTCGACGAGGACGTGCGTGTGCACCCTTCGAAGGTGCTGCACCGCGTGGGGGACGATGCGCAGGACGCCGAGGTGATGGACCTCAATTCCACGCCGACGTTCTTCGTCAACGGCAAGCGGCACAAGGGTCCGTGGGACGCCGCCAGCCTGATCCGCGCGCTGGAGGCGGGCCGGCCCTAGCTCGACTGCTCGGGGAGCGGGTCTGCCTTTTCGGCGGGTTCCGGCTGCGGGTTCGTGCCACCACGGCGGCTGCGGTTGAGCAGGGCACGGCCGACCGAGATAATGCCCGGCAGGATCGACACGAACACGATGCCCAGGATGATGAGCTCGAGGTGCTTGTTGACGAACGGCACGTTGCCCAGGAAGTAGCCGGCCAGCGTCACACCCGCGCCCCACGCGATGCCCCCGACGATGTCGAACCCGAGAAAGACCGGATAGCGCATGTAGGAGACGCCCGCCAGCACCGGGGTGAACGTCCGCACGATCGGCACGAAGCGGGCAAGGATGATCGTGAACGGCCCGTACTTCTCGAAGAACTCGTGTGACTCGGTCACGTAGCGCTTCTTGAAGAAGCGGGAGTCTTCCTTGTCGAACAGCGCGGGACCGATACGTCGTCCGATGAAATACGCGGTCTGGTCGCCCAGTACAGCCACGATGGGCACCGCGACCACCAACGTCCAAATGTCGATGGTGCCCTTGGCGGCCAGCAAGCCGCCCGTGAACAGCAGCGAGTCGCCGGGCAGCAGCGGGAACAGCAGGCCGGTCTCGATGAAGACGATGATCAAAATGCCGGGCAGGACCGCGGAGGCAAACAGGCCACCAGGCCCGAGCCAGTACATCGGGTCCATGATCCCTGGCAGGGCCATCACCGTGGTGGTCATGACGCCCCAAGATACCGGTCGCAACTGGCCAAGCCCGAATCCGTGCTGTTTGCGATACTGCTAAACACCTGCGTCACCGGGAGGAAGTCCCATGCCGATCGCCACGCCTGAGGCCTATGCCGAGATGCTGGCCCGCGCCAAGGAGCACGCGTTTGCGTTTCCGGCGATAAACTGCACGTCCTCGGAGACCATCAATGCCGCGCTGAAGGGCTTCGCCGACGCGGGCAGCGACGGCATCATCCAGTTCTCCACCGGCGGGGCGGAGTTCGGCTCCGGCCTGGGCGTCAAGGACATGGTGACCGGCGCGGTCGCGCTCGCGGAGTTCGCCCACATCGTCGCCGAGAAGTATCCGGTCACCGTCGCCCTGCACACCGACCACTGCCCGAAGGACAAGCTGGACACCTACGTCCGGCCACTGCTGGCGATCTCGCAGCATCGGGTGGCAGCAGGCGGCAACCCGCTGTTCCAGTCGCACATGTGGGACGGCTCGGCGGTGCCGATCGACGAGAACCTGGCGATCGCCACGGAACTGCTGAAGGAGGCCGCGGCCGCCAAGATCATCCTGGAGATCGAAATCGGCGTGGTCGGCGGCGAGGAGGACGGCGTCGAGGCCGAGATCAACGAGAAGCTCTACACCACTCCCGAGGACTTCGAGAAGACCATCGAGGCGCTTGGCGCGGGCGAGCACGGCAAGTACCTGCTAGCCGCCACCTTCGGCAATGTGCACGGCGTGTACAAGCCGGGCAACGTCAAACTGCGCCCCGACATCCTAGAGCAGGGCCAGAAGGTCGCGGCGGCCAAGCTCGGATTGCCTGAGGGCTCAAAGCCTTTCGACTTCGTCTTCCACGGCGGCTCCGGATCGCTGAAGTCGGAGATCGAGGAGGCGCTGCGCTATGGCGTGGTCAAGATGAACGTCGACACCGATATGCAGTACGCGTTCACCCGGACGGTGGCCGGACACATGTTGACCAACTACGAGGGTGTGCTGAAGATCGACGGCGAGGTGGGCAACAAGGAGGCCTACGACCCGCGCAGCTACATGAAGAAGGCCGAGGCCAGTATGTCGGAGCGGGTCGTCGAGGCATGCAACGATCTGCATAGTGCCGGCCGATCGGTGACCGCCGGTTAGCTGATGGGTGCCTGGCAGATCTTCCACTGATCGTCGCGGAACTGCAGATCGAAGCTCCGGGTGGACCGCATCTGCGGCGCAAAGGCCATGAACGTGGTCACGTTGGCTTCGGCATGTTCTCCGTTGACCACTACCTGGTCGATGCTGGCCACCACCGGATACTGCTTGGCCGCGGCCACCCGGGCGTGGGTGTCGGCCCATGCGCGGTCGTCGTAGTTGACGTAGCTGTCGCGGGTGGCCCCGCAGGTGATGCCGCGCAGCGTGGCCAGGTCACCGTTCTGCACCGCGACGTCGAAGTTTCGGATCGCCGAGCGGACCATGTCCTCCTGCGACACCTTCGGCTCGGAACTGCGGGTCAAAAGCACCGTGCCCAGTATCGCGACGGCTACCAGTGCGGCGATGACCAACAGCAGCGCCACCACCCAACCCCAGCTGCGGCTACTGCGCGGCGGCGTCGGCCCTTCGCCGCGGGCCGGGATAACCTGCGGCGCAGCCGGTTTGGACACCGGCTCGGTGACCGACGTCGCTGCCGCCGGGCTGCCCGGCGGGTCTGGCACCGACAGCACCTCGGTAGCTGGCTCGGGAGGCGTGTCGATCTGCTGCGTCGATCCGACGTCGAACCCGGAAGGAGCGGTGAACCGCCGCTCGCCCTTGATTTCGGCCGGCGCCTCCGGCTGTTGTGGCTGCTCGGCTGGCTGCTCGACGGTTTCCGCACCGGCCGATTCGACGTCGGCGGCTTCACCCGCCGATTCCACAGCCGGTTCATTACCCTGGTCGGGCCCTGATGGGTTCGACATCCCGCTGCAGTCCTCCCGTAACGACGTCTGTGCGCCGAGCTTATCCACCCCACGGCACAATAGGCCCATGACGCGGATGGGCGATCTTCTGGGACCGGATCCGATACTTCTGCCCGCCGACAGCGCGGCCGAGGCCGAGCTGCAGGCAAGCGAGAACCCGGCCATCGTGGCTGCCGCGCACCCGACGGCATCGGTGGCGTGGGCGGTGCTCGCCGAGGACGCGTTGGCCGACGACAAGGCCATCACCGCCTACGCCTACGCCCGCACCGGTTACCACCGCGGCCTCGACCAACTGCGTCGCAACGGATGGAAGGGATTCGGCCCGGTGCCGTATGCGCACGAACCCAATCGGGGTTTCTTGCGCTGCGTGGCCTCGCTCGCGCGGGCCGCCGACGCGATCGGCGAAACCGACGAATACGCCCGCTGTCTGGATCTGCTCGACGATTGTGACCCGACCGCGCGAACTGAACTCGGGCTGAGCTAACGCCCTACCAGGTCGCTGCGCAGTTGCAGTCGCCTGCGGCATCCGGCGGCTCGATCTGCACCGTCGCATGTTCGAGCCCGCGCGCGGTCAGCACCGTCCGCGCGTCGTCAAGCACCCGCGCCGAATCGGCGGTCGTGGTCAGGTGCGCGGTGACCATGTCCTTGCCCGGAACGAGCGTCCACACGTGCAGGTCGTGCACTTCGGTCACGCCTTCGACGGCGCCCAGCGCGGTGCGCAGCTCCTCGACGTCGATGTGGCTGGGCGAGGACTCGGACAGGATCCGCAGCGCCGCTCGCGCCAGCGAGATCGCCCGCGGCAGCACCCACAATGCGACGAAGACCGCGACCACGATGTCGGCGTACGGCCAGTGCGTCGTCACCGTCACGATGCCGGCTATCAGCACACCGATGCTGCTGACGGTGTCGGCCACCACCTCCATGTAGGCACCCTTGACCGCCAGACTGTCCTTGGAGCTGGACCGCAGCAGCACCACCACCACGGCGTTGGCCAGCAGGCCGGCCAGTGCGACGACGATCATCGGCACACCCGGAATGTCCGGCGCATCGCCGAGCCGCTCGAACGCCTCGTACAGGATGAACGCCGCCACGCCCAGCAGTAGCACCGCGTTGGCCACCGCGGTGAACACCTCCGCGCGGTGCCAGCCGTAGGTCCGCGCCGGCGACGCGCTGCCGTGCCGGGCCACCAGCACCGCGGTCAGGCCCATGAACAGGGCGACCAGGTCGGTGAGCATGTGACCCGCATCGGCCAGCAGCGCAATCGAATTGATCAGTAGCGCAGTGGTCAGCTCGAGCACGAAGAAGCCGGACAGGATGGCCGCGGCGATCAACATCCGGCTGACACGGGTGTCGCCACTGGTGTGAGTGTGGCCGGCGCCCATGTCTGCAATCTATGCGTAACGACGCATATATCGCAAGGCGTCGCTCACATCCAGGCCGACCAGAACCGGGTGAACTGCAGGCCGTCCGATATCAGCCACCTGCCCACACCGGACATGTCGAAGAACCAGCCCACCACCCCGAAGAACCACTGATTCAGCGGCGTCGCGATCAGCAGGAACAGCAGGACGAACAAACCCCATTGCTTGGCGGGTGCCAGCGCGCGCTGGGTTTCCGGGCTCAGGTGTGGTTCCAGCGCGCCGTAGCCGTCCAGGCCGGGGACCGGCAGCAGGTTGAGCACTGTCGCGGTCACCTGAAGGAATCCCAGGAATGCCATCGCGGCCCAGAAGACGTTGTGCTGCGCGTCGTAAAACAGCCGGGTCAGTACCAGCAACACGATGGCGAACAGGATGTTGGTTGCCGGGCCGGCCAGGCTGACGGTCGTCTTCTGCCACTTGGTCATGAATGACGTCTGCACGTACACCGCGCCGCCCGGCAGGCCGATGCCGCCCAACAGAATCACTAGCACCGGCAGCCCCAGCGAGAGCAACGGATGCGAGTACTTCAGCGGGTTGAGGGTCAGATAGCCGCGCATCGCGACACCGTGGTCGCCGAACCGCCACGCGAGGAAGGCGTGCGCGAACTCGTGCAGGCACAGGGACACCAGCCAGCCGGCGATGACGAAGGTGAACACCCCGACATAGGCCAGGGGCCGGATGGACGCGGCGGACATCCAGGCCAGCACGCCGCCCACCGCGGTCATCGTCACGATCGCCAGGAAGACCGGGCTGGGCCGCACCGACTGGTGCGTCGGACGAATGCTCACCTCACGAAACTACCGGGATTCGGCCCGACCAGTCACAGCCGGTCAGCTCGGCGGACAGTTCCCACAACCGGCGGGCCATCTCCGGGTCGCGGGCTTTCTTGACGGGCTTGGTCACTCGCGGCTTGCCGAATTGTTTGAAGCGCGGGGCCAGATACGTCCCGCTCGGCAGGTCTGTGGTCGCCGCGAGGACGCTGGACCGTGCGGCGGTCTTCGCGCTCTGCGGAAAATTGCGCAGCCAACGTTGCCGGTACGTCCAACCCAGATAGCCGGTGCTGTACCTGGCGATGTCACTGTCCGCGCCGCCGGGATCGGCCGCGATCGCACGGACACCCCTTCTCGCTAGTTCGTTGGTGAAGAGCATGACGGCGAGTTTGGACTGGCCGTAGGCGGCCCACTTCGAGTACTCGCGGTTGTGCCAGTTGAGGTCGTCCAGACACAGGCGGCTGAACTGGTAGTTCATGCTGGTCACCGACACCACCCGATCCTTGATCCTGTCGCCGAGCAGGCACGTCAAGGCGAAATGCCCCAAGTAGTTGGTGCCCATGTGCGCCTCGAAGCCATCCGCGGTGCGGGTGAGGGGCAGACCCAGCACACCGGCGTTGTTCACCAACACATCGACGGTGTCCACCGAGTCGGCGAACTTGCGCACGCTGGCCAGCACGCCCAGATCGAGATGAGCCACCTCGACGTCTCCCACCATCTCGGCGGCGGCCTGCTCGGCCTTCGGGACGTCGCGGCCGGTGATCAGCACGCTGTGGCCGGCCGCCGCCAGTGCCGTGGCGGTCGCCTTGCCGACGCCGCCGTTGCCGCCTGTGACAATGATCCGCATCGGCCTATTTCACCAGCAGCCAGCCGTGCGTGTGCCGATAAAAGCTCGATCGGCGGACCGGTCGCGGCGCGGGCACGCCGTCGCGAACCACCACCGCGCCGGTGGTGCCGAGCTGCGCGGCCCGCCCGGTCACCCAGCGCCGTCGGCCCCGACCCGTCACCGCCGCGCGCAATCCGGGCAATGTCGGCGTCGGTTCCATCCGCACGCCGGGGACCTCGCCGTCGAACAGCTGTGTATCGTCCACCACCGCCTCGCCCCGCAGCGGCGAGCCGGTCCATTCGGCCGCGCCGACGATGACCTGACCGGTGTCGTCACGGATCAGCGGTACCCGCCGGGCGGTCCCGCGCCGGGCCGTGCGTGCCGTCCACCAACCGGTCGCATGGCCGACTTCCACATCGAGCCGGTCGGCGCGCAGCAGCCGGGTGAGCACCGCGGCCAGGTCGGCATCGGAACCGACCACGATCAGTCGCCCGCAGCGCGCCACCGCCGCGTCGATGTCGTCCGGCCCGTCCACTCGCTGTGCGGCCAATCCGGCCAGCGGGCGAAGCGGACGGCGGCCGCCGAACAGCAACACCACAACATCTGTGGTGATCAAGGCAGCTCCTCGCACTCGGTCAATCTGCTCCTCACGTGCGCGCCTGGGATAGGGTGGCTCACCGGCTGGACAGAGTTCGAGGCAGATGAGCGGGGAGACTACGCCATGCCGGCAATCGTGCTCATCGGCGCCCAATGGGGCGACGAGGGCAAGGGTAAGGCCACCGATCTGCTCGGTGGCCGCGCGCAGTGGGTGGTGCGCTATCAGGGCGGCAACAACGCCGGCCACACCGTGGTGCTGCCGACGGGGGAGAACTTCGCGCTGCACTTGATTCCGTCGGGCATCCTGACGCCCGGCGTCACCAACGTGATCGGCAACGGCGTGGTGGTCGATCCCGGTGTGCTGCTGGAGGAACTGAAGGGCCTGGCGGATCGCGGCGTCGACACCGAGCGGCTACTGATCTCCGCCGACGCCCACCTGCTGATGCCGTATCACGTCGCCATCGACAAGGTCGTCGAGCGGTATGCGGGTAGCAAGAAAATCGGCACCACCGGCCGCGGTATCGGTCCGTGTTACCAGGACAAGATCGCCCGCATCGGCATCCGTGTCGCCGACGTGCTCGACGAGGCGCAGCTGGCCCAGAAGATCGAAGCCGCATTGGAATTCAAGAACCAGGTACTGGTCAAGATCTACAACCGCAAGGCGCTGGAGCCCACCGCGGTGTTGGACACCCTGTTGATCCGCGCCGAGGGCTTCAAGCGCCGCATCGCCGACACCCGCCGGCTGCTCAATGTTGCGCTGGAGAATGGCGAAATCGTGCTGTTGGAAGGCTCGCAGGGCACCTTGCTCGACGTCGACCACGGCACGTATCCGTTTGTGACGTCGTCGAATCCGACCGCCGGCGGCGCGGCGGTCGGGTCGGGCATCGGGCCGACGCGCATCACCACGGTGTTGGGGATTCTGAAGGCGTACACCACCCGGGTGGGTTCCGGCCCGTTCCCCACCGAGTTGTTCGACGCGAACGGCGAGTACCTGGCCAAGACCGGCGGCGAGGTCGGCGTGACGACGGGCCGGCGCCGCCGCTGCGGATGGTTCGACGCGGTCATCGCCCGCTATGCCACCCGCGTCAACGGCATCACCGACTACTTCCTGACCAAGCTCGACGTGTTGTCCAGTCTGGAGACCGTACCGGTGTGCGTCGCATACACCGTGGACGGCCGTCGCACCGACGACATGCCGATGACCCAGAGTGAATTCGCGCGCGCCGAGCCCGTCTACGAAGAGCTGCCGGGCTGGTGGGAGGACATCTCCGGCGCCCGGGTGTTCGACGATCTGCCCGCCAAGGCGCGTGACTACGTGCTGCGGCTGGAAGAGCTTGCCGGAGCCCATGTTTCGTGCATCGGCGTGGGTCCCGGTCGCGATCAGACGATCGTGCGCCGCGATATTCTGGCGGCTCGCTGATGACCGACGATCCCAGACTGATCGACCCCGATTACGACAAGCACGGCGGATTCCCGAACTTCAAAGCCGCCGAACCCGGTCCGGGGTTCGCCCGGTTCCTGGTGGCGATGCGCAGGGCACAGGATCTTGCGGTGTCGGCGGACCCGGACAGCGACACCTGGGAGCAGGCCGCCGACCGCGCCGAAGAGCTGGTGAAGCTCCTCGATCCGTTCGAGGCGCCCGAGGGTATCGGCCCGGCCAACCGGGTGCCGGATCTGCCCGGCGCGGGCAGCCTGCTGATGCCGCCGTACCGGGTGGTCAAGTTCGAGCCCGCCGGCGTCGAGTTGAGCGTGCAGTTCAGCCGGTTCTCCGTCGGCGGCAACTACGCAGTGCACGGCGGCGTGCTGCCGCTGTTGTTCGACTCGGTGTTCGGCATGGTGATTCACGCCGCCGGGCGCCCGATCAGCCGGACCGCGTTCCTGCACGTCGACTACCGAAAGGTGACGCCGATCGATTCCCCGCTGACCGCACGCGGATGGGTGGCCAAGACCGAGGGCCGCAAGGCATTCGTCAATGCCGAACTGCGCGATGCGGAGGAAAACCTGCTGGCCGAGGCCAACGGACTGATGATCCGCCTACTACCGGGTCAGCCATGACCTCGCCGGGCTTGCGCCGGTTGTCCACGCCGCGGGCCGCGGCGATCGCCGGGGTGCTGTTCGCGCTGTTGTTCGGAACGGCGCTGATTCTGATCCGGACGGCGCTGCCTGAGGGCGGCGCGGAGGGCGCGCAATGGCTGGATGGCGCGAGTACCCGGTTGCGCATCGCGTCGACGCTGGTGCCGTTCGCCGGTATCGCGTTTCTGTGGTTCATCGGGGTGGTGCGCGACGGGTTCGGCCGCTATGAGGACAAGTTCTTTTCGTCGGTGTTCATCGGCAGTGGCTTGCTCTTCCTGGCGATGATGTTTGCGGCTTCGGCGGTCGGAATGGCGTTGTCGCACAGCGGCCCCGAGACGGCTACGTTCGGGCCGGCGTTGCTGCTCGCGTTCAGCAAGACCTACGCGCTGCGAATGGCGGCGGTGTTCATGATCTCGCTGGCGACCATCTGGCTGAAGACCGGCTTGATGCCGCGCTGGCTGGTCGGCGCGACTTACCTTGTGGCAGTTGCACTTCTGCTGGCCAGCGATATCAGTATGTGGCTGACGCTCGCCTTCCCCATCTGGGTGCTTGTGGTCAGCCTGCTACTGCTGGCGAAGGCCGGCGTCATCGACCTGGACCGCGAGGATTAGTCGACGAGTCGCAAAGCCTGCGACGGGCACAGCTTGACCGCTTCGCGCGCCCGGTCCGTCTCACCGTCGGGCACCTCGTCGACGAGAACCACCACGATGCCGTCGTCGTCCTGATCGAAGAGGGCATCGGCGACCATCACGCAGTTGCCGGCCTGGATGCAGACGTCGCGGTCGGCTTGAACTTTCACCAGCTCACCTCCAATGACTGCAGGCCGTAGATGAAGTGGAAGGAGCGGAACTGCACATCCGAAAGCGGCTCTGCCAGCACCAGTTTCGGAAACTTGCGTAGCAGAGCCGGGAACGCGATGCGCATCTCCATCCGGGCCAGTGGTGCGCCGAGACAATGGTGCACGCCGTGGCCGAACGCCAGGTGGCCGGCCGCACCACGCCCGATGTCGAGAACTTCCGGCTCGTCGATGAAGTTCGGGTCACGATTGCCCAGCGGCAGCGACAGGAAAACGAGCTCGCCGGCCGGAATCGCCACCCCGGCGACGTCGACCTCGGTGGTGGTGATGCGCGGAATCGTGCTGTGCACGACCGACAGATAACGCAGCAGCTCCTCGACGGCGGGCGCCGCGGCATCGGGATCTTCGCGGACGGCGGCCAGTTGTTCGGGGTGACGCAACAGGGCCAATGCGCCCAGGCCGAGCATGTTCGACGTGGTCTCGTGCCCGGCCAGCAACAACAAGCTCGCGATGCCGCTCAGCTCGTCATCGGACAGCTCGGTGCCGTGTTCGCGGACCAACATGCCGAGCATGTCCTCACCGGGATCTCGGCGCGCGCCGGCAACCAGCCCCGCCATGTACTCGCGACCCTGTCGCACAATTTCGAGCCGCTCGGGGATCGGTGCGGACAGGTCGAGCTGGCGAGCCGACCGCCGCTGAAAATCCTCGCGGTCGGCGTACGGCACGCCGAGCAACTCGCAGATCACCAGCGACGGAATCGGCAGCGCGAACTGCGCGACCAAATCGGCGGGCGGCCCGGCGATTTCCATGGTGTCCAGTTGGTCGGTGACGATCTCGGCGATCCGCGGCTCCAGCCGCTTCATCCGCCGCGCGGTGAACTCCGGGGTCAGCATGCGGCGCAGCCGCTGATGCTCCGGTGGGTCCAGGCCGAGCAGGTTCCCGGCCCGGGCGCTGGCCTGTTCCTCCTCGGTGAGAACCGGCGCTCCGGGAACGACGAAGTCCGGCGGGCGGGTGTTGGAGAACCGCTCGTGATCGGCCAGCACGTCCTTGATGTCCTCGTAGCGGGTCACCAGATACACCTGCATGCCGAATGCGTTGACGACCGTGCGCACCCCGGTCGTCTCGCGGACCTCCCGCAACTCCGGAGTCGGGTCGAAGACGTCACGACGCATGTGCAGCGGCGGCAGCGGCGGTGCCTGGGTCATAGGTACGAAGCTACTGCGCAAACAGGAACTTCTCGATCAGCGAGTTGACCAGGCCCGGGTTCTCCAGCGCGGCCAGGTGCGCGACTCCTTCCAGCACCGCGATGGCCGCGCCCGGGATGGCGTCGGCCATCGCGATGGTTTCGGGCAGCGGGAACGTCGCGTCCTCCACCCCGGCGACCACCAGCACCGGCGTCGTAACCTGGGCAAAAAGCTCCCGCTGGTCCGGCCGGGCCGGCACCACGCTGCGCACCGCCCACCCGCCGGAGTCGATGTCGACGGCCTGCACGGTGTCCCGCACGAACGCGACGACGTCGGGCCGGGTCCGCAACGTCGTGGGCCCCAGGAAGGCCCTGAGCACCGAACGGGTGAGCGGCGGCCGGATGCCGCCGAGCAGCGTGGCCAGCCGGAGCAGGAAAGCGTATTCGACCTTCTGCCGGGTGCCTGCGGCCGAAGCGGTGCAATTCATCAGCACCGCCCGACCGATGCGATCGGGATGGCACGCGGCGAACGTGCCGCCGATCATGCCGCCCCACGAGTTGCCGACGAAGTGTGCCCGCTGGACGCCGAACCCGTCCAGGATGTCGGCGATGCACCGGGCGCAGTCGGTGAAACTGAAAGTGGCGGAAAGCTTCTGGCTTTGGCCGTGGCCCGGCGGGTCGACCAGAATGACGCGGCAACGATTGGCGAAGTAATCGGCCTGCGCCGCCCACATGTCGCCGGTCATCAGCAGGCTGGGCCAGAACAGCACCGCTTCGCCGCTGCCGCGGGCCTGCACGCGCACCGTACCGAGCGCCGTCTCGATCAGTTGAGATTCGGCCACGCCTTCAGCGTCTCACGCCGCATCTGGCAGGCTGGACGGGCGATGAGTGAAACCACTGAAGACGAGTCGGTAATAGAGTCCACCGCTGACCCCGCTCCGGACGTCCGGCCTGCCGACGGCCGAACCGCGGTGATGCTGCTCGGCTCCGGGGAGCTGAGTCGTGAATTGACGCTGGCCTTCCAGCGGCTCGGCGCCCATGTCGTCGCGGTCGACCGGTATGCCGATGCGCCCGCGCACGGCGTCGCGGACCGATCGGGGGTGGTCAAGATGAACGACGCCGAGGCGCTCACCGCGATGATCGAGAAGGTGAATCCGCGCTATGTGGTGACCGAATCGGGCGTTATCGCGGTCGACGCGCTGGTCGCCGCCGCCGAGCGTGGTCACGAGGTGTACCCGACGCCGCGCAGCGCCCGGATGACCCTGGACCGGGAAGGCATGCGCCGGCTGGCCGCCGACGAGCTTGGCCTGCCGACCGCGCCGTTCTGGTTCGCCGGATCGACCGAAGAGCTGACCGCGGTGGCCGAGCATGCCGGCTTCCCGCTGGTGGTGAAGCCGATCGTGGGCGTGCCCGGCGAGGGTCAGTCGGTGCTGCTGCGCCTCGAGGACGTCGAGGCCGCCTGGGAGCGCGCGGTGGCAGCGGGCCGGATCGCCCACAGCAGGGTGTTGGCCGAGACGATCGTCGAGGTCGATTACGAGGTCACCCTGATCACCGTCCGGACGACCGGACCGACCGGACCCGGGCTGCACTTCTGCGAGCCGATCGGGCACCGCCAGGGCGACGGCGAAGTGCTCGAGGCCTGGCAACCCCAGCCGATGTCTCCGCCCGCGCTGGACGCCGCGAAGTCGATCGCGGCGCGCATCGTCAATGCGCTGGGCGGGCGGGGCGTGTTCGGTGTCGAACTTCTGGTGCGCGGCGACGAGGTCTATTTTGCCGACGTTCGTACCAGACCGCACGACAGCGGTCTGGTAACCCTTCGGTCGCAACGGCTTTCGGAGTTCGAACTGCACGCCAGGGCAATCCTCGGGCTGTCCGTGGACACCATCATGATCTCGCCGGGTGCCGCCGAAGTGGTTTACGGTGGCGCCGAGTCGGCTCGGGGCGAGGACGCACCGGCTAACGTCAGCGCGGTGCTCGCCGACGCGCTGGAGGTGGCCGAGAGCGACGTTCGACTGTTCGGTGCGCAGGACGAGACCGATGCCCGGCGCCGGCTGGGCGTGGCACTGGCCACCGCGCCGGACGTGACCACCGCGCGGGACAGGGTGCGCCGAGTGACCGGTGTGCTTCGCAAACTGTGGTAGCCGTGCCACCCGAAGCTGACGACGCCGGCCGGCCGACCATCACCCCGTTTCTGGGCGCGTTGGTAGTCATTGTGATCGTCGTGATCGCAATCGGGTTGTTCAATCTGTTCCGGGGGGACCGGCTGTCCGAGGACCAGCGTGTCGGGCAGGCGGCGGTCGGTCAGAACGATGCGTTGCAGCGGCAGGACCTTGCCGACTTTCGTGTCTACACATGCCGGGAGTTGCACGGCACGGAGGCCGATGTGCTTGCCCGCCAGGGTGACTCGGTTGCCAAACGTGGCGCCCGTTTCGTCGATGATGTCACCAACGTAGTGATCGACGGCGACCGTGCAACGGCCATCGTGACCTATCATTTCGACAAGGCGCCGGAGGACAACAAAGGTGTCGAGATGACGTTCGCGCGCGAGGACGGAGCATGGAAGGTCTGTTCACCCGGCCCCAGCTAGCTGTGGGAGACTCACGTCCGTGAGCTACGCGGGAGATATCACGCCTGAAGAGGCCTGGAAGGTGCTCAGTGATGACCCCCGGGCCGTGCTCGTCGACTGCCGCACCGACGCCGAATGGCGATTCGTCGGCGTACCCGACCTGTCGAGCCTTCAGCGCGATGTCGTCTACATCGAGTGGAACCGCGTTGACGGGACCCGCAACGAGGGCTTCGTCGACGACCTGATCTCGGCCGGCGTCGACCCCGGTGTGGGCCCACACGGCAGTAGGGGACGCCCGGTGGTCTTCCTGTGCCGCTCCGGCAACCGCTCGATCGGCGCCGCGGAGGCGGCCACCGAAGCCGGGATCGCGCCGTCGTACAACGTGCTGGACGGATTCGAGGGCAACCTCGACGTACGCAAACATCGCGGCGGCACCGGCTGGAAGGCCGTCGGCCTGCCCTGGAAACAGTCATGAGCAGCCAAGAAGACCAAGTGCCGTCGGTGCGCACTCCGGCCGAGCTGCCGGAGGGCGTCGGTCAGGCCACCATCGGGGTGCGCGGCGGGCTGATGCGGTCCGGTTTCGAGGAGACCGCCGAGGCGATCTACCCGACGTCGGGCTACGTCTACCAGAGCGCGGCCGAGGCCGAGAAGGCGTTCACCGGTGAAATCGACCGGTACGTCTACTCCCGGTATGGCAACCCGACCATCTCGATGTTCGAGGAGCGGCTGCGGCTGATCGAGGGTGCACCTGCGTGCTTTGCGACGGCGACGGGGATGGCGGCGGTGTTCACCTCTTTGGGCGCGCTGCTGGCCGCCGGCGACCGACTCGTCGCGGCGCGCAGCCTGTTCGGCTCGTGTTTCGTGGTGTGCAGCGAGATCCTGCCGCGCTGGGGCATCGAGACGGTGTTCGTCGACGGCGACGACTTGTCGCAGTGGGAAGAGGCACTGTCGAAGCCGACGCAGGCGGTCTTTTTCGAGACGCCGTCGAATCCGATGCAACAATTGGTGGACATCGCGGCGGTGTGTGAAATGGCGCATGCGGCGGGCGCAAAAGTCGTGTTGGACAATGTCTTTGCGACACCCATCCTGCAGCAGGGCTTCCCGCTCGGCGTCGATGTGGTGGTGTACTCCGGCACCAAGCACATCGACGGCCAGGGCCGGGTGCTCGGCGGCGCGATCCTCGGCGACAAGCAGTACATCGACGAACCGGTGCAGAAGCTGATGCGGCACACCGGTCCGGCCTTGAGCCCATTCAATGCGTGGGTGCTGCTGAAGGGATTGGAGACGCTCGCGGTGCGGGTGCAGTACAGCACCGATTCGGCACATCGCATCGCGCAATTCCTCGAAGGTCATTCCGCCGTCGGTTGGGTGCGCTACCCGTTCCTGGAATCGCATCCGCAGTACGACCTGGCCAAGCGGCAGATGACCGGCGGTGGCACCGTCGTCACCTTCGAACTCAAGGGTGGCAGCAAGGAGCGCGCCTTCGAGGTGCTCGACAAGCTGCACGTGATCGACATCTCCAACAACCTCGGCGACGCCAAGTCGCTGATCACCCACCCGTCCACAACCACGCACCGGGCGATGGGTCCGGAGGGCCGCGCGGCGATCGGACTCGGTGACGGGGTGGTCCGCATTTCGGTGGGGCTGGAGGGAACCGACGATCTGATCGCAGACCTGGACCGGGCGCTCAGTTAGGTGTCGAGGCGAACCGACGCGAAGAAGGCGCGCCGCGAAAAGCGGCGGGCGGCGCGGGATGCGAACTGGATACCCGAGGGGATCCTCGACGAATTGGCCGAAGACGTGGTGCTCGTCGAGGAACTGGAGCGTTTCGATGCGCGAATTACCGAGCGCGGCTGGACGTTTGACGACGAACAGTCCGACGAGGAGTTCGCGATCTGGTTCTACCCGCCATCAGGGGCGGAGGTCGGCGACGGGCTGGAACCCGTGACGACGATTTGGATGTTTGCGCCCGAGGACGCCGAACTCGTGCATCTGGTACGGGTAGGCACCGCCGTGGACGTCCGGTTGTCGCCGGAGGAGTTCTTCGCGCGCCTCGATGAGATAGAGGCCTATCGCTCCGGAGACTCCACCACACCCTGAGCCGCCTGCGCACGCTGCTCATAGGTCTCGCGCGCCTTGCGGTCGAAGTCCAGGAAGACCGTGTCGTTGCCCATCTTCTTGGACAGCCAGCGGCGGGCTTTCGGCGACAGCGTCGGCGTGATCGCGCTGACGAACCGCAGCGGGGCGGGCACCGACACCAGGGTTTTCGGCTTGTCGAGCACCTTGACCACGGCCGCCGCGATGTCCTCGGGCTCCACCGGTTTCTGCGCCGCGGTGGTGTGGGTCCCGGCGATCAGCTCGGTGTTGGTGAACGTCGGCATCACGCAGCTCACCTCGACACCCTGGGGGGCGAACTCGTCGGCCATCGCGGTGGACAGCCCCACCACCGCGAATTTCGTTCCGGCGTACACGACTTGGCCGGGGACGGCCAGCATGCCAGCCAGCGACGCGATGTTGACGATGTGCCCGCTGCGGCGCGCCACCATCTCTGGCAGCACCAGCTGGCACCCGGTGAGCACCCCGTAGAAGTTCACCTCGATCGCCGACCGGATCGCCTGCTCGGATTGCTCGAGGAACGGGCCGACGGGCATCACGCCGGCGTTGTTGATCAGCACGTCGATGTGACCGCCGCCGTCCGTGCGGGCCTTGTCGAGAAATGTCGCGAAGGACTCGCGGTCGGAGACGTCGAGCGGATAACCCGAGACCTGGCCGAGCTTGCCCAATCCGGCGACGGCCGATTCCTGAAACGCCACGTCGCGGTCCCCGATGACCACCCGCGCACCGCGGGCCAGTAGTACCTTGGCCGTGGCATGCCCGATACCGCGAGCGGCGCCGGTGATCGCGATCGTCTTGCCCCTGACGTTGTCCATGGCGCCAAACTTTACAGGTGTCAAGTCAGGCTCGGAAGAGGTGTCGTGAATGGACCAACCGGGTATTCTGCCTATACGAGGGGGTCGCGGTACGGGTGCCATCGAGCACCGAGCGACATACGAGGAGTCTCCAGATGACCAAGATCAAGAGAATCGCAGCCGGTGCCCTGCTGGCCGGCGCGTTGAGTGCCGGTGTCGTGGCGGGGGCCGGAACCGCCAGTGCCGATCCATGGATCCCGCGGCCGCCGATTCCGAATCCGCCGGGCCCCGGAGTTCTTCCACCGCCGGGACATTTGCAGAAGCTCCCATTCGTGCCACCGCCCGGACACTGGCCGGTGAACCCCGGACGGGTGAACCACTGGTGATCTAGACACCGTTGAAATGGCCGCCTCTGCCAGTCAGGCAGGGCGGCCATCTTTTGTCTGAGGCGCCCGGCCATCGGTGACACTGGCTCGGTTTGTCCGCTGCCGGGATCTGACGTGCCGGTTCCCCGGGTGCGACACGCGCGCGGAAGTGTGTGGCGGCGTTGTCGTACGCCCGGGCGCGACGCAGTGGATACGGTAGGGCTAGCGCCCGGCCGCAGTACGCTCATGCCGTGGCGGAAACATCGTACGCATCCTGCGGCGATCTCAGCCTGGCGTATCAGGTGTTCGGGGACGGACCGATCGAGCTCGTTGCCATCGGGTCGTTCGCCAGTCACGTCGAGCTGTGCTGGGCCGTGCCCGAATTCGAGGCCTTCGCTGAGCGGCTCTCCACGTTCTGTCGCGTCCTTCTGTTCGACAAGGCCGGCGTGGGGCTGTCAGACCCGGTGCCGAAAGTTCGCACGCTGGACGATCGAGCGGCCGAGATCGAAGCCGTCATGGATGCCGTCGGTTTCGAAAGGGCGGTGCTTTTCGGGGCTAGCGAGAGCGGCCCGGCCTCCATCTTCTTCGCGGCACAACGACCGGAGCGAACGCGGGCGTTGATTCTCACCGGCACCTTCTCGTACTTCGGCTTCGACGGGTGGGACGACTTGGACCGCGATCCGGCCGAGCTGCGGGCACGCCTCGTGCCCGAGCTGGGTGAGGACTACACGCCCTCGATGAAGCAGCTCGCCCGCTGGCAGGCTTGGGCCCGCGCCGCTCGCTCAGCGTGGGGCAGCGGCGAGGCCATGAAAGCTCTGATGCCGTCGGTGCGGTCGATCCGCTCGCTCGCAATGGTGGAGCGCATGAGCGCCAGCCCGGGGATGGCGCGCGCGGCACTCGAAGCGGTGTTTCGGATCGACGTGCGGCCGATCCTGCCGACGATCAGCGCGCCAACCCTAGTCATCCATGCCCGCGATGAAGTCATCCCGGTGCAGGAGGGCCGGTACATCGCCGACCATATCCCCGGTGCGCGGTTGCTCGAAGTCGAGGGCAGCGACCACGTGCCCTGGCTTGCCGATCCCGACCGGATCTTGACTGAGGTCGAGAAGTTCCTCACCGGCAGCCATGCCGCGCCGTCCCCGTCACGTCGCGCGCTGCGCAGCGTGTTGTTCACCGACATGGTCGCTTCGACGCGACACGCCGCGGCTTCGGGCGATGAGCGGTGGCGTGCAGTGCTGCACCGGTTCGACGAGATCACCGCAGAACTCACGCAACGATTCGGCGGCACGGTGGTGGAGAGCACAGGCGACGGCCACCTCGTCACGTTCGACGGCCCGACGCAGGCGATCCATTGCGCCGAGGCCTTGCGCGCTGACGCCGAGACATTGGGTATCGAGATTCGCGCCGGCATCCACACTGGCGAGTGCGAATTGCTGGACAACGGCATCGGCGGGATCGCCGTACACATCGCGGCGCGGATCGTCAGCCAGGCCGGCGCCGGGGAAATCCTCGTCTCGCGCACCGTGCGTGACCTGGTCGTCGGCTCGGGCACGGGCTTCGAGGACCGCGGCAGCGTCGAGCTGCGTGGCGTGCCCGGCACCTGGCAACTCCTGGCGGTCGATCGCCACGGCGCGCGGGCGGGATCGGCCGAGGCGGAACTGGTATCCACGCCGACCCCCGGCCCTCGCACCGCGATGCGCCGCTCGGACCGCGCCGTGGCCGCGATGGCCAAGCGCACACCGTGGATCCTGCGCGGGGTGGCCCGCCTCGCCCCGGCCACCGGCCGCAGATGAGCAGAGATGCGTTGAGCCTGATGTCCATGCCCGCCTTCAGCGAGCTCCGCTTCGTGGCGGTCGACCAGAATGACCCGCTGGCCGAACCGCTGCTGGCGGAACTGGCCGTCGAATACGCCAGCCGATACGGTGCCACCGAGGAAGCCGTATCGAAGTGGCTGCGCACCCATCCGGCCGACGAGTTCGCGGCACCGAACGGCGGAATGCTGATTGGCCTGCTGAGTGGACGGCCCGTCACGGGTGGCGCGTTTTGCCGCTTCGACGCCGAAACCGCCGAGCTCAAGCGCGTCTGGACCGACAGCCGGTACCGGCTGCGGGGTCACGCGAAGGCGCTGTTGGCCGAATTGGAAACGGAGATCCTCGCCCGCGGTTACCGGAACGTCTATCTGACGACGGGTGACCGCCAGCCGGAAGCCGAAGCGCTGTATCTGTCCTCCGGATACCGAAGGCTCGCCGAGCCGCTGCCCGCAGAGGGTGAGGTCTTTCCGGTGGCCTTCCTGAAGACGCTGAACTAGCGGCCCCGCCAGTCGGGCTTGCGTTTCTCGCCCCAAGCCCGAATACCTTCGGCCGCATCCTCGGTCGCCCCGGCCACCTTGCGCATGGTCTCGCCAAAGCGGACCGACTCGATCCAGCCCATGTCCGCGGTTCGCCACGCCACCTCCTTTGTCGCCCGTTGGGCCAGGGGTGCGGCCGCGGTAAGTGTCCGGGCCCAAGCCCGAGCCTCCGCCTGCAGGTTCTCGGGCTCGACGAGCTTCCACACCAGACCGATCTCCTTGGCACGCTCAGCGCTCATCGGGTTCCCGGTCAGGAGCAGCTCCATGGCATTGGCCCAGCCCACTCGGTGGGGGAGGCGGATTGCCCCGACGATGGTAGGGACTCCGATCGATACCTCGGGCAAGGAGAACGTCGCCTCGGTGCTGGCGATCACGAAGTCGCAGAACAGCACCCCGGTCAGCCCGTAGCCGATACAGGGACCGTGAACGGCGGCGATGGTCGGCTTGAAAAGCTCCATCCCGCTCTCGAAGGAGTTGATCGTCGGCTTCTCCCAGAACGTGCCGGCGAAGGTGCCGACCGACCCCTCGCCGTCCTTGAGGTCGCCCCCGGCGCAGAAGACACTGCCGTTGGCCGTCAGGATTCCGACCCAGGCGTCCTCCTCGTCGCGGAACCGGTTCCAGGCCGCGTTCAGGTCCTGGCGCAGTGCGCCGTTGATGGCGTTGCGAGCCTCGGGGCGGTTAAGCGTGATGGTGGTGATGTGATCTTCCAGCTCATAGGTGACGAGGCTCATGGTTGCACCCTAGTTTCGGTCTCGCAGACGACCGTGGGGTGGCTGCTCCTTGCCGCCGCCACCTTCGTGGTGGGGTGCGGGCTGTGCCTGACCGCCATCTTCCTGCTGGGCTTCGAATCCCTCGCCTAGCGCGCCGCGCCAGGGCTGCCGCCCGCTTCGACTCGCAAGGCGAGCTCGTGCAGCTGCAGCGCCAGGACCGGTCATTGTGGGGCCGGAACGCGATCGCGGATGCTTGCCGGCTGCTGACCCGCGCCGCCAAGCAGCAGCGCCCAGGCCCGTACCAGCTGCAGGCCGCGATCGTCGCCTGCCACGCCGAGGCCGACCGCTGGGAGGACACCGACTGGCACCAGATCGTGCTGCTGTACGACAAGCTGCTGCACCTGGCGCCCTCGCCCGTGACCCGCCTCCACCGGGCCATCGCGCTGCGCTACGCGTCGGGGCCGCGGGCGGCCATGGCCGAACTCGATTGCCTCGCGGGCGCGCTCGACAACTACCACCTCTACCACGCCACCCGCGCCGAAATGCTGCGCGAACTCGGCCACCCTGACCAAGCGCAGGCCGCCGACCGCCGTGCGCTCACACTGACCGCCAACCCGGCAGAACAGGCCATACTCCGCCGGCGCATCTCCTGGCCGTACTGAGAGGAGACTCCCGCCAACCATGTCTGACATAACCCAGCTGCATCGCACGCTCGTCGCCCGCGTCCTCGACGGCGACGGGAAAGCGCCACCCGAGCTGTGCCGAGCCGCCTTCGACAACGTCGATCTTGGTGAACCGATGCGCACATTGATCGAGAAGGTGGCCTACCGCTCCTACAGGGTGACCGACGAGGACGTCGACGCCGTTCGCTCCGCCGGCCTGAGCGAGGACCAGATCTTCGAGATCGTGGTGTGTGCCGCTGTCGGCCAGGCGAGCCGGCAGTACAAGAGCGCGCTTGCGGCGCTGGCCAGCGCAACGGGGGAACGGGGGGAGCGATGAGGCTCGCCATCCTCGATCGGGGCCACCGCCTGCGCACGAAGGCCTTGCTGGCGCTGATTCGGCTGGTTACGCGCCAGCCGGTGGTCGACGCCGTCAAGCTGGCGCTCTTCCGCCCAGAATTCTACGGCGGCGTTGATCTCACCCATGCGGCGATGCGCGGACCATCGGCATGGTCGGTCGGGGATCGCGAGCTGATCGCGGCGTTCGTCTCCAAGTTCAACGAATGCCCGTTCTGCGTGGCCACGCACTCAGCGACGTCGAGCCTCTGGTACGACGATGATGCAAAGGTTTCCGCCACGCTCGCCGATTTGGAGACGGCGCCGATCGAGGAGCCGCTTCGGGCTACGCTCCGGATGCTCGGCAAGCTCACACGGGAGCACAGCATTGACGCGGACGACATCCGCGCCGTACTGGCCGAAGGCGTTTCCCCTCAGCAGATCCAAGACGCCTTGGCCGTATGTCTGGCCTTCAATATCACTGACCGGTTGGCCAACGCGTTTGACTTCAACATCGCGAGCCCCGCAGCCATGAACGCCGGTCCCCGGTACCTCTTGAAGCGCGGTTACCGATAGGCGCTCATTGGTCGACTACGCGAAAAAGGAACGCCGTCAGGCGGGCCGGTGCGACATGGCGCCACTGGTTGGCGAAACTTGTTGGCGCAAGGCACCAGCGGTGCCGCAGCTTCATGGATATTCACGATCATTCATGAGATCCGCCTTAACTCTATTGCGGGACAGCGTGTTTGACGTCCTACCGACGGGCAGGGGAGCGTCACGGGACGAATTGTGCGCGTGCGGCAGTCGCCGTCCTGATGTTCCAGATTGTCTATGCCCACGCGATCAGTTCGAGATGCCAAGTGCGCTGCGTTTGGGCCGTCAATCCGTAGGGTGCCAGGAACTGCGAAACCTGCCAACTGTACTGAGACCGGACAGCGCTACGGCTCTATGGGAAGTGAAGAGTGAGCAGGCTTTTGGACTACTGGCACCGGAGCCTGGCCGAAGGAGGATGTCGAAGAGCGCTGTGCCCTCATTGCGATGAGTACGGCGTGAATCGCGGCCAGCGGGCGATGCCCAACAGGTTGCGGTCAGGTCTCGATCTCGACTTGGTTGATGTCGAGTGCGACGATGACTGGATGGGGGAGAGCACCGCGCGACCCGTCGTCCGCCCAGTGCTTCAACAGCCCCACCGAAATTCGGCCGCCATACCTGTGAGGAATTGCTGTGAGCGGACACAGACGCCGTTAAGCTGGCAGCCCCGGCCGTTCGATCACGGCTGACTCCCCGTAGATTTGAACGCGATTCAGGACGAGCCCGAAGGAGACACATTGCGCCAAACCGGAGCCATGTCCGAGGCCGACCGCACGTGGATGACCGACACGCTGCTCGCGCTGTTGCAGACGCCAAGCCCGACGGGTCGCACTGATGCGGTTATGCAGCTGATCGGCGAGATCTTTGATGACTTTGGCTTGCCGTTCTCGCTGACCCGCCGGGGGGCGCTGATCGCCGAACTCGCGGGGGAGTCGGCGACCACCGACCGGGCACTGGTGGTTCACGCGGACACCATCGGCTGCATGGTGCGTGGGTTCAAGGACAACGGCCGTCTCGAGGTGATTCCGGTCGGCTCCTTCTCGGCACGGTTCGCCGCGGGCGCCCGCGTGCGGATCTTCTGTGACGACTCCGAGGAGGTCATCACCGGGACGATCCTGCCACTCAAGGCCAGTGGGCACGCGTTCGGCGACGAGGTCGACACCCAACCCACTGACTGGGATCACGTCGAGGTCCGCGTGGACCGCAAGGTGTCCTCGGGGGAGGATCTGGTCGATCTCGGCATCAGGGTCGGTGACTACGTGGCGCTGATGGCCAGCCCCGTACTCACCGACGACGGCTTCATCGTTTCCCGTCACCTCGACGACCAGGCGGGCGTCGCAGTCGCACTCGCACTGACCAAGTATTTCTCCGAGAACGAGGTGGTGCTGCCGCACCGCACCACGGTCATGGTCACCATCTCCGAAGAGGTCGGCTACGGAGCCAGCACGGGCCTGCCTGCGGACATCGCCGAGCTGATCTCGGTGGACAACGCGGTGTGCGCACCCGGCCAGTACTCCATCGAGGACGGCGTGACGGTCCCGCTGTCCGATCTGCACGGCCCGTACGACTATCACCTGACCCGGAAGCTGTGCCGGCTCGCCGAGGAGCGGGGTATCCCGTTTGCGCGGGACGTGTTCCGCTACTATCGCTCCGACGCGGCCGCGGCGATCGAGGCGGGCGCAAGCACCCGGGCTGCGCTAGTCGGTCCCGGGGTCGACGGCAGTCATGGCTGGGAGCGCACCCACATAGATTCGTTGGAGGCGACGTACAACTTGCTTCACGCGTGGCTGCAGACACCGCTGACGTTCGCCAATTGGGACACCAAACCGTCGGGGTCGGGCAATCTGCGTGACTTCCCGTCGTCGAAGCAGCCTGCGCCACGCGAGCGGTGGGTGCCGCTGGCCCGTGGCGGCCCCCAAGACTTGAGGCACTCCAGCGGCTGAGTCTCCGTGAAAACCTGATACTGCCAGCCAATCTCCTTGCAGGCAGCGCGCGTCAATGCGAATTGGGCCTCTGAGGAGCCGACCGCCGTGGGGCGCTTGACGTCAACGATTCGGCGGTCGCCGTTGGAGAGCCAGACAAACAAGTACGGGACGTGATATGTGGACCTTGATCTGCCGAGGCCAGAGAACGCGAGAGGCTGCGCGGCAACCGCAACGGCATCGACGTCGAAATCGGCCATCATCGCGCTCAAGCAACGACGCGAACTCGACGTGACCTCCTGAAGTCGAACACCACCATCGTCCCTCGTAGTTGCGTTTGCGCTTCCACGAGTAGAAGCGGCGGATCGGCTCCGCGGTCTCCACCGATAGACCGGCGAGCTCGCCAGCCACGGGATGGTTGGCCAGCCCCTTGGCGCCCAGTAACCGCACACGGACGGGCGTCGTGTCGGTCATGTTTCTAGGCCTAACGCGCCGCGCGGAACACCATCCGGACCCGGCCGTCCTCCAGCGGGATCGACTCGATGTGGTCGAAGCGGTGCTCGTTCGCCACCTTGCCGAATAGCGGCAGCCCGCCGCCGAGGATGAACGGGTGCAGAGTCAACCGCAGTTCATCGAGCAACCGTTGCGAGTGAGTGATCTTTAGTGGTCACGCGACTCGCACCCCATCTCGGGGTTGTTCCCCGGCCGGGTGGCCGGTTCCCTTCCGCGCTTCACGGCCACCAGCCCGGCTAGGC
>NZ_JBOGDB010000052.1:0-12004 GCF_050701515.1 Mycobacterium sp. | reverse complement strand
GCGACGGGCACATTGTCAACATCTCCAGCGTTTTCGGGCTGTTCGCGGCGCCCGGCCAGGCTGCCTACAACGCGGCCAAGTTCGCCGTGCGCGGGTTCACCGAGGCGCTGCGCCAGGAGATGATCGTCGCCGGCCATCCGGTGAAGGTGACGACGGTGCATCCCGGCGGCATCAAGACGGCGATCGCCCGCAACATGGAGACCGTGGAAGGCCTGGACAAGGAGGAGCTAGCGCCGATGTTCGACAAGCTGGCCAAGACCTCGCCACAGAAGGCCGCGCGGATCATCCTCGACGGCGTCCGCAAGAACAAGGCCCGCGTGCTGGTGGGTCCGGACGCCAAGGTGCTGGACATCCTCGTGCGCCTCACCGGTTCTGGCTATCAGCGGCTGTTCGCTGCGGTGACGTCGCGAGTCATGCCCGCATCGCAGTGAATCGGGAGACGCCATGGATGTGTTTCAGCAGAAGGTCGCCGTGGTCACCGGTGCCGGTTCGGGCATCGGGCAGGCGCTCGCAACCGAGTTGGCAAGGCGCGGTGCACAACTGGCGATTAGCGATATCGATGCCGAGGGACTAGCGGACACCGAGCGGCAGATCCGCGAACTGGGTGCGGAAGTCAAAGCGGATCGCCTTGACGTCACCGAACGGGAGGCATTTCTCGCCTACGCCGACGCGGTCAACGAGCATTTCGGCACGGTCAACCAGATCTACAACAACGCCGGCATCACGTTCCTGGGCGATGTCGAGGTCACGTCGTTCAAGGACTTCGAGCGGGTTTTCGATATCGACTTCTGGGGCGTCGTCAACGACACCAAGGCGTTCCTGCCACACCTGATCGCGTCCGGCGACGGCCATGTCGTCAACATCTCCAGCATGTTCGGTTTGTTCGGAGTGCCAGGTCAGGCGTCATACAACGCCGCCAAGTTCGCCGTGCGGGGGTTCACCGAAGCACTGCGCCAGGAGATGAGGCTGGCAGGTCATCTGGTGAAGGTGACGTCCGTGCATCCCGGCTACATCAAGACGTCGATCGCCCGCAACAAGACCGCCGCCGACGGTGTCGACAAGAACTCTGCCGTTGCGACCTTCGACAAGGCGGCGATCACCAGCCCGCAGCGCGCCGCCAAGATCATCCTGAAGGCGGTCGCCAAGAACAAGGCCAGAGTGCTGGTGGGGCCGGACGCCAAGATCTTCGATTTGATCGTGCGAGTGACCGGCTCGGGATATCAACGACTGTTCATCCAAATGAACAAACGTCTGCTGCCGCCCACGAGGTAGCGCACGCTCGACCGCCCGCGAGCGTGCGCAGAATGCCGCGCTGGAACGGCGTGTCGGCTTCAAACACGCACGCTCGCGGAAAGAGGGTTAGCGGCTGGTCCCCAGCGGGTGTTCGGCCAGAAACGCGTCGGCAACCGCGGCCGGGTCGGCTCCGTCGGCCACCTGGCGCCGCATCCGGGCCAACGCGGCGGTGTCCAGCACACCGGCGATCTCGTTGAGCGCCAACACCTGCCGCTCGGACAACTCGTTGCGGCGATACAGCGGCACCAGATTCTCGGCCCGGATCAACGACGTCTTGTCGGACAACACCACGAGCTCCGACGGGATGTTCGGGTCGGCCGTTGTCGTCCACGCCGCGTTGATCTGCCCAACCCGCAGCGCGGCGAATAACGTTGCGTCGTCGGGAAATTCGCGTGGCTTCATCTCGCACAACCCGACAGCGGCCGGTCGAGGGACACCAGCGACCCGGCCGACCTTCAGCTTGTCGCAGTTTCGCAAGAGCGCCGCCACATCCCGCCCACCCCAGGCGTCGACGGTGGCCTCGGTGACGGCAAGCGCGGGTTTGTCCTCCGCGGAGGCGGTGTAGTCGCCGGCAGCGATCCCTTCGGGCAGCGCCGAAGCCAGCGCGCGGTACACCTGCGCGTCCGCGCGTGCGGTCGCATCCGGCTGGAACCGCTCCAGCAGTCGGCCGGTGAACCCGGGCACCACCCGGATCGCCCCGGAGTCCATCTCGGTCAACGGGTCGGGCGCCGACCCGACATGTGCTTCGGTGCCGTAGGACCGCAGCGCCGCCGCGTACAGGTGGGCGACCAGCGCCGATTCGGCGTCGTCACCCGATCCGACGGTGATCGACGGCCCCCCGGTCGGGCCACCGCAGCCGGCGAGCGCGATTGCGACCAGCGCAATGGCCAGTCGGCGGACAACCATGGGCCGATCAGACGTTCGCGGCCGCCGCGACGGCCTCGGCCACGGCGGGCCCGACCCGCGGGTCCAGGGCACTCGGCACGATCCGGTCGGCGGCCAGATCGTCGCCCACCACCGAGAAGATCGCATCGGCGGCGGCCAGCTTCATCTCCTGGGTGATCCGGCGGGCGCCGACATCCAGCGCGCCGCGGAACACCCCGGGGAACGCGAGCACATTGTTGATCTGGTTCGGGAAGTCGCTGCGGCCGGTCGCGACCACCGCCGCGTGCTTGGCCGCCAGGTCGGGATGAATCTCCGGGTCCGGGTTCGACAGCGCGAAGACGATTGCGTCGGGCGCCATCGTGGCAATGAGGTCTTCTGGAACCACACCCGCCGACACCCCGAGGAAAACATCGGCCTTGTCGAGCGCCTCCACCAAACCGCCGGTGCGCCCGGAAGGATTGGTGCGCTGCGCCAATTCGGCCTTGATCGGGTTGAGGTTCTCCCGTTCGGTGTGCACGATGCCCTGCGAGTCCAGCACGGTGATGTCGCTGATGCCCTTGGCCAGCAGGATATTCGCGCAGGCCACCCCGGCGGCCCCGGCACCGGAGATCACCACCCGCAGCGCGGTCATGTCCCGGTCGAGAACCTTCGACGCGCCCAGCAGCGCGGCGAGCACGACGATCGCGGTGCCGTGCTGGTCGTCGTGCATGACCGGGCAGTCCAGCGCCTCGATGGCGCGCCGTTCGATCTCGAAGCAGCGTGGCGCCGAGATGTCCTCGAGGCTGACGGCGCCGAACGTGGGCCGCAGCCGCACCAGGGTTTCGACGATCTCGTCGGAATCCTTGGTGTCCAACACGATCGGGATCGAGTCCAGGCCGCCGAATTCCTTGAACAGCGCGCTCTTGCCCTCCATGACCGGCAGTGCTGCCGCCGCGCCGATGTCGCCAAGCCCGAGTACCGCGCTGCCGTCGCTGACGACGGCCACCAGCCGGCTCGCCCAGGTGTAGCGGGCGGCCAGGGTGTGGTCGGCGGCGATGGCGCGGCTGACCTGCGCGACGCCCGGGGTGTAGGCGATCGACAGCGCGCGCTGAGTGTCCAGCGGGGACTTCAGCTCCACCGAAATCTTCCCGCCCACGTGCGCCTCGAAGATCTCCTCGTCGCCGATGACGATCTGCGGGCTTTCTGGCCTATCGGACACGGACCTAAGGGTAGCGGGCCTAATTATCGAAACCGCCGACGGGCTGGGCGGACCGCGTTCAGATCAGGCCGAGCTCGGTGACCGCCTTCCGCTCGTCG
This sequence comes from Mycobacterium sp., assembly GCF_050701515.1. Lineage (GTDB taxonomy): Bacteria > Actinomycetota > Actinomycetes > Mycobacteriales > Mycobacteriaceae > Mycobacterium. The sequence continues at coordinate 8,530 of NZ_JBOGDB010000052.1, read as the reverse complement.
GCCAGCTCGGCGGTCGTCTTGTCGATCCGGCCGCGGGAGAAGTCGTCGATCTCCAGGCCACCCACGATCGTCCAGTTGCCGTCCTTGGTCGTCACCGGGAACGAGGAGATCAGACCCTCGGGCACGCCATACGAACCGTCGGAGAGGACCGCCATCGACACCCAGTCCCCCTTGGGGGTACCCAGCAGCCAGTCGCGGGCGGCATCGGTGGTCGCCGACGCGGCCGAGGCGGCCGAGGACGCACCGCGCGCGTCGATGATCGCCGCGCCACGCTTGGCGACGGTCGGGATGAAGTCGCTCTCGATCCAGTCCTGGTCGTTGACGACCTCGGCCGCGTTCTTGCCGCCGACCTCGGCGTGGAAGATGTCGGGGTACTGGGTCGCCGAGTGGTTACCCCAGATCGTCATCTTCTTGATGTCGGTGACCGCGGCACCGGTCTTGCGGGCCAGCTGCGAGAACGCCCGGTTGTGGTCGAGGCGGGTCAGCGCGGAGAACCGCTCGCGCGGGATGTCGGGCGCGTTGGTCATCGCGATCAGCGCGTTGGTGTTGGCCGGATTGCCGGTGACGCCGATTCGGACGTCGTCGGCGGCAACCGAATTCAGCGCCTTGCCCTGGGCGGTGAAGATCGCGCCGTTGGCCTCGAGCAGGTCGCTGCGCTCCATCCCAGGACCGCGAGGACGGGCGCCGACGAGCAGGGCCAGGTTCACCCCGTCGAAGATCTTGGTCGCATCGGCGCCGATCTCCACACCTGCCAGCAACGGGAACGCGCAGTCGTCGAGCTCCATCACCACACCCTCGAGCGCCTTCAGCGCGGGCTCGATCTCGAGCAGCCGCAGCTCGATCGGACGGTCCGGGCCGAGCAGGGAGCCACTGGCCAAGCGGAACAGCAGGCTGTAGCCGATCTGACCGGCGGCGCCGGTGACGGCGACTTTGAGGGGAGTTGCGCTCACGTCACGTGCTCCTTGGGAAGACAATGGTTCGCGACGAAACTAGCGCACTGAGATCAATCGACGAGAGGGGCCCCAATGACCACGGTTGCGGTGCCGAAGGCCGTTCACTTCGGAGCCGACGAGCTGCCGTTCGTCGACATCGGCGACGGCTCGAAACTGAAGGTGATTCAGGTGAAGGAGGCCGAGGGCCTCTGGATCGTGGAGAACGTGTTCCAGGCCAATTACGTGGTACAGCGTCACAAGCACACCGGGCCGGTCTACGCGTATACGACGTCGGGGGCGTGGAAGTACAAGGAGTACGACTACGTGAACCGGGCCGGCTCCTTCCTCTACGAGCCGGCCGGGTCGGTGCACACCCTGCAGGTCCTCGAGGACGACACCCACGTCTGGTTCCAGATTTATGGGGCGAACCTGAACCTCGATGCCGACGGCAATGTCGAAAGCGTCGTCGACGGGGCGCTCACCCTGGCGGCCTATCTCATGTTGTGCGAAGCCGAAGGCCTGCCCCGGCCGAACGTCCTCACCGGGTGATCGTCGCAGGCAGCACGCGTAGCATGGACCGAGGCTAATAGACCTGCGCTGCGACGGGAGATTGACCCGATGCCATCGTTTCGCGCGTTGCCTCCATCACTTCGACCCGTGCGGGCCAAGTATGCCCACCCGGATGCACAGGGCGTTCACATTCCGGTTGCGCGCGCCATGGTCGACTGCGGCGTCTATGTCGACGGTAAGCGGCTGCCCGGCAAGTACACCCACGCCGCCGCACTTTCCAAAGTGCACGAACTGGAGCAAGCGGGCAAAGACCCCTTCGTGTGGATCGGCCTGCACGAGCCCGACGAGCACCAGATGCAGGCCGTTGCCAATGTGTTCTCCCTGCACGAGCTGGCCGTCGAGGACGCGGTGCACGCGCACCAGCGGCCGAAGCTGGAACGCTATGACAAGACGCTCTTCCTCGTTCTCAAGACCGTGAACTACATCGAGCACGAGTCGGTCACCAAGGCGAGGGAGATCGTTGAGACGGGCGAGATCATGGTCTTCGTCGGGCCCGACTTCGTGGTGACGGTCCGGCATGGCGAGCACGGTGAGTTGGCTGGGGTGCGTAAGCGAATCGATAACTCCCCCGCGATCCTCAAGCTGGGCCCCTACGCGATCATGCACGCGATCGCCGACCATGTGGTGGACAGCTACCTCGATGTGGCCGACCTTGTCGAGACCGACATCGACACGATGGAAGAGGACATCTTCTCGCCGCGGTCACGCACCAACATCGAATGCATCTACCTGCTCAAGCGGGAGGTCGTCGAACTGCGCCGCGCCGTCAACCCGTTGACGCTGGAGCTGCAACGGATCCTCTCCGACCACAACGACGTGATCTCGATCGAGGTTCGGCGTTACATGCGCGACGTGCTCGACCACAACATCCAGGCGTCCGACCGGATCACCAGCTACGACGACATGCTGACGTCGCTGGTGCAGGCCGCGCTCGGCAAGGTCGCCATGCAGCAGAACATCGACATGCGCAAGATCTCGGCCTGGGTCGCCATCGCCGCCGTGCCGACGGCGGTGGCCGGCATCTACGGGATGAACTTCGAGCACATGCCCGAGTTGCAGTGGACCTGGGGCTATCCCGCGGTGCTGTGCCTGATGTTCTGCATCTGCTTCCTGTTGTATCGCACATTCCGTCGCAATCACTGGCTTTAATTGGGAGAGGACGCTCGGCGCGTTGGGTCGAGCACGTCCACGCGATCGGTAAGCCAGGCCTTGCGCATCGCTTCGGCACCCTTCAGCCGCACCCACGCCGCCTCGGTGGCGGTGATCGGTGTTGCCGACAGCACGGCGACCGGTTCACGAGGCGTTGGCAGCTTTACATCACCAATATCGCTGTCGCCCAATAGGAAAGCGGTAAAGGGCCCGCCGTCCCATAGCGGTGATTCCAGGTCCACCAGCGCGTCGGGTGCCAGCACCAGGCCCTCCACCGCGGGGGCGGCCCCCAGCACCGCGACACTGCGGGCAAGCCCGGTTGGTGATGGTCCGCGCAGCGAGACCATCACCTCCGCGCGGGGGCCGCGCAGCGGATCGGCGGCGATGTCGGCGGGGTCGGTCATCGGATGCCGCGAGCAGCCCAGCGACACATAGTGGTGGACCCCGTCATCGTCCGGTCCGAAACGCAGTACCCCGATGGGCTCGGTGCCGAGGAACGTCACGCTGGCTGAGTCGGGATCGCCGGTGATACCGGCCCCGGCGAAGTACGCGCGCAGGTGAGCGCGAACCTCCGCGAGGACATCGGTCACTCGGCGGACGGTGCCTTCGGTTCTTCGCGCTCCCCGTTCGCCGGCGGAATGGTGAGATTCATACCGGTGTCGGAGTTGAAGATCGCCAGCTTGGTGGTGTCGAAAGCCAGCTCCACCGTCTGACCCGGCCTCGCCTTCGACTCTGTGGAAACCCTTGCCACGAACTCGTTTTCGCCGACACCCGATTCGGCGGCGAGCTCGGCCAGCTGCGCAGCATGCGCGCCGGCACCCTCGGTGGTGAAGTGGACGTACTTGTCCGCACCTAGCGATTCGACGAATTCGACCTTCGCCTCGAAGGTCAGCGCCCGGAGCCGCTGATAGGTATCGATCAGTGAAGCATCCTCGAGATGCTCCGGTCGGATACCGACGATCACGTTGGTCGGCGGGTTGTGCTGGGACAGCACGTCATGCACCTCTTGGGTCAACGTGACGTCACCGAACGACAGCTTGACCCCGACATCGGTCATCGTCGCCGGGAAGAAGTTCATCGCGGGCGATCCGATGAACCCCGCGACGAACAGATTTGCCGGCTTCCCGTAGAGCTCCTCCGGCGTTCCGATCTGCTGGGCCTCCCCGGCCCGCAAGACCACGACTCGATCACCCAGCGTCATCGCCTCGGTCTGATCGTGCGTCACGTAAACCGTGGTGGTTCCCAACCGGTTCTGCAACCGTGCGATCTCCGACCGCATCTGCACCCGCAGCTTGGCGTCGAGATTCGACAGCGGCTCGTCCATCAGAAACGCCTTGGGGTCGCGGACGATCGCGCGGCCCATGGCCACCCGCTGACGCTGACCGCCCGACAACTGGGCGGGCTTGCGATCCAGAAATTCGGTCAGGTCGAGGATCTTCGCGGTTTCCTCGACCTTTGCCGCGACTTCGGCTTTCTTCACCTTCGCCAGTGTCAACGGGAAGGCGATGTTCTGCCGGACGCTCATGTGCGGGTAGAGGGCGTAGGACTGGAACACCATCGCGATGTCACGGTCCTTCGGCGCCTTCTCGTTCACCCGCTCGCCGCCGATCCGCACCTCCCCGGACGAGATCTCTTCCAGGCCGGCGATCATGTTCAGGGTCGTGGACTTTCCGCAGCCGGACGGGCCGACCAGGATGATGAACTCGCCGTCGGCGATGGTGACGGAAAGATCCTTTACGGCCGTGGCGCCGTCGGGGTAACTCTTGGTCACCCGGTCCAACACAATCTCGGCCATCGAACTACCCCTTTACCGCGCCGGACGTCAAGCCAGCGACAATCCGTCTTTGGAAGATTAGAACAAAGATGATGATCGGAATGGTGATGACCATGGCGCCGGCCGCAATTGATCCGGTCGGCTCCTCGAACTGCGAACTGCCGGTGAAGTTGGCGATCGCCACCGGCGCGGTGATCGCGCGCTCGGTGGCCGTCAGCGACAACGCGAGCAGCAGGTCGTTCCAGGCGAAGATGAACACCAGGATTGCCGCTGTGACGATGCCCGGCGCCGCCAGCGGCGCGATCACCTTGCGGAACGCCTGAGCCGGTGTCGCGCCGTCGATTTTGGCCGCCTTTTCCAAATCCCAAGGGATTTCCCGGAAGAACGCAGACAGCGTGTAGATGGCCAGCGGCAGCGCGAAAGTGATGTACGGGATGATCAGACCGGCCCAGGTATCGAACAGGCCGATCCGTCGCTCGATGTTGAAAAGCGGTGTCACCAGCGAGATCTGAGGAAACATGGCTATCAGCAAGGCAACGCCGACCAGCAGTCGCTTGCCCGGAAAGGCCAGCCTGGCCACGGCGTAAGCGGCCATGCCCCCGACAATCACCGCGATCAGTGTCGTGATCAACCCGATGCCGATGGAGTTGATCAGCGCCGAACTGAATGCCTCGCCTTGGAAGATGCCCTTGTAGTTGTCGAACGTCACCTGCGACGGAATCAGCTTGCCGTCCTTGACCGTCGCGGTCGACTTGAGCGACAAACTCAGGATCCACAGCACTGGAAACAGCGCGTAAATGACCACCAGGATGTCGACGACGATCCATCCCGTCGCGCGCCTGGCACTGACCCGTTCAGGCACGTCAGCGCCTCTCCTGGTCGGATCCGGGGGCCGACGCACCGAAAAACTTGATGTAGATGAAGGCGATGATCGCCACCGACAGGAAGATCAGCACGCTGATGGCCGAACCGATGCCGAGGTTGAACGCCTTGAACAGGTTGTCATAGCCGAGGATCGACACCGAGCCGGTGTTGTTGGCCCCTCCGGTGAGGATGTAGATGTTGTCGAAGATCCGAAAGGCGTCAAGGGTGCGGAACAGCAGAGCCACCAGGATGGCCGGTTTGATCAGCGGCATAATCACCCGCAGCAGCCGCTTCCACGCTCCCGCGCCGTCGATTTGGGCGGCGTTCAGCAGTTCCTGCGGCACCAGTGCCAGTCCGGCCAGCAACAGCAGCGCCATGAACGGGGTGGTTTTCCACACCTCGGCGAGGATCACGATGGCCAGCGATGGCAGCTGTTCGGTCAGCGGCGCGCTGCCCTCTGGCAGCAGATTGGCCAGATAACCGGTGCCCGGCGTCCACGCGTAATACCAACTGTAGGACGCGGCGACGGTGACAATGCCGTACGGAATCAGGATCGCGGTGCGCACGACGCCCTTGCCGAAGATGGTCCGGTGCATCACCAGCGCCAGTGCCATGCCGAGCACGAACTCGATGGCCACCGAGATGACGGTGATGGCGAGCGTCACGACGAAGGCCGTCCACCAGTACCGATCGGTCAGCACGGTCTGGTAATTGGCGAATCCGATGAATGCGGTGTCCTCGGGTTCGGCGAGGTTGTAGCGCTGCAGGCTCAGCCACACCGCATAGCCGATGGGATAGGCAGTGACCGCCAGCATCAGTATCACGGCCGGCGCGATCAGCAGGTAGGCCAGCCGGCGTTCTGAGCGGGTGTCCTCGGTCCGGCCGACGGCAGTCGACGCCGTTGGCTCGGCAATGGCGGTCACGGAATCAACCCCTTACCGTCGATCGCCTTCTGCACCTGTTCGGCGAGTTCGTCGGCCGTTTTCTCCGGATCGATGTCGGTGATGGGGGCCAGCGTCACCGACATCCTGGTCGACACCGATTGGTACACCGGGGTCGCAGGCCGGACAGCGGCGTTCGTGAGCTGCTGGCGAATGATCTCGTATTGCGGGTACTTGGCCTGGAAGGACGGGTCGTCATACAGCGAGGCCCGCACCGCGGGCAGGCCGCCCTCCACCGAGGTGTAGCGCTGATTCTCGACATTGCGCAAACAACGGATCGCCTCGAACGCCTCGGCCTTGTGTCGACTCGTTTTTGCCACCGCAAGGTTCAGGCCGCCAAGGGTGACGTTGGCGGCCTGCCTCGGCTGCACACCCGGATACGGTGCGAACCCGAAAACCTTCTTGCTGGCGTCGAATGCGGCCTTGAACTGTTCGTCGGACGGCGAGAACGTGCCGACATCGTTGATGCTGCCGGCCAGCGCGGGATCGTTGTTGAGCGGCAGGAACGGTACCCCGCCCTTGACCGCGTTCTCCAACAACGAAGGCAGCACGTAGGGCCAATTGACCTCCAGCGCCGCTTTGCCTTGCTCGAACGCGAGGCGCGCGGTGGTTTCGTCGGTCTGGGTGATCGACGGGTCGGCGCCCGGCGCGGTGGCAACGTCTTTGATGATCGTCAGCGCCGTGACGGTGGCCGCGCGGTGCTCGGGTGTGTCGGTCAACGTGACGGTCTCGCCGTCCTCGGACAACACCTGACCGCCGGCGCTCTCCAGCAGCGTGTTGAACCACACCACCAGACCCTCGTACTGCTTGCCCTGCACCGCGATCCAGCTGGGCCCGCCCTCGGCATGCAACCGCGTCGCCTCGGCCACCATGTCGTCCCATGTGGTCGGCGGTTCATCCATCAAATCCGCTCGGTACCAAAGCAATTGGGTGTTCGTAGTAATGGGTGAGGCGTACAGCTTGCCCTCCCACTTCGCGGTCTGGAGCGGTCCGGGCAGCGTGTTGGAGGTGGCGTCGGCCTCGGCCTGACCCCCCGGATCCTCCGACAGCGGTACCACCCAGCCGGCCTCCGCGAACTCGGCGGTCCAGACCACGTCCATTGCCATGACGTCCAGCGATGCATCGTTTCCGGTGAGTCGTCGGGCCAATTGCAGCCGTTGCTCGTCGGCGCTCTTCGGCAGGTCGCGCTGCTCGATCCGGAAGCGGCCGCCGAGTTGTTCGTTGCAGCGTTGGGCGACGGCCGTGAAGGTCGCCGACTCGTTAGCCGGCGTGTAGTAGCTGATTACCAATCCGCCGCTGTCCGAGCCGCAGGCCGTCATCACGGAGGCCGTCGTCACCGCGGCCAAGGCCGCGGCACACAGTCGACGTGCGCGCACCAGCCGCCTCCCGTCCGTGGGGAACCCCCCGCGCCAGAACCGTAGAGCCAGCTGCGCGTGATTTGCAACACTTTCTGCCCGCGCGTCGCAATAGTGACCTGCGGCGGCGCCAGATTTGGGGGTTAGATGGTCAAGCGCGCCAGCAGATCCCGACCCTTCTCGGCGTTCTGCGGGTCGCACAGCACGTCATAGCGACCCGCGACAAGCTGCATGGTCGAGCTGAAATCTCTTGTGCCGCGCGCCATCGTATATGGGATCGCGGAGGTGATCAGACCGAAGAACACACCGGCGATCAGGCCGGTCACCAGCGCACTCCACGGGTTCGGGCTGAAGAAGCTCAGAATCAGCCCGATGAACAGGCCGAGCCAGGCACCGGTGAGCACCCCGCCGCCGAGCACCTTGGGCCAGCTGAGCCGCCCGGTGACCCGCTCGACCTGCATCAGGTCCACCCCGACGATCGTCACCTGCTGCACCGGAAACTCTTGATCCGAGAGGTGGTCCACCGCCCGCTGCGCCTCGGCGTATGTCGGATACGAGCCGATCGGCCATCCCTTGGGCGGGGTGGGCAAGTTAGCCGGCCCACCTCGTCTCGCCGTCGGGGCGCCGGGTGTCGCGCCGGGATTCGGTCCGGGCTGGAAGGGACTGGTCATCGATTCTCATTCTCCTCTGTCGCGCCACGATTGTCTTGGCCTCTCCAGCTCAACGGGTAGCCGGGCGCGTTGGTGCCCCGCGACAACGCAGCCACGGATAACCAGCACATACGCTAGGTTGAACAGCATGACAAATCCGGGCGGGGACTCCTCCGAAACGCCACAATCCGACTCGGGCTCAGGGTCGTCGGAGCCGTCACCCGGCGGCTACGAAGCGGCGCCAATCGAGCAGTCACAGCAGCCGCCGGACCAGCCGGCCGAGGCGCCCGGGTAC
>NZ_JBOGDB010000051.1:0-3458 GCF_050701515.1 Mycobacterium sp. | reverse complement strand
GAACAGCGCCGTCGCGGTCACGGACCAGACACGGTTGATGCGGATGGCTCGCAGGCCGTCGTAGCGGCTCAGGTAGTCGAGATCATCGGCGCCCCAGTTGTCGCGGAAGTCGTCACGGGCGTCGGCCGGATCGGTGTAGGTGACGTCGATGAGGCCCAGCGTGGCGGCATACTCGAACAGCACGCACAGTGTGTAGCGGCCTTCCAGGATGGGCCAGTCCGCGTAGCCCGCGCCGGGGCTTGACAGCGGTCAGTACGTTCGCGCAGCGCTGGCCCTTGATCGCGTCAATCCGGCTCATCTCGTCGATCAACCCGTGGCTTATCCAGCGCCGCCACAACTGGCGGATGGCGTCGGCGGCGGGCTTGGACAGCGCAGCGCGGCCACGGGCAGTCAGCTGCAGCCGGTTGCCGGCCTGCTCGGCCAGCCCGCCAGCGTGGATGAGCAGCGGCCAGGCAAAGGTGGCGATCGCCTCATTGCCCAGGAAGTCCCCGGCGGCCAACGCTTCGGCGACCGCGGTCACCGTGGCCGAGCTGGGTCGGTGGGTCTTGTCACTGCAGCGCAGCTTCCCGCTGGCGCACAGCTGCAGGACGGCCTGCACGTTGGCCTGCGAGTCCTGCTCGGTGAGCCGGACGGTCTCGGCGTCGACGGTCCCCTTGGACATGCGCGCAGACCTTACGGTCCCGTCACGACTCCAGCCGCGCAACCCCACGACTCCGAGCAGCTCCGGCTCAGGCTGTTGCCACCACTAATTTGCAATTACTATGAGACGGAGCGTGTCGTGCATGGGCGGCCGTAACGGCCTGCTCACGCTGGACGATGAGGACGAGTGAGCAGGTCCTCTCTCTCGATGGGGGTTGCCTGAACGTGGTGGGACGGGCAGCCCCCATCCGCGTGTCAGAAGATGGCGATCGGGTTCACGGGAGAGCCGGTCGCGCCACGCCAGCGCAGCGGGCTCAGCACGAACTAACCCGGCACTGGCCCGGGACCAGGCCGAGCGACGCCCCGGCGGCTGAGATTCCGCGCGGACCCAGCAGTGTGAACCGCTGCGGAGCTAACCAGGTCCCGGTCCACCAGCTGCCGGAAGCACAGTAGCGGGCAGGCATACCGGTGTCCCGGTTGCCGGGTCGGTCAGCACGGTGGCCTGCACGCCGAACACCTCGGCGACGACGCGAGGGCAGACGACCTCGGCGGGTGGCCCGTCGGCGACGATCTTGCCGTTGCGGAGAGCGACGATCCGGTGGGCGAACCGGGCGGCGGCGTTGAGATCATGCAGCACCAGCACCACGGTCAGCTTGTGTTCCCATTTCAGCTGCCGGACCAGCTCGTGCACCTCCAGCTGGTGGGCGATGTCGAGGAACGTCGTGGGCTCGTCCAGGAGCAGGGTGTGGGTCCGCTGCGCGAGCGCCGTCGCCAGCCAGACCCGCTGCCGCTCGCCGCCGGACAGCTCGTCGACCGGCCGATCCGCCATCTCGGTGACGCCGGTGACCTCCAGTGCCCAGGCGATCGCCTCGGCGCCGTCGGGGTCCGCCCCGCGCCACCGAGCGCGGTGGGGATGCCGGCCGTACCCCACCACCTCGCGAACCCGCACCCCCGTCGGTGTCGGCCGGCTCTGCGCGAGCAGCGTGACGTGGCGGGCGAACTCGCGCGGCGACAGCGCCAGCGCCGAGCTGTCGTCGGCCAGACGCACGTCGCCGGACTCCGGGTGGTGCAGCCGTGCCATCGCACGCAGCAGGGTCGACTTCCCACTCCCGTTCGGTCCGACGAGAGCGGTCACCTCGCCGGCGGTCAGGTCGAGGGTGGCGCCATGGACGACGCACTCGGCGCGGTACCCGAGATCCAGGTCGACAGCGCGAAGCGGCGTCTCGTGACGGGACATAGGCTTTAGGTTAGCCTAACCTAAAGCGACTGCACATGCCTGGATCGGACCCGCGCAGAAAAATGTCGGTGCAGAAAAAGGTCGCGGCTGCCGGCGTCTCGGGTCACCGGCGGCCACGACAGTACGTATGGAACACCCAAATGGGGTCCCAGCGCTACTGATTCCGGGAAATTTCTGTCACCAATTGGTCACAGAGCGTCGATCGGGCCCTCAGACGACCAGTTCGGCCAAGATTTTGCGCTGGTCGGTCAGGTCCCGGGCCCGCGGCAGCGCGTTCTCGACCTTCCAGGCCACCCGGCCCGTCCGGTCGACGACGAAGCTGCCGCGGATCGCGCATCCACGATCCTCGTCGAACACACCGTACGCCTTCGCGACCTCGCCGTGCGGCCAGAAATCGCTGAGCAGCGGGTACGTCAGACCGTCGTGCTCGGCGAAGGCGCGCAGCGCGAACATCGGGTCGCACGAGATGGCGAGGAGCTGAACGTCGTCGTTGACGAAGGCGGACGGGTCGTCCCGGATGTCCGTCAGCTCGTTCGTACAGATCCCACTGAACGCGAAGGGGTAGAACATCACGACCACGGCCTTGTCGCCCCGGAGGGACGACAGCGTCACGTCCTGGCCGTGCTGGTCCTTCAGGGTGAAGTCCGGGGCGGGCCGGCCGACATCGATGGTCATGCGTCTGTCCTGTCCAAGCCGGCCCGAACCACCCGGTAGAAGGCGGTGATCCCCTCGATGAGCTCCGTGACCGCGGCATCGTCGACCGCGTCGACGTCGTGCAGCCAGTCGGCGACCAGGTCGAACATCCCGCCGATCGCTCCAGCGGCCACACTGTGGTCCGCCGCGGTGGTGACGCCGGGCGGGATCGCGCCGTAGTGCTTCCACAACTCCTCGAGGAAGCCGGACGCCCACCGTCGGTTGACCCGGCGCTGCCGTTCGACCGCCGGCGAGATGCCGGCCGCCTCGCCGAAGGTGACCCGTGCGTAGCGGGGATCGTCCACCAGAGCATGCGCGAAGGCGGCGAGCAGCTCCGGGGTAGCCGAGTCCTCGTCGGCCGGTGCGTGCTGCAGCCGGTCGACCATCGTGTTGGCGATCCGGTCGGTGGTGCGCTGCAGCAGCGCGATGTAGCAGGTCTCCCGGCTCTCGAACGACTCGTAGAAGCTCTTGGTGCTGACGAAGGCGGCTCGGCAGATCTGTTCGATCGACGTCTGGTGGTAGCCGTTCTCGGCGAACTGGTCGAGAGCGGCGTCGAGGATCTGAGCGCGGCGCTGGGCCCGGCGCTGCTCGGCATCCAGACCGCGGATCCGTCGACCCGCGCCGCCCCTCGACCCCTGCGCCATGGCGCGACCCTACCTGCCGACCGAGGGCCGGTGACACGACCACCGCGTTACGGAAAAGGACTCTTGTCGGAGACCGGACGATGTGGTCTGATGAGGTCTGTCCCGTTTGACACCCGTCGGGAGTCCCCATGCGAACGCCGAGCGCCCGCACCGTCGTCACCGGCATCGTGGGCGCGCTGCTCGGCAGCCTCCTGATCGTCGCCTCCCCCAGCGCCACAGCCATCGCGCCGAGCGCGGTGTTCAAC
>NZ_JBOGDB010000050.1:0-2295 GCF_050701515.1 Mycobacterium sp. | reverse complement strand
GCGCTGACGAGGGCACGCATTCTCGACGCAGCTGCGCGTGTGCTCAGCGCCAATGGATACGCGGGTCTGCGGCTGACCGACGTCGCTGCGGAGGCCGAAATCCAGGCACCCGCCATTTATTACTACTACGCGTCTAAAGACGAGTTGATCGAAGAGGTGATGTGGGCCGGAATCGCTGACATGCGTGACCACGTTGCTGCGGCCCTGAGCGAGCTACCGGACGGCACGCAGCCACTCGAACGGCTGCTCGTGGCGGTAGAGGCTCACCTTCGCCACGCGCTGCAGATATCCGACTACACAACGGCATCCATCCGCAACGCCGGTCAGGTCCCGCTGCCGATTCGCAAGCGTCAAATCCAGGAAGAGGAGCGCTATGGCGAGGTCTGGCGCAGACTGATCAACGAGTTGGCCCGCGACGGCCGGCTTCGACCAGATCTGAATCTGTATATCGCACAGATGCTTGTTCTGGGCGCCCTGAATTGGGCGGTGGAGTGGTGGAATCCCCGCCGCGGGTCCCTGGAAGCCGTTGTCGCCAACGCACAATCGTTCATTCGCCACGGAATCGCCGCCACCGACTGATCGCTAGCCAGTTTGTCACGCGCGGGCACACCTGACGCGCCGAGATGGGCGGTTGCCCAAGCTTCGCTTAATATCGAATCGTGGCTAAAAAATCCGCGACGTATCAGAACGCGGCACCCGACGAAGCGGTCTCCAAGTCGGCGCGAACCCGGAACCGCATCCTCAACGCCGCCGCCCACGTCCTGAGCGTGAAGGGCTACGCCGGCACGCGCCTGTCCGATGTCGCCGACTACGCCGAGCTCCAAGCACCTGCGATCTACTACTACTTCGCGTCGCGCGATGACCTGATCGAGGAGGTCATGTACGCCGGGATAGCCGACATGCGCAAGCACCTGCAGGGCGTGCTAGACGTGCTGCCGCAGGAGGCCTCACCGATAGACAAAATCCTCGCCGCTGTCGAGGCGCATCTTCGTCATGAGCTTGAGCTGTCGGACTACGCCTCAGCATCCATCCGCAACGCCGGGCAGATTCCCGAGCGGCTGCGGACGCGCCAACTCAAGGAAGAAGCTGCCTATGGGCGGATCTGGCGGCGCCTATTTGATGAAGCACGCGTCGACGGTCAGCTGCGCAGCGATCTCGACGCACGGCATGCACAGTTACTGGTGCTCGGTGCCTTGAACTGGTCCGCGGAGTGGTTCGATCCCCGTCGCAGTTCGGTGGACGCGATTGTGTCCAACGCTCAAGTGCTGGTGCGCAACGGCCTCAGTCCGGTGCCGCCAGCGCCACGTCGCACCAAGCACATGCGCAGGGCCGCAACAAGCCGCTGACCCGCCGCCGCTCGAATACGGTTTCGCTCCCGAACAAATTCTATGCTAGATTAAAATAATGGGAGAGGGCAGCGGACAGGCCGACGTCACCACCATCGAGCAGGTCTAGCCGGTGCGGCGAACGGTGTACGGGCCGGACCATGAGGCGTATCGCGAGACCGTTGGTGAGTTCCTGGCGCGTGAAGTCGTTCCCCACCAGCAGGACTGGGATCGGCAGCACATGATCGACCGGGCGGTGTTCGCCCGCGCCGCCAAAGCCGGCATCTACGCGTTGCAGATTGATGAGCGCTTCGGAGGCGCCGGCGAGCACGACTACCGCTACCGGATGGTGGTATGTGAAGAACTGGCACGGGTTTTCGCATTTTCCTTCGGCCTGACCGTGAGCCTGCAGGACGATCTGGTGCTGCATTACCTACTCGACCTGACCGACGAACAGCAGAAAGGGCGCTGGCTACCCGGCTTCGCCTCCGGCGAGCTGATCGGCGCGCTGGCGATGACAGAACCCGGCGCGGGCAGCGACCTCAAAGGCATCCGCACCACCGCCCGCCGCGACGGGGATCAGTGGATCCTCAATGGGCAGAAAACCTTTATCTCTAGCGGCATCATGGCCGACGTCGTCGTTGTGGCCGCGCGCACTAACCCCGAGGATGGCTCAAGGGCCTTCAGCTTGTTCGTCGTCGAGCGCGACACCCCGGGCTTCGAACGCGGCCGTCAGCTCGACAAGATCGGGTTGCCCGCTCAGGACACCTCCGAGCTGTTCTTCCACGACGCAGTCGTGCCAGCGGCCAACCTCGTTGGCGACGTAGGTCGGGGGCTGGAGTACTTGATGAGCCATCTGCCACGCGAAAGGCTGGGTGTCACGGCCAAGGCAATCGCCAACACCCGGGCCATCTTCGATCACACCGTCGAATACTGCCGGCGGCGCACGGCATTCGGTCAACCCCTAACG
>NZ_JBOGDB010000049.1:0-37848 GCF_050701515.1 Mycobacterium sp. | reverse complement strand
TATCGGCTCCGCGGCCTTAACCCCACAGCTGCGATGAATCACAGCTACCTGCTGGGAATTTCTTAGTCACCGAGTATGGGCGCCGGGGAGGAGAACTGACCGTAACTGCGCGCATCTGACGCCGTCGGCGGATGAACGACGATAGCGGTGTGACCTTGCTTGTCCGTGATCGTGGCCCCGCCTGTGTCGGTGGTGGTGCTTGGGTTTGCGGCGGAAGCGCTTGGTGCCGTGGCGATCGCCGCCGCGACAGCACCGGTGGCGAACAGTGTTGGGATGTGATGCAGTTTCATCGTTGCTCCTATTGCTTGCTTGCTTGTCCACTCGGTGCAACTACGACGTGAACTGGTGCCATCCAGATTTGGGGTGCACTGTCATTACCTGTATTGGTAGGACCCCGAAGGCTGGGTTGACAAATCCGCCGCCAATAACGAGCCGCTGCGGCTTGTGCGTGTGGGATCCGCTCCCGCACCTGGCCCAGTTTCCGGATGATCCGAGGAGCTGGAGTTCCTACGAAGCCCAAGGCCCAGCAAGCCGGACGGCGCGGGCCTCGAGCCGCGCGACATCTTGGTCATGTACCCGCACATCGAGACATACGCACCCCTGAGCGTCACCCCGTGCGGCTCGGCGACGTGGTGCACGGCGCGGATCCCGCGAATCGCCTGCGGGCGCGGCTCGCCGACTGCTCATCCTTGCAGACCAACGCCCTGCTGCGTGTGGACTTCCCAACTGCTCGCGCTCGTGTGGAGCGGTCGGGCCGGCCACCAGTGAAGTGCTCAACCTCACCGAGGCTGCGTCCGTTCTGCGATGTCGACGAATTCCGGTGCAACACTCGATGACTTGTCGACCGCGTCCTCGCCGGTGAGACGATGTCCGCCGACTCGATGTCATCGAGTGGCAGCAGCGTGATGTAGGAATTGCCGCCTTTCGTGAGACAGACTCGGGCGCAATCGCTGTGAGACATTTCGCGAATGTCCGGGTCAGCAGCGTGTCGAGATGCGGTCGACGGTGAGAACCTCCACTACCGCCTCCTCTCCAGTCAGGGCAGCAGAGTCTCAAAGGAGACGACATGCGAGTGACTCAGGACTTCGTCTCGGAGATGCGTCGCGATATCACGGACATTGTTGACCAGCAGTGAAACGATAATGAAGTGGACCGGAGCGGGGATGGCGGCGGTGGACTGACCGCGAGGGGGCTGGTCTGTGCGTCCTGCGGAGCGCAGTCAAGCCCGACGGCCAAGTACTGCGGCGAATGCGGGACGCCACTCACGCGGGCAACGCGCGCAGCTGAATACAAGCAGGTGACCGTCTTGTTTGCTGATGTGGTGCACTCGATGGACATCGCGGCGGCGGTGGGACCGGAGCGGCTTCGCGAGATCATGGCCGAACTGGCCAATCGCTGCGCCGCCGTCGTGCAGCGTTTTGGCGGCACCGTGGACAAGTTCACCGGCGATGGGATCATGGCAGTGTTTGGTGCGCCAGCGGCTCTGGAGGACCACGCCCTCCGCGCCTGCCTTGCGGCGTTGGCTATCCAGGAGGAGGCGAAGCGACTTGCCGTAGAGGTCCAAGACCGCGACAGAATCGAACTCCAGTTACGTATCGGGTTGAACTCTGGAGAGGTGATTGCGGGAGAGTTCGGTTCAGGGCCTTTTGGTTACACCACCATTGGCGAGCAGGTCGGAATGGCTCAGCGGATCGAGTCAGCAGCACCGCCGGGCGGCGTGATGCTGAGTGAGTCGACCGCACGACTGGTGGAAGACGACGCACACCTTGCCGAGCCACAGATGGTGAAGATCAAAGGAGCCGACGCCCCCGTGCGTGCACGCCAGCTTTTGGCCGTGGCCGCGGATCAGGCCCGTTGCAGACGACGAGAGTCGAGACTTATCGGGCGCCAACAGGAGATGCGCTCGCTCGAGCAAATGCTCGATCAGGCAATCAACGGGCATGGATGCGTGGCGGGCGTGAAGGGGCTGGCCGGCGTCGGCAAGAGCCGCCTCATTCGCGAGGCAACAGCGATCGCCGAAGCTCGCGGTGTCGCAGTCATTTCGACGTTCTGCCAGTCCCACTCCAAAGAGATCCCGTTTCACGCCGTCGGGGGTTTGCTACGAGATTTCTTCGGAGTGGGCTCGCTGGGTGACGACGATGCGAGAACGAACATTCGCACAACCCTTCCAAGCGCAGACCAAGACGATGTGGTGCTGCTCGAGGACTTGCTCGGGATCCGAGACGCCGAACACACCGCTCGCGACATCGATCCCGACGCGCGCAGGCGTCGGCTGACCAACCTGCTCACGGCCGCCCTGCTGGCCCGTCGCGAGCCCGTAGTCTACATCGTCGAGGACGCGCACTGGATCGACGCCGTCAGCGAGTCGATGGTTGCCGACTTCATTTCGGTGGTACCGCAAACCCACGCGGTCGTGCTGATCACCTATCGGCCCGAATACCACGGTGTCATCGGCCAAACACCGGCATCGACCACAATATCCCTTGCCGCGCTGGATCATTCAGAAACCGCCGCTCTGACGGCCGAACTCCTTGGACCTGACCCGTCCGTAGCAGAAGTTGCGGCGCGTGTCGCCGAACGCGGCGCAGGGAATCCCTTCTTCACCGAGGAGATTGTGCGCGACCTCGCTGAGCGAAACATCCTCGAAGGACGACACGGCGCCTACGTGTGCCCAGCTGACATCGAAGTGACCGTGCCCGCCACCGTGCAGGCTACGATCGCCGCCCGGATCGACCGCCTGGGGGCAAGCGCGAAGCGCACGCTCAACACGGCGTCGGTGATCGGCTCCCGGTTCGGCACCGAACTGCTTACCGGCGTACTCGGTCATGTCGCACTGACCGAGTTGGTAGATGCCGAACTCATCGAGGAAATAACCACCTCACCACCGGAGTACGGATTTCGACATCCATTGATTCATGCGGTTGCCTACGAGTCGCAACTCAAGTCGGAACGTTCGCACTTACACCGGGAGATGGCCGCAGCCGTCGAGAAACGCGAACCCGCGGCAACCGACAAGAACGCCGCTTTGATCGCCACGCACCTGGAGGCGGCCGGCGATCTCGCCCGGGCGTTTGAATGGCACATGCGAGCCGGAGCCTGGTCGACCCACCGCGATATCACCGGCGCGCGTATGAGTTGGGAGCGAGCGCGTCAGGTGGCCGACCGGTTGCCTGCCGAAGATGCCCGTCGTATGAGCATGCGCATCGCCCCGCGAACGTTGTTGTGCGCAACGATCTGGCGGGTCGGCGGAAGCTTGGACGACATTGGTTTCGACGAATTGCGCGAGTTGGCGACTGCTGCAGGTGATAAGCGGTCCTTGGCCATTGGCATGACGGGGCTTGTACAAATGCTGAACTTCTACGGCGAGTACGCAAAGGCCGCCCGTCTGGCTTCGGACCATGTGGAACTCCTCGAGTCGATCGGCGATCCGGAGCTGACGGTCGGCCTGTTGATGGTGCCGATGATTGTCAAGTGGTCTGTAGGCGAAGTGACCGAGGCCATGGGGCTGAGCCAGTGTGCGATCGACGCATCGCAAGGGGATCCCACGATGGGCAACCTGATTGTGGGGTCACCACTGGCGTTCGCGCTGGTGATGCGCGCATCGGCACGGTGTGCCCTGGGCATTCCCGGGTGGCGCGAGGACTTTGACGACGCCATCGCGATCGCCCGCAGGACCGACAAGTTCACGTTCTGCGCTGTGGTCATGTTCAAGTACATCGCAACGCAGAGCTGGGTGCTTCTACCCGGTGACGGTGCATTGCGAGACACCGCGGACGCTTTGGAAATCGCCAAACAGTTCGGCGACAACTTCACGCTCACCAACGCGGAGTTCACACGGGGGGTCATCTTGGTGCGCCGCGACGACACCGACCGGAAGTTGGGTTTCGAACTGCTGGACAGGGCTCGTCGACTGGCGCTCGACCATCGAAACACCATTGTTGCCGCGTGGTGCGTCGACATCGATGTTGCAGCCGAGAAAAACCGAATCGGTGACTACGACGGCGCCATCGACCTGTGTCGTGCCGTACTGCAGAACGAGATCCGGGGTGGAGAAATGACCAATCGCGGCTGGTGCACCACCGTTCTCGTCGAGGCCCTCCTCAATCGTGGTCGCGACGAAGACCTTGACGAAGCTCAGAAGGCCATCGACCGGCTGGCGGCCACGCCGACCGATCCTGGGTTCTTGTACCATGAGCTTCCCCTGCTGCGGCTGACCGCAATGCTTGCCAAAGCCCGCGGAGACGAGGGTCGCTACTGCGATTTCCGTGAACGCTACCGCGCCCGCGCTGAATCCTCCGGTTTCGAGGGACACATTGCGCTCGCTCGCGCGATGGGTTAATACCCAGCAGGCCCGCGATGTGGTCGAGCGATTCGAGCGCGAATCGGAGGTCAAGAGGTTCTCCTTCCACGAAGTGGCCCCCGTGAGACGTCTGAACAAACCCCAGGTTGAGAACGCCGCGGGATGCAATCGGCAGTGAGAACCTACAGTTCTCGAGTTTGACTGCACTTTCTCACGTTTGGTCGCACCAAGACTGCACCTGTGCAGCGAGCTGAGGCGCCCGGCTTGGATGTTCGCATTCTCCCGAAGAAGCCGCTACTGGTCGGCGCTAACGACGCGCCGCGCTCTGACGTCGGGAAGGTGGCGCTCGGCGAGTTCGTAATCGGCGTCGTCATGGAGGACTACTAGGCCCCTGGCCACCGCGGTGCCGCAGACCAGCAGATCGACGACCGACAGGGCGCGCACTGCACCCGCGCTTGCGAGCCGGTGCTGCGCCGAATCGATCCACCGCCACACGGATTTCGGCACCGGCACATCGGGGTAGACGTCACGAAACGTCTGATTCATCTGATCGAACTCGTCCGCATTCCGCGCCGATCGACGGAACTCGGCTCGCTGTGGTTCGCACGATCCGACGGCCCCGCCGACAAGCGAGGAGTTCCAGGCCTCTGTGAGTTCCGGTTGTCGTTGGAGCCGCCAGACCGCGGAGGAATCCACCAGGAAGAAGATCAAGTCGTGACGGCCTTCTCGTCGGCCCGCGCGGCGAGCCAGCCCTCGTAGTCCCAGCCCTTCGCCAGCTCGCGGGACCGGGCCAGCGCCTCGATGCGCCCGAACCGCTCGACGTAATCGCGCATCGCGAGGTTCACGGCTTCCTTCTTGGTGTGCACTCCGGCGATCCGCATAACCTCGGCCAGCGCTTCGTCGTCGAGGTCGATCTGTGTCACCGACACGACAGCCCTCCCTATGTTGGCGACGTATGGCTCAAGCATACATCGCCAACATGGAATGGGTCCCTTGGCGCTGACGACGGATTTCGTCCATCAGAACAGCCTCGGCGCAACGCTCATCGCCGACCTGATCGAGGAGTTCGTGTGCGAGTCGTCGCTCACGCGGAGCAGCGCGGACGCCTGAGATGAGCCTGGGGCCAATCCGCCGCGCCGCGCGGGGAGAAGTACTCCGCGTTGCTGGACGGCACCGACCGCGCGCAGTCGGCGGGGCGGGCTGACTTTTGCGCCCGATGCTCCGGCGGTCATCTTCTTCACCTCAGGATGTCGCAATGCTCGCGCCCGGACGTGGCTGAAGCGTTGGTCGGAGGCATCCGCAAGGCATCATGGTCGGCCTGTCACCACTGGGGACTTTTCATGGCCACGGACAGATCGCACCGTTTCTACTTGCAGTTTCGCGTCAGCATCCGGTGCTTGCGCGCAGTGTTCGGCAGGCTTGGTGTAGGCGGGTTGGGGACAGCCGGGTGATGCGGCGTCGAAATGCGTTGCGCGGCAGAGTGTGAATGTTGTCGAAGTTGACGACGCAGGCGCTTGGTACGTGGTCCTCAGCGGCGGTCAGTTCCAGCTCGGAGAACAGGCCCCGGCGAGTGCGGGTCAGTGCTGCCACGACGACCGCGCCGATCCGGTCTGCGACCGGATCTCTGGTAAGGACAAGGACGGGTCGGTCACCGCCAGGAGTGGCGGCGAACCACAGTTCACCGCGTCGCATCGGCCCAATCAGCCCAGTCCTCCGCCGGCCCCCAATCGGCGATCTCAACGAGGGCCCGCTCGTCGTCCGTCAAGGGTTGCTGGGCGTAGGCTTGCGCGTCCTCGTCCGCCGCGAGCGCGGCCAAGTGGCGGCGTAGCGCATCGCGAAGCAGCTCCGACCGGTCAATGTGGAGCCGCCGTGCCCACACATCCGCCAGGTCCACGTCGTCGTCGTTGGCGCGGAAGCTGATCATTGTCATACATCGATTCTAGCTCGTATGACAGCCACCGTGAGCAGTTCAAGCACGGCTGAGGAAGTGAAGCGTTCGACGCCCTGGCGGGCCCCGATTCCATGGTGTTCGGGATCAAATAGGCGGAGCGGTTAGCCGGCGTTGTCCCCAACGAGCGAATCGTCCCAGTCGTTGTTGTGTGATTCTTCACCGTCGTGATGTTCTTCGTGATGTTCGTGGTGCTCGTGCTGCTGCTCTTGGTGCTCCAGGTGCTCGGAGCCCGGCACGCCACCAAGGGCTGCGATAACGTCTCTGACTTTCGCCGCTTCCTCTTCGGTGGGTGTTTCGCCAGCCTCGAGATCATCGAGCAGATCGGCGCGTAGCCCCGCCCCATTGGCCACTTCCTGGGCAGACAATCTGGCGTGGGTGCGGGTGACATACAACTGCTGGCCCAAATTCGCTCCTGGTGCCGTGGCGACGTGCTCCATGAGTTTGTCGTAGCGTTGCCGGACATTACTGAGCGCCACAATCACCGCGGGCGAGGGCCTGCTGCTGCTTGCCGCCTCGGTCAGCGCGGTGCGCAACTTCCGCATGCCCGCCAGAACGACATCCGCGCGCTTGTGGAACTTCTTGTCCTCCGGGAACGGCAACGCATCGATCGCCGCCGAGTACATGTGCATCGCCGCCTCGGAGAGACTGACGATGATTGACGAATCGGCTTCCTGTTGCGCGGCCATGGGACCTCAATTTCTCGACGGGTCAATTCCAAGTGGTGAGCAGCCGATTACCGGGGCTTCCCCGATCTGGCCGCTCGAATGCACGGGTTGACACTAGCGGTCCACGGCCTGGATCGTCACCGCGAGCCCTGATACGCCGGCGCGATATGGAGTAAACGCAGGCCGAAGCCTTGCGGACGGCGCATGACGCCGCCGGTGGTGCCGCTCAATCTGTTCGGCCCTAGTCTGTACCCGCATGGCGGGGGAGGCTCGGGCGACGGGAGGTCAAGGTGACCGGACTAGCGCACTCCACGAGGGCCGCCGCGCCTTCAGACCAAGGCGAAGTGAGCGATCGTACTCAGCCGGTGCAACGGCGTGCGCCGGTTCGCCAGGCGCCGCGCTGGCCCGAAATCGGGTGGCTGGCCTGGGGTGTCGCAGCCACCCTGGTCATCGCCTGGTTCATCCTTTTCGCTCCCGGCGAGCTCGGATCCAAGGCGGACTGGTTTTTCGGCGCCGTCGTCTTCTGTGTCGTGATGGTGGCTATGTGGCAGACCCTCACCGTCCGCCACCAGGCGAAACAGGATGCCGCGGATTCCGCCGAACGACTGCGCAGCGAGCTAGCGGCCGCCGAGGAACGCACGGCTCGCGAACTGGACCGAACGCAGACACTGCACCGAGCTGAGATGGAAGCCCAGCAGAAACTGCATAGCGCCGAGATGGAGGCTCAGCGAGAGCTGGCCCGCATTGAGCGCAGCCACCTACTCAAGCAGCTGCAGAAGCAGGCGATGATCGAGGTATCACGCGCCGTCAGCGCGCACACTCAAATGCTGGCAACCCTGTGGAACCAGGGCGCGAACATCTTGCGCAATGAGGACCGCGACGAGCGCGAGAAGGCAATGAACCCGATCTTCGAGCAGATCAGTCGGGTCGTCAGCGACTTCTCGGTGGAGCTCGACAATGCCCACCTGCTCATTGAGGACGACCGCCTGCATCACGCGCTGAATCGTGTCAACGAGGCCGCATTGACGGCGATTCAGGTAGCGGAGGAGGTGCACCTCGCCGTTGTCGATGGACGCGAACCGGAGTCCAACCCCATCCCACCGGTACAGCGACTCATGCACGAGAGAGCCGCAGAAGCTCGGCGTCTTGCATGGGACTTGCTCCGAACCGGGCTCGACGACAGGGCAGTTCGTGGCTGATGCGGTCTCCTTTGTCGACGCGAACGGTCTGAAATTCGCCTATCTCGAGGAGGGCTCCGGGCCTCTCGTCCTCATGCTTCACGGATTCCCGGACACGGCGCATACCTGGGACGATCTTCGCCCGCGCATCGCCGCCATGGGATACCGCGCGGTCAGCCCCTTCATGCGCGGGTACCACCCCAGCGCGATCCCGGATCGCGACGCGGATCAAGAGACCCTGGCGCGCGATCCGCTTGCGTTGATCGAAGCGCTCGGCGCCCGTGACGCCATCATCATCGGGCATGATTGGGGAGCCTCGGCCGCATATGGTGCGGCGGCGCTCGGCCCGGATCGAGTGAAGAAGCTATTCGTCATCGGCATTCCCCACCCAGCCGCGCTCAAACCGTCGCCCAAGAAGCTTTGGGCCGTCCGCCATTTCGCGTTGTACAAGCTGCCGGGGGCGCCGGACCGCTTCGCGCACAATGACTTCGCGGCGCTCCCCGCTATCTATCGGCGATGGTCCCCGACGTGGAACCCCGATTCGACGGAGTTCGACGCCGTCCGCTCGAGCTTCTCGAACCGGGCGAGCTTGAACGCGGCGTTCGGTTACTATCGAAAGCTCTCGCCCATACCCAGCGCATCACTGAAGGCGCGGATCACGGTGCCAGTGGTGGTCTTTGCGGGACTCGATGATCCAATCGTGGAGCCATCGGACTATCGGGGCGCCGCGCCGATGTTCGAGAACGAGTACATCGTTGAGGAGGTCCGAGGCGGGCATTTCATGCATCGGGAGCATCCCGGGGCGTTCGCCGAACGGCTGTTGGCGCATCTGTGACTGCGGATGCTGCCACAACCTGCGGTCACTACATTTCGCCGAACCGCAGGTGTTTGGGCGTTTGCTCGCGGTACGGTCACGCGGTGACCCACTGCGACATGCGCTTCGTCACCGGCCTTGCCGGGTTGCTTGTGGCGCTCGCGCTGTCGGGCGGTACTGGGGTGGCAGCCGCCGACCGCGAGGTGTACGAGAACACCGGATTCACGTCGCCGAGCGGCAACATCGGCTGCTACATCGACACGGACTACATCCGCTGCGACATCCGAGAGCGCAACTGGGAACCACCCCCGACGGACTGTGAGTTCGGCCCGGGTCAGGGCATCCAGATCAGCCCATACGTCAATCCCGACGGGCCCGCCGAATTTGAGTGCGCCGGTGACAGTGCGCAGAACAACGATCCGCCGCTTCCGTATGGTGAGTCGATCACCGCCGGGCCAATGCGCTGTGACAGCGCGGAGTCCGGCATCACGTGCCGCAATACCGTGAACGGCCACGGCTTCTTCATCTCACGGCAGGCCTATCAGCTGTTCTGAACCCCGCCCTCATGACTAGAGCACAAGGATGAACCGCAAGCGGGTGGTCGTCGCCGGGCTGGGCGACACCGGTGTCCTCACCGCCATCCGGCTCGCCCGCCATGTCGACGTCGTCGGCATCTCGGCCAAACCGGCGCTGGTGAGCGGACAGGAGCTCGGGTGGCGACTGAGCCGGCCCGACGAGTGGGCTCGTGCCAACTGGATTCCCTTCGACCGATTCCGTGCGCTGGACCGGGTGCGCACCGTGCACGGCACATTGACCGGGGTCGACCTTGCCGCCCGCAAGGTCTTCATCGGGAGTGGTGACGGGTCGTCATCGGCCGAGGATTACGACGCGCTGATCATCTCCACCGGCGTCACCAACGGCTTCTGGCGCAACCCAAACCTGCAGTCGCCCAAGGAGATCGGGGCCGACCTTCGGGCCGCGCACGCGCGCCTGATCGCCGCCCGGTCGGTGATCGTTGTGGGTGGCGGCGCCGCGGCGATCAGCAGCGCCGCGAACGTCGCCGCCACCTGGCCGGACAAGCGGGTCGACCTGTACTTCCCGGGCGAGCGTGCGCTGCTCGCGCACCACCCGAGAACCTGGGCGAAGGTTCGGCACCGACTGGCCGATGCCGGCGTGGTGCTACACCCCGGCCACCGCGCCGAGATACCGGACGGCTTCAGGTGCGACGAGATCACCGGCGAGCCGGTCCGATGGAGTACCGGACAACCCCCGGCCTGCGCCGAGGCAGTGCTGTGGGCGATCGGGCGAGTGCGACCCAACACCGACTGGTTGCCGTCGGAACTGCTCGACGAGCACGGCTTCGTTCGAGTGACCCCGCAGCTGCGGGTTCCCGGCCACCGCGGCGTGTTCTCGGTGGGTGACGTGGCGGCGACCGATCGGCTCCGAAGCTCGGCCCGCAACCGCGCGGATGGGCTGGTCGCCCACAACGTTCGCGCCGAGCTCGCCGGCCGACCGCTGCGCTCCTTCCGTCCTCCGCGACGGCGCTGGGGTTCGGTGCTCGGCCCGCAGCCGACCGGGCTGGAGGTCTTCACTCCCAAGGGCCAGGTGTTTCGCTTTCCGGCGTGGTCGTTCGACCGGGTGCTGATGCCGGTGATCGTGCGGTGGGGCATCTACCGCGGAGTGCGCGACAACCAACCGGTTAATCTCGCACCGTGACACAACAGTGGTCGCCGACCCGGCTTGGCGACTTGACCGGCAAGCGGATCATCGTGACCGGGGCAACCAACGGCGTTGGCCTGGCCACCGCGCGTGCCCTCACCCGGGCCGGCGCGCACGTGATCATGGCCGTGCGCAACACCGAGCTGGGCGCGCGGCGCGCCGTCGAGATCGGCGGCTCGACGTCGGTGATCAAACTCGACTTGGCAGACCTCTCCTCGGTGCGGGCGTTCTCCGAATTGGTCGACGAGGACGTCGACATCCTGATCAACAACGCCGGGGCGCTCACCCAGGACCGTCAAGACACGGTGGACGGCTTCGAGGCGACGATCGGCACGAATCTGTTGGGGCCGTTCACGTTAACGAACCTGGTCTTCGATCGGGTGCGCTCGCAGATCATCAATGTCGGGTCACAGGCGCACCGGGGCGCGACGCTCCGAATTGACGACATGCACCTTCGCTCCAACAAGTGGACCACCCTGGGTGCCTATGCACGTGCCAAGCTCGCGGTGATGTTGTGGGGGCTGGAGCTGGACCGCAGACTGCGCGCGTCGAAATCTCCGGTGGTTACCCAACTCACCCACCCGGGCTGGGTGGCCTCGAACCTGTCGCATCTCTCCGACCGGGGGCTGATGGCGGCCGCGCATCGAGTGGCCAAGGCGGTGGCAGACCGGGTCGCCAACGACATCGACGCCGGAGCCGCGACGACGCTGTATTGCATCAGCGAGCCGATTCCGCCGGGAAGCTATGTGGGCGTCGATGGCAGGTACGGCCTGCGGGGCGGGCCGGTGTTGATCGGCCGGTCCGCCCTGGCCTGCGACTACGAGGCCGCTGCGCGCGTCTTCGAGTTTGCCGAAAAAGAAACTGGCACAACACTGCCCGTCTAGGCGCCTACGCGGAGCCGGTCGCGACCCGCGGTGCCCGTTCCGCCGATGCGGTGTCGAGCACCAGCTCCGCGACCCGTGACCGGTGCTGCTCGGCGGTGCCCAGCAGCGCCGCATCGGTGGCGGCGCGCTTTAAGTACAAGTGCGCCTGGTGTTCCCAGGTGAACCCGATGCCGCCGTGCACCTGGATGGTGTCGGCCGCGATTCGGCTGAATGCGGCCGAGCATGTCGCCTGCGCAATGCTCACGGCCAGCGCGGGGTCATCCGAGCCGTCCGTCAGCGCCCAGACCGCGTGGTAGGCGGTCGAGCGGGCGTGCTCGAGGTCGACGAGCAGGTCCGCCAGCCGGTGCTTGACCGCCTGGAAAGACCCGATCGGCCTGCCGAACTGCAGCCGCGACTTCGCGTAGTCGACCGACAGATCCAGCAGATGCTGTCCCGCGCCGACCTGTTCGGCGGCCAGCAGCGCCGAACCGACCTGCAGCGCGTGCTCGATGATGCGTTCGGCTTCGCCGGGTCCGGCCACCAGCCGGCCGGGCGCGCCGGACAACCCGATGGTGGCCTGTGGCCGAGTCGGGTCGAGGCTGGCCAGCAGGTTTCGTTCCACTCCCGGCCCGGCGGCCTCGACGGCGTACAGCGCGATCCCGTCCGGACCGCCCGCGGCGACGAGCAGGTCGTCGGCCGCGCCCGCATCGACCACCCGCTCGACGGTCCCGCTGAGTGCATGGTCGTCCGCCGTGATCGAGACCGTATCCAACGCTCCGGCGCGGTCGGCGACGGCGAACGCCGCGGTTCGGCGGCCCTCAACCAGCTCGGCCAGCAGCTCGTCGCGCACCGAACCGGCTTGCGCCGCAACCAGTGCCGGGATTGCCAGGAACACCGTGCCGAACACCGGTCCACAGGCCAGCGACGCGCCCAGCTCCTCGACCGCGACGGCCTGGTCGACGAGGGTGCCGCCCGCGCCGCCGTCGGCCTCGGGTACCGATAGGCCGAGCACGCCGAGTTCGGAACCCAGCCGCGCCCAATCCTTGGCGTCGGACGGCGGATCGGACTCCATCAGCCGGCGCACCGTCTGCTCGTCGAAGTTCTCGGCACAGAACTTGCGCACCGCGGCGCGCAGCTGGGCCTGCTCGTCGGTGAACGTGAACTCAGCCACGGGGGATCTCCTTCCACGGCATGCCGGCGTCGGCGCGCAGGTCACCTGGCAGCCCCAGGACCCGCTCGCCCAGGATGTTGCGCATGACCTCCGAGGTGCCGCCCTCGATGGTGTTGGCGCGGCTGCGCAGGAACCGCTGCTGCACCGGACCGCGCCAGTCCGCGCCGTCGCCCGCGTCGTCACGCATGGCGTAGCCGTGGTACAGAGTCCCTTCCGGCCCAAGCAGATCCATGCACCACGCGTAGATATGTTGGTTCAGTTCGGCACCGACCAGCTTGCCAACCGAGCCCTCCGGGCCGGGTCCGCCGACGGTTGCCGCGGCCCGCGACCGCTCCGAGGTGAGGCGCTGCGCCTCGGCACGCAGCCACAGTTGGGTGAGCCGATCCCGCAGCACCGGCGTCTGCAGGTCAGGCCGGGAGGCCCATAGCGACACAGCGTCGGCGATCGTGCCCGCCCCGCGGCGGCTGCCGCTGGCACCGAGCGCGCTGCGCTCGTTCATCAGCGTCGTCATCGCGACCCGCCACCCGTCGCCGACCGCGCCGAGTCGGTGTGTGTCGGGGATGCGGGCGTCGGTCATGTACACCTCGTTGAACTCGGCCTGACCGGTCAACTGGCGCAGTGGCCGGGTTTCCACGCCCGGTCCATGCATGTCGATGACGAAGTAGGTCAGCCCCTTGTGCTTCGGTACGTCCGGATTGGTGCGCGCGAGCAGCAGACCCCAGCGTGCCCGGTGCGCGAGGCTGGTCCAGACCTTCTGGCCGTTGACCACCCACTCGTCGCCGTCGGGCACCGCCGAGGTGGCCAATCCGGCCAGGTCGGATCCCGCGCCCGGCTCAGAGAACATCTGGCACCAGATGTCCTCGGTGGTGGCGAGCGGGCGCAGCAGCTGCCTCTTCACTTCGTCGGTCTGGGCGTGCTCGCGCACGGTCGGCGCCGCCATCCCGTACCCCATCGGGTTCAACGCGAGCGGTATCGGGCCGCCCGCGCCCTGCAGAATCCCGTCGGCGACGGCCTGCAGGCCGCGGGATACCCCGAGTCCGCCGAGGCCCTCCGGAAAGTGCACCCAGGACAGACCCGCGTCGAAGCAGGAGCCGAGGAATTCGGGAATGGGGACGGATTTCGGGTCGTGCTCGCTCACCACCTGTCGCGCGATGTCGGCGACACGGTCCGAGTCAGTAGTGGTGCTCATCCAGCCACGATAGGAAACGCGCGATTGCCATCCACGCCCGCACCCTCAATAGTGAGCTGTCATGCCGGACTCGACTCATGCCACTGTCCTCGACATCGCTGCGGTTGTTGCCGCCCGTGACTTTGCTGCCGCGCGGTCCTGGTACCGCCGCGTACTCGGCCGTGAACCGGATCTCGAGCCAATCGATGGGGTGGCCGAGTGGCAGATCACCGACACCAGTTGGCTGCAACTGGTCACAGACCCAGACCGGGCCGGCAAGTCGATGGTGCGATTCGGCGTCGGAGATCTCGCCGCTCACGTCGAAATGCTCAACGACGCCGGGATCGCCACGGGCGAACCGGTCGTCATTGCCGACATGGTCGTGGTGGTCGACGTCGCTGATCCGGACGGCAACGAGGTGTCCTTCGTTCAAGAGCTCACCGCGGAGCCGCCGGCGAGCACCCGCTGACGCGGGGAATCTCGGAGGTGATGCGGTCCAACAGTGCCGGATAGCGGTTGGCCTCGCGGTGATTGCCGGGCTTACCACTGCTGATCAGGCCGGCCGCCAGCCCGCGCTCGGGGTCGGCCCAGATGGCGATGTTGGTCAATCCGGTATGACCGAACGCGGCCGGGGCGTTGCGCCCGAACGGGCCGAACCGCTTCGAACCCAGCATGTACCCGGTGCCCCATCGGAGCGGTACGAATCCGGTCGCGAGATCCGGCCGAAGCCGCCGGCGTGGGGCCACCGCGGCCCGCAGCGTTTCCGGCTGCATGACCCGTACGCCGTCGAGTTCACCACCGCGACGGAGGATTTCGGCGAAGCGGGACAGTTCATCTGCCGTCGAGACGGTGTTGGAGGACGGCACCACACCGGTAAGGAATCGTGCCGTGTTGGAGAACGGGATGATCTCGCGCATGGTTCCGCCGACCGCCGTGCGGAAGGCCGCGGCGATCGGCGCGGGCAGTGGCTTTCCCGTGTTGTGACTGGGAGCCACCAGTGGGACGTCCCGTTCCGCGACACCGTAATTCGTCCATCGGAAGCCGAGCGGGTCGAGGATCTCGGTGGCCAGAATCTCGCGAATGTTCTTGCCGGTGGCGGCCGAAACGATCTCGCGAACCAGCGGGCCCCAGGTAACCCCGTGGTAGATGTGCACCAACCCCGGCCGATACAGCGGCTTCAGCTCGCCGAGCTTCTCGCGGGCGTACTCGGTGTCGTCCATGCGATCCAGATCCGGCCTCGGTCCGGTCGCGAAGGGGACACCGGCGCTGTGGGTGATCACGTGCCGGATCGTGGTGCGGTCTTTTCCGTGACTCGTGTAGCTGGGCAGGTAGTCGCAGACGCGATCGTCGAGCGAGAAGTGTCCGCGTTCGACGAGCATGTGGACGACGGTCGTGCTGATCGCCTTGGCCGCGGAGTACGCGCAAAACGGCGTTTCCGTTGTCACCGGGATCTTTTCGGCGTCCACCGGATCGTCGGGGGCATTGCCCCAGCCGTGTCCGATCGCGCGGTTGAGGACCACCTTTCCGTTGTGGCGCAGGCACAACTGGATCGCGGGGTGCATGCCGGCCGCATACCAGTGTCGGGCGGCCTGCCAGATCCGCTCGACGGCGGTGGGGTCGATGCCGGAATGGTCTTCGTGGCCCACCGCCGTGACGGCATCGAGATCGGCCGGGACCCGGATTCGGCCGTCGGCGGTCACGATGGTTGCCTTTTCAGAGTCGCGGCCAGGTGGTGTTGCAGGGGTTGGCCGACCGCGCCCATGAGCAGCGTGTAGCTGAGTTCGTCGGCGTCGACGCGAATCGAACGGCTCAGGGCGGTGACATCTTTGGCCGACGCGGTGCGCCCGATCGTCGTCGCGTCCAACGTCATCTCTAACGTGGTCTCGCTGACCAACAGCGATCCCTCCTGTATCTCGGTGATTCCGGTCGGATGCGCCAGCACCAGTTCGACCCGTCCGGGCGACGGCACCCGGAGGTACCCGGTCTCCGCATGCAGCGGACGGCCGTCGTCGCTGGCTCTGGTCCGTTGGCCGTAGGTCAGGAACGGCTTGCCGATATGGCCGAAGGTGACTTCTTCGTAGTAGCCGAACGGCTCGATGGTCGGGTACTCGCCGGCCCCCTGACCTGCCCAGGTGCCGAGCAGCGGAGCGAGCACAGCGATGCCGGGATGCAGGTCGGCCACGACCGTCACCCTACGACGTTCATCCGGTAGGGTTCGCGGCGCACAGCACTGCGTGAATTAGGAGGGGCCATGTCGGGGCGGACGTTTTCGTTCGAGGTGAACCGAACGAGCCGCGCACCCGCGGCGACGTTGTTCCGGCTCGAGGCCGATGGCGGCCGTTGGGCCGAGTGGGCCAAGCCGATCGTTCTGCGGTCGAACTGGGAGCGGCAGGGCGATCCGGCACCCGGCGGGATCGGCGCCGTGCGCAGGGTCGGGGCCTGGCCGTTGTTCATGCGGGAGAAGACCGTCGAGTACGAGCAGGATCGCCGGCACGTCTACGAACTCATCGGGCCGCGCACCCCGGCCAAGGGTTACCGCGCCGAGGCGACATTCACGCCGAATGCCGCGGGTGGCACGGACATCCGCTGGAGCGGCTCGTTCACCGAGGGGCTCCGGGGAACCGGACCGATC
The DNA here is from genome assembly GCF_050701515.1 of Mycobacterium sp. Taxonomy (GTDB): domain Bacteria; phylum Actinomycetota; class Actinomycetes; order Mycobacteriales; family Mycobacteriaceae; genus Mycobacterium. Next base: position 21,387 of record NZ_JBOGDB010000049.1, on the reverse strand, counting down.
ATGCGCGCGGTCATGGGCGGCGCGATTCGACTGATCTCCGCCCGGCTGGTGAAGGCGGCGGAGCGGGAGCTCCGCACCGGTGTTTCGTCGAACGACTGACCGACGAAAACTCGCCGCCGCAACGTTGGCGGCGGCGAGTCCTCGCGTCAGCGATCAGCCGGCCATGAACTGGTCATAGGCCGACGACACGTCGGGCGGCAATACCGTCACATTGCACTGGCGCTGCTTCTCGCCAATCGGAGTCAGGATGCCACGCAGCTCGTGATACTCCTGTGGATTGGCGGTGAAGTAGCTCCGCACATCGGCCTCCGCCTGCGGACGCGGCTGGCTGAGCGCAGCCGTCACCACTTGGTCGGCGCCCGGGTGGTTGTCGAGATACTGGCGCGCCGAGCCCCAAACGGAGCTGACGGTGCTGGCCACATCGCCGGCGGTGCACTGCTCGGGCGCCGCCGCGGCGTTAGGCGCCGCAATGGTTGCAGCAGCCAGCCCGCCGAGCAGGCCGGCACAGACGCCGGCCACTTTTCGGCGCGCAGAGATACCACTGAAATTCATAGTCGATTGTTCCTTCGGGTTGTGAATGGGCCGTTGATTCCCCGACCCGAAATACACGGTAGCCGAAGATCAACCGGTGCAAACCTGTCCTCTGCACCCGAAAGGCAGACATCGCGCAGCGTTACATCCTGCGGCGTGATACTGGCCTCAATTTCCGTCGATTTCGGCAAGTCATCAACCAGACCGGCGATGCAATTCTGAAAGCTCTCAGAATGGGTCGGGAACTCTTAATTGATCGTGATGTGAATGGTAATCGAATTGTTATCTACAGCGGGCCGGGAAGATCGCCAACACCGGGAAGACCGCCAAGCATCCCGCCGCCTTCCTCTTGTTCTCTGCTGTCTCCCTGGTTCTCGTTCGGGAAGGGCGTACGCGGTTCGGGTTGAACGCTGATCGGCGCGCGCGTCACGGGCACTCCCGGATCCCTACCCGTCGTGGGGGCATCCGGCTGCGGCGGCGGTTGCGGCGTGATGTATACCGTCCGTTCCGGCATTGGAATGGCCGGCGGGGTCACCATGGGCGGCGGGGCCAGGACGGATGGCGTCGGCGCGTTCGGCTGTGCCGTCGTGGGGGGAGTTCGGTCGATCGGGGTGTCCAAATCATCGGCGGGTTCGGGCCGCTGCAGGAGCAACACGATGATTCCCCCCGCCCCCGCCACCGTCGCGATGATGAACGCCGCGAGCGCGATTCTGGTCGCGCCCGGCCGTTGGCGATCGGTGTCGGGAGGGCCCTGTGCTGGCCGACCATCGTCAACGGTGTCGTCGTCGGCGGCATCGTCGTCAACCAGCGGCTCGAACAAGTAGTCGAACCGGGAGGGATCGTCCTCCCTCAGCATGTGGCGACGGTACCCACGCCCAACCGGACCGGATCAGGCGGTACGGACAGCAAACGGTCTACCAATGCCCTACCGTGGGCATTCACGGTACACAGCGCAGGAGGTCACGATGGTGTCGATTAAGCACGGAACCATTGCCGTACTTGTGGCGGGGTGTGCGGTGATGCCTGTTTCAATTCCGTTCGCCGGCAACGCATCCGCGTACTGTTATTCGGCGGATTGTGTGCCGAACGTGGCCCGCAACGTCGTCGAGGGCACACCCTGTGTTCTGCAACCCCGTCGTGCTTTCGCGTTTGGTTTGGATTCCACCGGTGCGACGCTGGTGTGCAACGCCGCGGGCGTGTGGGCCGGCGCCGGCCCGCTCGTCGGGATCTATAACGTGGCGCTTCCCTGCCCGGCGGTCGGTCTGTCGGCGCAGGGCTCCGACGGCATTCCCCTGCAATGCGCGGACATGGGCGGCGGCGACCTGCGCTGGGCCCACCGCCTCGGCATCCCGGGATAGGTCACTCGCGGTCGAACGTACGCATCTCGTAGCGGTCGAGGTATCGCTCGATGAACTCGGTGGCTTCGGCGTGCCCGCGGGTGATGCCGAGTCCCTGTTCCAGCACGAGGATGCGCGCGAGGCTGGCCACGATCATCGACATCACCACCGGCGGGAATTCCTGCACGTCGACGCCGTGCCCACGCAGAGCGAGGGTCACCGCGCTCTCCTCCAGATCGCGGAACCGTGCGGCGTATCCGGCGATCTCGCTGCGGATCGTCTTGCGGTGATTGGCCAGCGCCATGAACTCCATCCACAGCTGGGCCCCGTGCGCGCTGTTGATCTTCCACAGCGCGTGCAGCGGTTCGTCTTCGGCCAACGCTGTGCGCTGACGATCCAGGTTGGTCTCCGCCCCGGTCTGCAGGACGGCCAGGAACAAGTCGTCCATGCTCGGGAAGTAGTAGTGCACCAGCGCGGGCTTGACCCCGGCCCTGGCCGCCACCCGCCGCGACGTCGCCGCGGCATAGCCCTCTTCCAGCATGATTTGGGCGGTCGCCTGGAGCAGCGCTCGCCGGGTCGATGAATCGCGTCCGGGCCTTGACCGCGGCGCAGCGGGGCTGCTAGACATGGCCTCAGCGTAGTTGTTGGGCGATCGCCCAACAACCCACAAAATGCGAGGTGCAATGGCTGGCCGGGTCGACGGCAAGGTCGCGTTCATTACCGGTGCCGCGCGCGGGCAGGGCCGCAGTCACGCCGTCCGGCTGGCCGAAGAGGGCGCCGACATCATCGCGGTCGACATCTGCCGCGGGTTCGAGGATTCGCCTGCGCCGCCGGCGACTCCCGAAGACCTCGCCGAGACCGCGGACATGGTGAAGAACCTCGACCGCCGCATCGTCACCGCCGAAGTCGACGTGCGTGAATTCGACGCACTCAAAGCCGCGGTCGACAGCGGCGTCGAGCACCTCGGCCGGCTCGACATCGTGGTGGCCAACGCGGGCATCGGCACCACCGGGGTCAAGCTGCACAAGATGGCCGAGGCAGGCTGGCACGAGACGATCGACGTCAACCTCGGCGGTGTGTGGAAGACCGTCAAGGCCGCCGTGCCGCATCTGCTGGCCGGTGGCCGGGGCGGGTCGGTGATCATCACCAGTTCCGTCGGCGGCCTCAAGGCCTACCCGCAGGTCGGCCACTACATCGCGGCCAAACACGGCGTCGTCGGCTTGATGCGCACCTTCGCCGTCGAACTGGGCCAGCACTCGATCCGAGTCAACACCGTCCATCCCACCCATGTGAGCACTCCGCTGTTGATGAACGAGCCGACCTACCGGCTGTTCCGGCCCGACCTGGAGAACCCCGGTCCCGACGACCTGGCGCCGGTCTGCCAGTCGTTCCATTTCCTTCCGATCCCGTGGGTGACTCCGACCGACATCAGCAACGCGGTCTTGTTTCTGGCCTCCGACGAAGCGCGCTACGTCACCGGCGTGACGCTGCCCGTGGACGCCGGCAGCCTGCTGAAGTAGAGGGACCATGACGATTGCCAACGATGCCCTGAAGGACTCGTCCGTTTACTACGACCCCTACGACGTCGACATCACCGCCAACCCGTACCCGGTCTTCGCCCGGCTGCGCGACGAGGCACCGATCTACCACAACGAGCGCTACGACTTCTGGGCGCTGTCCCGCCACGCCGACGTCGAGAAGGCGCTGTCGAACTGGGAGACCTTCTCCAACTGCCGAAGCGACATCCTCGAGCTGCTGAAGTCGGACTTCGATATGCCCAAGGGCGTGATGATGTTCGAGGACCCGCCCATCCACACCATGCTGCGGGGTCTGATGTCACGGGTGTTCACGCCCCGTCGAATGGCCGCGATCGAAGATCAGATCCGCCAGTACTGCGTCAACTGCCTGGATCCGTTGGTCGGCTCCGAAAGCTTCGACATCATCGCCGAACTCGCGTCGATGATGCCGATGCGCGTCATCGGCATGCTGCTGGGAATTCCTGAATCGGAACAGGTTTCGGTGCGGGATGCCAACGACGCCAACCTGCGCACCAAGCCCGGTGCGCCGATGAAGGTGGTGAAGGCCGACGCGATCGCCGACGGCCGGATCTACGCGGACTACGTCGAGTGGCGGTCGAAGAATCCGTCCGACGACTTGATGACGGCCTTGCTCAATGTCGAGTTCGAAGACGAGCACGGTGTGACCCGCAAGCTGACGCGTAAAGAGGTGCTGCACTACACGCAGGTGGTGGCCGGTGCGGGGAACGAGACGACCGGCAGGCTCATCGGCTGGCTCGCCAAGGTGCTCGCCGAGCATCCCGACCAGCGTCGGGAAATCGTTGAGGACCGCACGCTGTTACTACGCGCGGTCGACGAGACGCTGCGGTTCGAACCGACCGGACCGCATGTCGCCCGTTGGATTGCAAAGGATTTCGAGTGCTACGACACCACGGTGCCGGCCGGCAGCGCGATGCTGCTGCTGTTCGGCGCCGCCAATCGTGACCCGCGCCGCTACACCGACCCCGACAGCTTCGACATCCACCGCGACAACATCAGCCACCTGACGTTCGGCAAGGGCGTGCACTACTGCCTCGGGGCCAACCTGGCTCGGTTGGAGGGCAAGGTCGCACTCGACGAACTGCTCAACCGCTGGCCCGAATGGGACATCGACTATGACAGCGCGCAGCTTGCACCGACGTCGACGGTGCGGGGTTGGGAGCGGCTCCGCATCGTGCCCCGTTAGACGGCCTGACCTTCGAACTAACTCGTTGTGCGGGATGGGAACGGGTCGTTGCTGAAGTCGATCTGGGCGGCGGGGTTGCTGACGGCGGTCACCAGTCCGGAACCGAAGGCGCCGGCGCGGTCGAACAGAGTCGCCGTCCCGACCGATATTCCGTCCGACGCCCAGTGCGAGTCGGCCTGAACGCCCATCCAATCGTCGACCGGCAGCCGCGCCAGCGCCACGGTGAGATCCCCATTGATGTACCCGACCCCGCCGGTGCCGAGGTTGGTGACCAGGCTGGTCCCCTCGGCCGCCATCGCGGCCATGACGAACGGCGTGTTGTCGACACCCTCGATGACGTCGATCATCCGGTTGATGAAGCGCTTGCGCGCGGTGTTCTGGTGCTCGGCGATTCCACTGGTCCAGCCCACGCCGTCACTGCTCATGTAGGACATCGCGGACGCGTCGGACTCGGCAGGCCAGTCGAAGTCGGTCGCCGCGATCCACTCCTCGCCCCGTGGCGCCACCGCCCGCCGGTATTGCACCAGCGTGGCGCGGGCCACCGTCACGCCGTCCTGCACGATCTCGCATTCCGAATTGCGCACCCGGCGACCGTCCCGCACCAGGCCGACCTTGGTGGTCGTCGGCACTCCCCGCGCCACCTTGAACAGGTCGACGGTCAGCCGGGTAGGCAGGAACTCGGGTAGGCCGAAACTCGCTTCCAGCGTGCACGCGGCCAGGCCAACCAGCGCGGGGCCGTTGAGGTGATCCTCGCCCCAGTGGCTCTGTGCATACCGGGTAGGAAGGAAACGGTCCTGGTCGGTCCGGGTGAAATGTGCGGGACGCTCGGTCATCGAGGCATCGTTGCACACGGCCCGATTGGGCATGCCGCAGAGCTTTCTGACAGACTGAATTCAGAGGGGAGTATTCCTTCGCCGCGGTGTCGTCATCACGTCGGCCGTCATCGGACGACCGGCCCGCGGGCCGCGGTGCTGGTGGAAGAGACCTCTGGTGTTTTGCCGACCGGAGGCCCCCTACATGCAAGTTTCCCAACTCGAGTGGATCATCACGCTGAGCGCGACGATCGCGGTCCTGCTGTTCGATGTCGTGGTGATCGGTCGTCGACCGCACGAGCCGTCCAGGCGCGAAACCGGGACGTATCTGACGATCTACATCGGGCTTGCGGTGGCGTTCGGGTTGTGGGTGTGGTTCTTCCACGGCAGCCAGTTCGGGCTGGAGTTCTTCGCCGGTTGGCTCACCGAGTACAGCTTGTCCGTCGACAACCTGTTCGTGTTCCTGATCATCATGGCCAGCTTCAACGTGCCGAGGCAGTATCAGCAGCAGGCGTTGCTGGTGGGCATCATCCTGGCGTTGGTCTTCCGCGGCATCTTCATCGCGCTGGGCGCGGTGGCCATCAACCAGTTCTCCTGGGTCTTCTACATTTTCGGCGCGTTCCTGCTCTACACCGCGATCAATCTTGCCCGCGACACCGAGCACGAGGACGACGCCGACAACGTGGTGGTTCGGTTCGCGCGCAGCCATCTGAAGCTCACCGACCGGTGGGACGGGATGAAGCTCTGGGTGAAGGAGAACGGCAAGCGGTTGATGACGCCGATGTTCCTCGTCATCGTGGCGCTGGGCACCACCGACCTGATCTTCGCGCTGGACTCCATCCCCGCCATCTACGGCCTCACCCAGGAGCCGTACCTGGTGTTCACGGCCAACGTGTTCGCCCTGATGGGTCTGCGCCAGCTGTACTTCCTGCTGGGTGATCTGCTCAAGCGGCTGGTCTACCTGTCGCAGGGGCTGGCAATCATTCTTGCGTTCATCGGCGTCAAGCTCGTGCTGCACGCGCTGCATGAGAACGAATTGCCGTTCATCAACGGCGGCAAGCACGTGCCGGTGCCGGAGATTCCGACGCTGCTGTCCCTCGGGGTCATCGTCGTGGTCCTTGTCATCACCACGGTCGCCAGCCTCTACAAGACCCGCGTCGTGGAGAAGAAGACGCCGACGCCGAACAGCGTGAACCAGTAATGAATGTCGAGGTGGTCGACAATGTGTCGACGGTCCGGTTCGACCACCCGCCGGTGAATGCCCTCGATCTCAAACTGCTCGACGACGTGGTGGGAACCATGCGCGGGCTCGACGGGCCGGTGGTCCTCACCGGCGCCGGACGGTGTTTCTCGGCGGGGGTCGACCTGCGCGCGGTCGTCGAGGGCGGCGCCGGGTACACCGACCGCTTTATGACCTCGCTGTCCGCCGCGTTCCTGGCCGTCTTCGACCACCCCGCGCCGGTGGTCGCCGCGATCAACGGGCATGCGATCGCGGGAGGGTGCGTGTTCGCGATGGCCGCGGACGTTCGGCTGATGGCAGGCGGAACGATCGGGCTGACCGAACTTGCCGTCGGCGCAATGTTCCCGATGGCCGCACTCGAGATATGCCGGCACGCCATGGGCACGTCGGCGTCACAGGCGGCCCTGGGGGCCGGCACCATTGACGTGGCCACCGCCGCCGCACTCGGCTGGGTCGAGGAAGTCGTGGCTCCCGACGAGCTGCTCCCGCGGGCGATCGCCGTCGCCCATGAACTCGGGGAGTATTCCCCGACCGCCTACGCGATGACGAAGGAACAGCTACACCGGCCGGCTCGCACCGCGATCGATGCGGGCGCAGAAACCGACGCAGTCGTGCGCGCCAGTTGGATGTCGGACGAAACCCACGCCCGCATCGGGGCCTACCTCGACGCGCTGGCGCGCAGCCGTTGACCCGAGACACTTCACCCGAGTCAGTCAGTTGATTTAACGTGGTCCGGGTGAGCGGCGCGTCAACCCTTCGCCAGGTCGTCACCGGCGCCTCGATCGGCAACGCCGTGGAGTGGTACGACTTCGCGATCTACGGGTTTCTCGCCACCTTCATCGCCGCCAACTTCTTCCCGTCCGGAAACGAGACGGCGGCACTGCTCAACACGTTCGCGATATTCGCGGCCGCGTTCGTGATGCGGCCACTCGGCGGGCTGGTGTTCGGGCCGCTCGGGGACCGCATCGGGCGGCAGCGTGTGCTGGCGATCGTCATCTTGCTGATGTCCGGCTCGACGCTGGCGATGGGCCTGCTGCCGACGTATGACGCGATTGGCGTTCTTGCCCCGCTGCTGCTGTTGTTGCTGCGTTGCCTGCAAGGCTTTTCGGCCGGTGGCGAGTACGGCGGCGGCGCGTGTTACCTGGCCGAGTATGCACCCGACCGGCATCGCGGTCTGGTCGTCACGTTCATGGTGTGGTCCGGGGTGCTCGGGTTTCTGCTCGGGTCGGTGACGGTCACCGTGCTGCAGACCGCCCTCGGCGACGCGGCCATGGACTCCTACGGTTGGCGTATCCCATTTCTGGTCGCCGGGCCGCTCGGTGTCGTCGGCCTGTATATCCGGCTGCGGTTGGCCGACACCCCGGCGTTCACGGCGCTGAGCGAAACCGACGAGGTCGCCGCATCACCGCTGCGGGAAGCGGTGCAGACGGCATGGCGGCCGATCCTGCAGGTGATCGGCCTGATGATCATCTTCAACATCGGCTACTACGTTGTCTTCACCTATCTGCCCACCTACTTCATCAAGACGTTGCAGTTCTCCAAGACCAACGCGTTCCTCTCCATCACGGTGGCGTGCGCGGTCGCGTTGGTGCTCATCCTTCCGCTGGCGGCGCTGTCCGACCGGATCGGCCGGCGACCGTTGCTCATCGCGGGCGCGTTGGCCTTCGCGATCCTGGCGTATCCATTGTTCTTGATGCTGAACTCGGGCTCGCTCGGCGCGGCGATCGCCGCGCATGCCGCCCTGGCGGCCATCGAGGCGATCTACATCTCCGCAGCAGTCTCCGCCGGGGTCGAACTGTTCGCCACTCGGGTGCGCTACAGCGGGTTCTCCATCGGCTACAACGTGTGCGTGGCGGCGTTCGGCGGGACCACACCATATGTGGTGGCGTGGCTGACCGGTAACACCGGCAACAACCTGGCGCCGGCGTTCTACGTCATCGTGGCGGCGGTCGTCTCGCTCGTCACCGTGCTGACCCTGCGGGAAAACGCCGCGCGGCCGCTGGCTGCCGTCGCCGCCGACGCAGTAGAGGTGCGCTCGGGTGCGTGAGTTCTCGGTGTACGGCCCGTCGTACTGGGCCGCCATCGCCGTGTTCGTGATCGGCGCGGTGCTCTTGGTCTGGGTCGGGCGCAGGCAGACCGAGTCTCAGGCTCGCCGGCTCGGCCGGGTGCTTGGCTTGCTGACTGCCGCAATCTACTTGTCGGCGATGGTCTATCTCCTCATGCCGCCGGTCATCGAATGGCCGGTGCCGCTGCGCCTTACCGATCTTGCCACCGTCGCCGCCGCCTACGCTCTGTGGTCGCAGCGGCACTGGGCGTTTGCGCTCACCTACTACTGGGGGCTGGTGCTGAGCGCTCAGGCGTTGATCTCTCCGGTGCTGAAGAGTCCGGACTTTCCGCACTACGAGTTCCTCACGTTCTGGGCGATCCACCTGCTTGTGGTGTGGGCAGCCATCTACCTCACCTGGGGCCGGGGCATGCGTCCGAACTGGCGCAGTTTCCGCTTCGTGGTGGTGGTCACCGCGGTGTGGGCGGTAATCACGTTGACGTTCAACAGCATCGCCGGGACCAATTACGGATTCCTCAACAGCAAGCCCGCCACCGCGAGTCTTCTCGACGTGATGGGCCCGTGGCCGGTGTACGTGCTGACGGCGGCCACGCTCATCGTCATCGTGTGGGCGCTGATGACCTGGCCGTGGGAGCGGATACGTCGGTAGCCGATCGGCTACCCTGGTGGCGTGGTTTCGGTAGAGCGCGCGGCAGGTAGCCGGTTCTCTGATGTGCACCGCAGCGCGGCGCAGACCCGAATCCTGGACGCGGCGCTTGCCCTGATCGCCGATCACGGCGTGAGCGGCACGTCGCTGCAGATGATCGCGGACGCGATCGGGGTCACCAAGGCGGCGGTCTACCACCAGTTCAAGACCAAGGAAGAGATCGTCATCGCGCTGACCGAACGGGAGCTCGGCGGGCTCGAGGATGCGCTGGAGGCCGCCGAGGCCGAAGAGTTCCGGCCGCGGGCGCGCGAAGTTCTGCTCAGCCGGGTGATCGACATGGCCGTCGAGCGTCGCCGCGCGGCCAGCACGCTGCAGTTCGATCCGGTCGTCATCCGGCTGCTCGCCGACCAGGAGCCGTTCCAGCAGTTCCTCGCCCGGCTCTACGGGGTGCTGCTCGGCGACGCCGACGACGATGCGCGGGTGTCCGCCGCGATGCTGTCCGGGGCGATCGGTACCGCCGTAACGCACCCGCTCGTCACGGACATCGACGACGACACCTTGCGGTCCGAGCTGATGCATTTGTCCCGGCGCATACTCGCCCTGCCCGAGTGAGCCGTATCAGGCGTTGGTCTTTACCCGCGAGGCCGCGTGCTCGGGCATGGGTTCGTAGCGGATGAAGCTTCGGGTGAACGAGCCGGCGCCATGCGAAAGGGACCGCAGGTCGATGGCGTAACGGGTCAGCTCGACCTGGGGGACCTCGGCCTTCACCTGGGTGCGGTCTTCGCCGACCTTCTCGGTGCCGAGCACCCGGGCGCGCCGGCTGGACAGGTCGCCCATCACCGTGCCGACGAGGTCGTCGGGCACCAGCACCGACACCTCGTCGACCGGCTCCAGCAGGTTCACCTTGGTCGCGCTCGCAGCCTCCCGCAGCGCCAGCCCGCCGGCCATCTGAAACGCGAAGTCGGACGAGTCGACGCTGTGCGCCTTGCCGTCGAACAACGTGACGCGGATGTCGACCACCGGATAGCCGGCACCGATCCCCTTCTCCATCTGCGCCCGCACGCCCTTCTCCACGCTGGGAATGAACTGTCGCGGCACCGAGCCGCCCACTACCTTGTCGACGAACTCGAAGCCGGTGCCCTCGGGTAGTGGTTCGACTTCGACGTCGCAGACCGCGTACTGACCATGCCCGCCGGACTGCTTGACGTGCCGGCCTTTGCCTATCACGGACCCGCCGAAGGTCTCCCGCAGCGGCACCCGCAGGTCCACCTTGTCCACGCTCACACCGAACCGGTTGGCAAGACCGTCCAGCAGGACGCCTGCGTGGGCCTCCCCCATGCACCACAGCACGATCTGATGGGTCTCCGGATTCTGCTCGATCCGCAGCGTCGGGTCCTCCGCCGCCAATCGCTGCAACCCGACCGACAACTTGTCGTCGTCGGTCTTGGCGCGCGGCTGAACGGCGATCGGCAGCAGCGCCTCCGGCATTGTCCACGGCTTGAGCACCAGTGGATCGGATTTGTCGGACAGGGTGTCACCGGTTTCGGCCGTTGACAGCCGGCCGATCGCACAGATGTCGCCGGCCACCACATTGCCCGCCGGCCGCTGCTGTTTGCCGAGCGGGAAGGACAGCGATCCGATCCGCTCGTCCTCGTCGTGATCCTCATGGCTGCCGGCGGAGCCGTTGCCGTAGAAGGATGCAAAATGGCCCGACACGTGAACGGTCGCGTCGGGCCTGATGGTCCCGGAGAACACCCGGACCAGGCTGACCCTGCCGACGTACGGGTCCGATGTCGTCTTGACCACCTCGGCCAGCAGCGGTCCGCCCGGGTCGCAGCTGATGTTGTCGCGGTCCTTGCCCTGGGGGGTGAACACGTCGGGCAGCGGATGCTCGAGCGGAGACGGGAATCCGCTGGTCGCGATCTCCAGCAGCTCGAGCGTTCCGACGCCGGTGGTGCTGCAGACCGGGATCACCGGAAAGAACGAACCGCGGGCGACCGCCTTTTCCAGATCCTCGATCAGCACCTTCTCGTCGATGTCCTCGCCGCCGAGGTAGCGCTCCATGAGCGTCTCGTCCTCGGACTCCTCGATGATTCCCTCGATCAGCGTGCCGCGCTGTTCGGTGATCCGGTCGGCGTACGAAGAGTCGGGTTCACGCGTGGTCCGTTTGCGGTCCGAGTACTCGTAGTGCGTCTGCGACAGCAGCCCGATCAGCCCGGTGCATGGCGAGTTGGCGGGCAGGTACAGCGGCAGCACCTTGTCGCCGAACGCGTCCTGGGCAGCGACCAACGCGCTGTCGTAGTTCGCCCGGGCGTGGTCGAGTTTGGTGATCACCACCGCGCGCGGCATGCCGACCTGCTGGCATTCCAGCCAGAGGGACTTGGTGAGTTCGTCGACGCCTTCGTTCGCCGCGATCACGAACAGCGCGCAATCGGCGGCCCTCAGCCCACCCCGAAGTTCACCGACGAAGTCGGCGTACCCCGGCGTGTCGATCAGGTTCACCTTGACGCCGTTGTGCGACAGCGGCGCCAGTGCGAGTCCGACCGAGCGCTGTGCACTGATCTCGGCCTCCTCGAAGTCGCACACAGTCGTCCCGTCCACCACGGATCCGGGTCTGGTGAGGACGCCGGTGGCGGTCAGCAGGGCCTCAACCAGGGTGGTCTTGCCGCCACCCGATGGGCCGATGAGCACCACGTTTCGGATGGCGGCCGGACTGTCCGCGGTCGGGGCGGCTCCGGCGCCCGGGGAGGTAGTCGCCTTGTCTGCCATGAAGTTCCCTTCCGGTCCGCGGGTCACTCCGTGGGGCCCGTAGGACGTAGTTAACCCACAATTCCCCCAATGAGCCACCCAGCACAAGACCCATAACGCGACCGCCCGACATGGACCAACGGCTTGTCGCCTGCCGCCCACGGCAGGCACAACTACAATGAACTTTGCTGATGATCTCGAAAGGATGGAAGCGTTGCGCAGAGCGGTTCGATACGTGCTCGTCGTGGTGGGCGTCGTTGCTGTAGCCATGGTGGGTTCGGCTCCCGCCGGCTTGGCGGCGGAAGCCGGTCCGGATACGGGCCTCACGGTCACCAACATCTCGCCGGCCACCGGAGAGGTGGTTGGCGTGGCCGCACCGGTTGAGGTGACGTTCGCCGAGCCGGTCACCAACCGCGCCCGCGCCGAGCAGTCGATCACGATCACCGCGAATTCCACGCCGACGGGTCAGTTCAGCTGGCTGAGCAATCAAGTCGTGCAGTGGAATCCGGATGGGTTGTGGCCCGCTCATTCCCCCATCTCGGTGACGGCGGGCGGCTTCAAAACGGACTTCGAAACCGGCTCAAAGGTGGTGGGGGTCGCCGACATCGACGCATACACGTTCACCGTCAGCATCGATGACGTGGTGGTGCGGGAGATGCCGGCATCGATGGGTAAGTCGCGGTTTCCCACCCCGAAGGGCACCTTTCCCGTCATGGCCAAGGAGAAGAGCGTGGTGATGGACTCCCGCACCATCGGCATCCCGCTGACTGACCCCGAGGGCTACAAGCTCACAGTCGCCAACGCTATCCGCATTACCTCGGGTGGCGTCTACGTCCACTCCGCGCCGTGGTCTGTCGGGTCGCAGGGCTACGCGAACGTCAGCCACGGCTGTATCAACCTCGGTCCCGACAACGCCGCCTGGTATTTCGACACGGTACGGGTGGGCGACCAGGTCATCGTGCAGGCGTAGCCGGCGCGCTAGTTTCGGTCCGGCTCCGAAAGTTGTTGGAGCAGTTCGCGGGTGGCGGCGTCGGCGGGGAAGAACGACTCCACGGTGAGTTCGGAAAGCGTCACGTCGTGCGGGCTGCCGAAACTGGTGACGGTGCTGTGCAGGCGCAGGTCCCCCACCGCATGGGCCAGCTGCAGGGTCAACAGCAGCTCGGCGGTCGCCGGTTCGTGATAGTCGTCCAGCAGATCGGATTCGGCGTAAGTCGGGGCGTAGCCGGCGGCCAGCATCAGCGCATTGCGTTCACGCAATGGCACATCGAGCTGTTCGGCGAGCGCGATCAGCAGCCCGCGGCCGGGGCGGGACCGGCCGGTCTCGACGAAGCTCAGGTGTCGGGCGGAGATGCCGGTATCCAGCGCGAGGTCGAGCTGGCTGCGTCGGCGGCGCTGTCGCCATTGCCGCAGCAGCGCACCCCCATGCGGATGCCTGCCTTTGCCTCGACTCGCATTCGCTCCGGTCCTCGCTCGTTCCTCGCTGCGATCCTCACTCACGCTCGTCTTCGGGCTGCTGGTCACTAACCCGACGTTAGCCTCGCCCGCTCGGCGGGACTACTACCTGTCAGGTAATCGATCCTGCGCCCGAACTCAGCGCGGCCCGCAGCGAGTCGGGTATCGGTCTCTTGGTCCAGTCCTCGGTGGACACGATCACATAGACGCTGCGGCCACGCACCGCGGATTCCTCGTCGGAGCCGTCCCGCCGCCGGAGAACCGAGAAGCCGATCGTGAAACTCGTTGACCCGATGTGTTCACACGCGACGGCCACCCGCACCACGTCCCGCCAGCGAACGGGCGCGGAGTAGTCAATCTCGGTGTGTACCAACTGCATATCGAGACCGGAGGCCATCAAATCGGGGTACGTCACGCCGAGGTGGTCGAAGAATCCGGTCAGCGCCTCGTCGAACCAGGTGAGGTAGTGACCGTTGAACACCACGCCCTGCTGATCCACCTCCGCATAGCGCGGCACGATCGGCAGCGAGAACTCGGTCACGGAACTACATGATTCAGCCTTGTGTGCGAGCAGGCTAGCGGACGTCGACATAGAAGATCGTGCCGGCGATGGAGGGGGAGAGGTCGTCGCCGGGTCCTGGGACGGTTGGGTCGGCGAACGTGGGGCTCTGGGCGGGGCGGACGGCGACGACGCTGGCCTCGTTCAGCGGAGCGCTGCCGATCCGGTTGACGACCACGTGGTAGCCGGCGGCTTGAAGTTCGTCGATGGTTTCCTGGGCGTTGCCGGGGCCGCTGGGGGCGGCGTCGGCGGGGGCGGCCGGCCCGAGGACCGCGGCGGCCAGGCCGCCGGCGACGATGGTGACAAACCCGAGCGTCTTCATTGGTGGTGCCTTCTTCTCTTAGCGGACGTCGACGTAGACGGTCCTGCTGACGACCGTGGTGACGACGTCGTTGCCGGCTCCCGGGACGCCGGAATCGGTGCGGGAGTAGGTCTGGCCGGGTCGCACGGCGACGACGGTGGCCTGGTCCAGCGGGGTGCTACCGACCCGGTTCACGATGACGTGGTAGCCGTCGGCCTGCAGTTCGTTGATGGTCTGCTGGGCATTGCCCGGCCCGCGGGGGGCGGCGTCGGCGGGAGCGGCCAGCCCGAGGACGGCGGCGGCCAGCCCGCTGGCGACGATCGTGGCAAATCCGAGCTTCTTCATTGGTGGCGCCTTCTTCTTATTTCCGTGTGGTTGTAACCGTGGGTCGGCTGCAACGCTGTGAGTGCCGGCTTGGGGTGCTGCTATGTGCCGGTCTGATGTATTGAACCAACAGGTCAGCGGTTTAATTCCACTGGCAGCATTTGATCGCTGGTTGGCAGTAATACGGTGGCTGGCGGCGCTGCCGCGGCGCTGCGGGCACACCGGCGACAGCGGCGCGGTCGACCGCGTCAGCAAACCTAGGTGTCGGTCGGTGTGTCCGACGCGGGCGGCGGCTCCGCGCTCGACGGTGGCGGCTCGGGCGGTGGGGACTGCGATGTCGACGACGGCGTGCTGGTGGTCGTCGGTGGCGTTGTCGTGGTCGGTGGTGCGGTGGTGGTTGTGGGTGTCGGCGGTGTGCTGCTCGGCGGCGGTGGGGGTGCAGCCGGCGGTGCGGCAGGCGGCCCGGCGGGCGCGGGTGCCTGCCTGGTCACCGGTGGCGGCGCGACAACGAGGGTGCGTGTCGCCGGTGCCTGGATGAAGGCGGGCGGTTCGCGGTCTTCGGCCCGCGGTGGCGCCGGTGTGCTCGAGCTTGGGCTGACGGGTGTAGGGGTGGTCGCGCCCGAGAGTGGGGCGGATTCACTGCGTAGCGAGATGATCGCCCCGGCGCCGATGAGCACCATGCCGGCGAACACCGCCCCGGTGATGGCGAGGGGGCGATACCACGGCTCGTCGGCCTTCTCGGTGTGGTCAGTCTCTTCGGGCACGAAATCAAACCGCGGGCGGGCGCCGCTCGATCCACCCGGCGGTTCGATCGCCGGGACGTCGGGCTCGTCGTCGACCTCCGACCAGGCCAGCGCGCGCAGCGTGCCGGACTGGGGCCCGGCGTCGGGAATGCCCGCGGGCACGGCCACCGAAGCGACGGCCGTCAAGCTTTCGTCGGCCGGGCCGCGAGTCGCGCGCAACCCGGCGCCGGCAGCGGCGGTCAATTCCGGTCGCCCGGTCGTGATCACCGGCACCCGGAGATGCTCGGACAGTGCCGTGGTCACCGCCGGAATGTTGGCGCCGCCGCCCACGGAACCAATCGCCGCCAGATCGGCGGGATGAATCCTGTTGCGGTAGAGGGTTTCTCGTAACACCACTTCGATGAACGCGGCCAGGGGCCGGCGGATCTCGTCGTCGAGCTCGGCGCGGGTCAGCCGGATATCGCCACGGAAGCCCGGAACGTCTACCGGCAGATGGGTTACCGCGCCGAGCGACAGGCGCTCCTTGGCGCCGCGGCATTGCGTCCGAAGCCGGCGCAACGAACCGATCGCCGACGTTCCTGCCACGTCGGCGGTCCCGGCATAGGACAGGTCGGCGATCACATGCTTCAGTAGTGCCTGGTCGATCATCTCGCCGGAAAAGTCGGCGTGGCGCACGGTCGCGCCGATCGGCTGGTATCCGTCGGCCGCGTCGGCCAGGGTGATGCTGGTCCCGGTGCCGCCGAAGTCACACAGCGCGACCACACCGCGGGTCGGGAGGCCGGGTTCGGCCTGCAGGGCGGTGAGTGCCGCCGCCGCGTCGGAGATCAGCGTCAACGGTTTGGCGCCACCGCCGGCCCACTCGGGCAACCCGACCAACTCTCGGTGCAGAGCTGCCACCGCCGCAGCGGACCAGTGTGCCGAGTAGGTCACGCCGGGCGGCAATACCGGCGCCCGCCCGCCGGTAACGGTATAGGTAAGCGCGCGCACCGCGTCGGCGATCAGCACTTCGCCGCGATGGACCGAACCGTCGCCGGCGACGATGCCGACCGGGTCGCCCGCGCGGTCCACGAACCCGGTGACGACCAGGCCGCGCTCGCCCAGGCGAGGGTTTTCCGACGGCACGCCGATCTCCGGCGGCCGGTGTCGGTACAGCGTGAGTACGGACTGCCGGGTCACGGCCGGTCTTTCCCAGCAGTCCGGTACCACGGCGGCGAGGTTGGTGGCACCAACCGACAGCCCTACAGCCTGTTTGACATCCTTCCCCGCCTTAAGGCGGGGGATTCCCGCGTGCCGATGTCCGGCTGTCTCGGTGCCCATTACAGCACCGCCGTAAGCCGTGGGCGTTTGCGTTCGCGCCGATCGGCTCTGTCCCTTGCAGGCGCCGCAGGTGTCTGTGTTTCCGCGGCCTCGCCGATTACTTTCCCCGACGCCGGTCGATGTCGTGACCTTGGGATCTCTCCGGGGGATTCAGTTGTGGTTACCACCGTAGCCACCCTCACCGACACATCACTGACGCGCTTACCGCGCCCTAAAGCGCGCGGCTTGCGCGCTACGTTCTTGCCGGTCATATCACGACCTTTATCGCTGCCGGGGTCGCGCGCATTACTGCCGATTGAGACCCGCCAAACGTGGTGCCAGAATGGGTTTATGGACTCGGGCCCGACGGGCCGGAAGGCCTCACCGCAGATGCCCGGGCGGAATCGAGGACGAAATGACTATCGCTTACCTGTCGGCCGTGGCGGCCATCGCCGGTGTCGCTGTGCTCTGGCTGCTGGGAACGAACATCCGCGTCGTCAAGCAATATGAACGTGGCGTCGTCTACCGCTTCGGGCGGGTGCAATCCCGCGTACGCGGACCGGGACTGGCCCTGCTGATTCCGGTCGCCGATCGCCTGGAGAAGGTGAACATGCAGATCATCACCATGCCGGTGCCCGCCCAGGACGGCATCACCCGTGACAACGTGACGGTGCGCGTGGACGCCGTCATCTATTTCAAGGTCGCCGACCCGGTGCGAGCGGCCGTCGACGTGCAGGATTACAAGTCGGCGATCGGCCAGGTCGCGCAGACGTCACTGCGGTCGATCATCGGCAAGAGCAACCTCGACGATCTGCTCTCCAACCGCGAGGGCCTCAATCAGGGACTGGAGTTGATGATCGACAGTCCCGCGCTGGGCTGGGGCATTCACATCGACCGCGTCGAGATCAAGGATGTCGTGTTGCCGGATTCGATGAAACGGTCGATCGCGCGGCAAGCCGAGGCCGAGCGTGAGCGCCGGGCGCGGGTCATCACCGCCGACGGTGAGCTGCAGGCATCGGAGAAACTCACGCAAGCGGCCGGGGTGATGGCCGAGAACCCGGCGTCGCTGCAACTGCGGCTCCTGGAAACGGTCGTCGAAGTGGCCGCTGAGAAAAACTCCACGCTGGTCCTGCCGTTCCCCGTTGAACTGCTCAGGTTCCTGGAGAAGAAAACTCCGCGCCAGCCGGAGGTCCCCGACGATGCCCGCGGTCTCGAGCTCGAACGCCACTGACGGCTCAGGCCTGCCATCCAGACCAACGGTGAACGGCAACGGTGATCACCGGGCCGTCCAAAGCGATGCGCTGATACTGGACGTACTTTCTGCGCAGTTCGAAGTAACCGGTCGCCATTTCGTCGCCGCTGTAATGGATTTCGGCGATGCCGTCCGCGCGCACCCACCATAATTGTGACCAGTCATCTTCGTAGTGGTCGACGATCAAGCTGACCGAGGGGTTCGCTTCGATGTTGGCCATCCGGCGCAGCCGTTGGGTCGACTTCCGCTTGGCGTCGACCGCGGTGTAGATGACGTCATGGCTGAGCGCGAAGACGACCGGCACCAGATGCGGGATACCGTCGGGGCCGACGGTGGCAAGTTGGGCAACGTGCGACGAAGCGAATCTCTCCCGCGCATCGAATCCGGCCATTTCTCAGCGCCCACGAGGCTGCGGCGCCACGCTGATCGGCGACCTGGTGGCCGGCGTGCGCGTCACGTCGATCTCCGGCTTCTTCGTCGGTCTTGGCTGCACACTTGGCCGGATGACGACCGGTGCGGATTCCACCGCCGGCGGAGCGGGCGGCGGCGGGGGCGGCAGCGGTGGCGGTGGCGGAAGCTCCGGCCGAGGGCGGTCGCTGGTTGCCGTCGCCACCGGAGTGGTGGTCGGTGGGTTGGTCGGCACCGGTCCGGGGTTCTCCGGGGTCGGTGACTCGCGAAACACCAGCAGGACAACCGATACCACCAGGGCCGACAGCGCGGCGCCGCTGGCGATCAGCAAAGTCAGCGCTTGGCGCGACCGGTACCACGGTTTCGGAGGAGGTTTGACGATCTCCGCCCAGGTGTTCGCGTCGAACGGGTCGAATCCGTCGAACCCATCGTCCCCGGGCGCCACGTTGTCGCCGGGCGGGTATTCGGGCTGGTGGCCGATTTCGTGGTAGACGTCGACCCCAGCGCTGTCGTCGGTGTCATCCCACAGGTAGTCGAAGTCCCCCGAGGCCTGTTTCTCAGCCACCGTCTGATGTTAACGCCGACCTGCAGAAACGTTGCGACTCTGGGTCAGCTGGTTTCCTGGATCGGCTCGATACCCAGGTCCTTGTAGGTGACTAGTGCGACGAGCGGCACGTTGCGCCGTTCGAACAACTTGGCCGCGCCGTCGCCGCGGTCGACCATCGGGATCACTCCGGTGACGACTGCCCCGGCCTCGGTCACCCGGTCGAATGCCAGCGCGGTCGAGCCGCCGGTGCTGATGACATCGTCGACCAGCAACACCCGGGTGCCCGGTTCCAGTCGGGTGCCCTCGATCCACTGCTCGCGGCCGCGTTGCTTGCGTTCCTTGCGCACCGAGAACCAGGCCTTGCCGGTCACCATTGCGACGCCGTGCGACAGTGGATCGGCGCCCATGGTGAGGCCGCCCACCGCGTCGAATTCGATCCCACTGGTCGCCGCCAGGTCGGCGACCGCCCGACTGACGATCGCGAGCCGCTCGCCGGTGTCGACGGCATACTTTCCGTCGATGTAGTCATGGCTCAGCTGGCCGCTCGCCAGCTGGAACGGCTCCGTGCGATGTTCGTAGCCGCGGGTGCGGATCAGATCGAACGCCGCTTGCCACGTGTCGGGGCGCTGGGTCACAGGGCGATGGTATTGCAGAAGCGTGCCGTCGAGGGCGGGTGCTCAACCCTCACGGGCCCACCGGGCCAACTCAACTGTGGCCGAGCGCAAATCGTCGAACGAACCGATCGGTGCGGTGTAGCCGGCCCGGGTGTACGCCACGCCCCTCGGTGTGACGACCTTCAGGTCCAGGCCGTAGCGGTCCGCGCCGGTGCAGGTCGCGGCGGTGGTGTCCGGATACCCACCCAGCGTTTTGGCCATCGCGCAGAGCGCCTCGGCATGATCGGCGTTGAGGTGCGCGATCGCGCCCGCCGCGCGAGGCTGGATCGGGTCCGGCTGGGCGGCGGCATACGCGTCGCCGGTGGCCGAATCCATCCGACCGTAGCCGCCGACCCAGCGCACCCGCTGCACGCGCAGAACCCATAGCGAGAAGTCGCTGTAATCGATGTAGTACTTCGCGGCCGCGACGGCGGCCAGATGGACGTCTCTGGCGGCGGCGAGCTCGTCCCCGAAGGGTCGTTCGGCCACGCCGGCCAGCGTGACGCGTCCGCTCGCCAGCGGGTCCGGGTCGGTAGTCGGCGCCACGATGGCGATGCTGGCCCGTTGGTCACCGACGAGATTGCGGCCGTGCTCGGCCAGATTCGAGACGCACAGCACGGGTGCTCCGTCGAGCACACCGTAGGTGACGAAGGATGCCCACGGATCACCGGTGGCGGTGAGCGTCGCCAGCGTGCCGGTGTTGGTGGAGGCCGCGATCGTGCGGGCTTCTTCCGCCGCCGACGGGCGGTCTCCATTGGCAACCGCGGTCAACGGAGGCGGGACCGACGGGGCATCGCCCGGGTCGCCATGGTCGCGGGACACCACGTCGGCACGATACCCAATAACGGGCAGGTAGGGACCCATTGGCGGCGGGCATCATCGGCTCGATTGGCAGCAACGCAGAATCACACCGGCTGATGGCGGTATGTGCGAGAATCTGGCCTTAGTTGAGCAACCGTAACGGTCGGGAATGAGGGGGATCGTGGCGGCGTTGGCCTTGCGCTTCATTGCGTGTGTCGGCGTGCTCGTCGGAGCCCTGTTGATGGGGGATTCGGGCAGTGGGCTGGCCAGCGCCGATTCGGGTGGCTTGGGTCCAGCCGGCGGCGACGAACAATTTAGCAAAGGTGTCAATAACGACGGCGTCGGCGCCCAAACCACGATGGCCGGCGTCACGGGCGAACCCCAGGCTCAGTCCGCCAATTCCGGCGGGTCGCCGCACCCGCCAGAGACCAGAGTCGGATCGGGACGAGAACCCAGCTCGCCCCACGCGGCTGATCCTGGCTCCGACAGCGCGGCCTCCGGCGGTAAGCGCACCCTGAAGAGGGATTCCAACGGCATCGTGTTGGTCCCGCTGGCCTTCCTGGACGGTGTCGCGCTGCCTGTTCCCGCGCTGCCCAACGGCAGGGGCAGCGATCTGGCACAAGACGCCGCCAGGGTGATGTCGACACTGGAGGCCGCGGTAACGCCCTACCTGCCGTCGCCACCACAACCCCAGCCGACGCCCTCGCCGTCGTTCCGCACGCAGCAGGAGGAACAGCCGGCGCCGGCGGCAGCGACGGGAACAGGCGGGTCGGATGCCACCGCGTTCGGGGGAGTTGCGGACCTGCCCGTGCTGGAGGCGCCGGTACTGGTGGCCCCCCGGATATCCGGACTCTCGGGTATCGCCTCGCCCGTTCCGCCGGCCGGCGCGACCAGCGGCGCGGTGACGCCGCGGATGGCAGGCGCCGAGGC
>NZ_JBOGDB010000048.1:0-12174 GCF_050701515.1 Mycobacterium sp. | reverse complement strand
CGGCGCCTCCGCGTACCCGGCGGCCGGGATGTCGCGTGCCGCCGGGCACGGCGACAGTTCGCGTTCCGGGCAGGCGGGGCCGTGGCGCGCCGCACGCGCCAGCCGCGTGGTGCAGGTGCGCACCCCGGTGAAACGCGCCAGCAGCGCGGCCGTCTCGACGGCCTCGGCACGCGACCGGAACGGCCCGACGGCGCATTCGAATTTGGACGGACGCACCGCTGTGCCTGACGACGGACGCACCGCTGTGCCTAACTGCGGTGCTCGCACCGCGGAGAACCGCGGAAAGGCCTCGTCGGTCAACGCGATCCACCACCAGCGGTGCGGAAATCTGGACCGGCGGTTGTACGGCGGCGCGTGTGCGGCCAGCAGCCGCAGTTCGCGCACACCGGCCTCCAGGTCGTGCGCGCACTCGACGTGGTCGACCGCGGTGGTCAGCGCGACCATCTCCTTGATGCGCGCCCGCGGGTCGGTCCCGTTGAAGTACTGGTTGACGCGGCGTCGCAGATTCACGGCGGTGCCGACGTACAGCACCTCGCCGGCCGGTCCCCGGAACAGGTAGACGCCGGGCCGGTGCGGCAGGCCCGCGGCCAGGACACGTTTGCGGCGCTGCTCCGGGGTCACGTCGGGCAGATAGGAGCGCAGGTCGGTGTAGGTGCGCACGCCCTGGTTACCGACCCGCTCGATCAGCGCGTGCAGCACGTCGACGGTGGCCCGCGCGTCGTCGAGCGCCCGGTGCGTGGGGGTGGTGCTCGCGCCGAACAGCCGGGCCAGCGCGGACAGCCGCACGCTCGGGGCTTCGTCGCGGGTGAGCACCCGGCGGGCCAGTCGCACGGTGCACAGCACCGGCGGCCGTGGCCAGGCGATCTGACAGCGCTCGGCGGCGGCGCGCAAGAAACCGATGTCGAAGCCGGCGTTGTGGGCGACCAGCACGGCGCCGCGGGCGAATTCGAGAAACGCCGGCAGCACGGTCTCGATGGTCGGCGCGTTGCAGACCATGGCGGAGGTGATCCCGGTCAGCGCAACGATCTGCGGCGGAATGCTGCGGCCGGGATCGACCAGCGTGGCAAGTTCGCCCAGCACCGTGCCGCCGCGCACCTTGACCGCGCCGATCTCGGTGATGGCGTCGCAGTGCTCCAGTTCCCCGGTGGCCCGGCCGCCGGTGGTCTCCAGGTCCACCACGACGAACGTGGTGTCGCGCAGCGAGACGTCAGCCGCCGCTTGAATGTCGGGGATGTCGGCGAAGCTGAGCTGTCCCATGGGCCGACGGTAGGGAACCGGACCGACAGCTGGCCGTTGCCACGCTGGATGTCGGTGGCTGGGGATACCGTGCGGCTAACACCGATCGGAAGGACGGTTACATGGACAACGCCGACGAGCCCGACACGGGAGCGGTGGTGATCGATTGCGATGACTGCGCCGTGCGCGGTCCTGGGTGCAAGGACTGTGTCGTGAGCGTGTTGCTGGGCGTACCGGAAACGCTACTGGAAGACGAACGGGCCGCCCTGGAGGTGCTCGCCGAGGTCGGGTTGGCGCCGCGGCTGCGGCTGGTGCCCATTCACCGCCGCGGTGATTCCGGGGTGGTGGCGTAGCGACACGCCACCGGAGGGCCGAAGCGGCCGAAAAACTCTGAGAGGCTGTTAAATTTGCGTCTCTTGTTTGGACAAGGCTGATGCCATTTCGTAACCTGTCTGAGACCTAAGGCAGTTCGAGGCGGCTCGTCAACGGCAGTTTAAGGACGCAAAATCTTGAGGCTCGACTGTACGCACCGGACCATGCGCGGACTTCGGCGACCCCTCATCGGTGCGATAGCGGCATTGACGGTATTCGGAGGCCTCCTCGCCGGAAATGTGCAGGCGGACCCTGCTGACGATGCGCTGGCAAAACTCAATGAGCTCTCGCGGCAAGCCGAGCGGGCCACCGAAGCGATGCATTCGGCACAGCTTGATCTGGACAATAAGCTGGCCACGCAGCAGGCCGCCGACACAAAACATGGGGCTGACCTGGCGGCTGCGGAAACATCGAATTCGCAGTTAGCAAATTTCCAATCCGCGGTCGATAAATTTGCTGCCGCGCAGTACATGGGTGGCAGAACCGACGGCATGGACGCGATGCTGACCGCCGATTCGCCACAGCGCCTGATCGACCAACTCTCGGTGCAGCGGGTGATGGCCGCCGAGATGTCGGCCCAGATGCGCAGCTTCCGCAGCATCAGCGAGCAGGCCGCCCGCGCCCAGGAGGCCTCCGCCAAGTCGGCGGCCGAGGCCAAGACCGCCGCCGAGCAGGCCGCCGCGGTGCGCGCGGACCTGCAAAACAAGCAAAGCCAGCTGCACGTGCAGATCGCCGTCGTCAAGTCCCAGTATCTGGCCCTGTCCCCGGACCAGCGGGAAGCCCTGGCGGCCGTTCCGCCGACGCCGCCGGTGGCCGTGCCGCCCGCCCCCGGTCAGGACCCCGCGATCCTGGCCGCCCCGCCCGGCGGCATCCCACCGGGCGACCTGGCCGCGCCCGAGGGCGCCGTCGTCCCGGGCGCACCCGGCGGCCAGGGAGTGGTAGCCGTCCAGGCCGCACTCACCCGGGTCGGTTCGCCATATTCGTGGGGCGGGTCCGGGCCCGATGCGTTCGATTGCTCGGGCCTGGTGATGTGGTCCTTCCAGCAGGCCGGCATTTCGTTGCCGCACTCCAGCCAGGCGTTGGCCCGCGGCGGCCAGGCCGTGGACATGTCGCAGATGCAGCCGGGTGACGTCGTCACGCACTACTCCGACGCGTCACACGCCGGCATCTACATCGGCGACGGGATGATGGTGCACGCGTCCACCTATGGCACGCCGGTGCGAGTGGTCCCGGTGGACAATGCGCCGATCTACAACGTCCGTCGGTACTAGTCGTCCGCTGCTCGGCCTGCTGCTGATCGCTGAACTGATCGTCGCGCTCACGCTGGTCGGCAGGCCGACCGCACCACCGGCCACTCCCGTGACCACGCCCGCAGGGTCTTCTCTGGCGCCGCGCAGCGTCACGCTTGCCGATGGCCGCGCGGTCGAGCTGCTCAGCCTGGGCGGCCCGCGAACCGAACCGCTGCTGGCCCGGATTTCCGCCCAGCTGGACGGGGCCGCCCGCGCCGTGACGGCCTTCTGGGGCGCCGACTGGCCCCGCGACATCGTCGTCGTGGCCACCACCTCCGACGAGCAGTTTCGGGCGCTGGCCGGTGGCGGGTCCGACATCGCCGCCGCGACCGCCCGGCAGCGCATCGTGTTCGCCCCCGGCGCGGCCGCCATGAGCGACGACGCGCTGCGAATTGTGCTGCGCCACGAGCTTTTCCATTTCGCGGCCCGGGCGGACACCGCGCTCGACGCGCCCCGCTGGCTGACCGAGGGCGTCGCCGACTTCGTGGCCAGGCCCGAGGCGCCGCGGCCGGGACCCGCGCGGGCCGCCACCCTGGCGCAAATTCCCACCGACGCCGACCTCGACACCGCCGGAACGGCGCGCACGCTGGCCTACGACCGGGCCTGGTGGTTCACTCGCTTCGTTGCCGACCGGTACGGGACCGCGACGCTGCGCCGCCTGTATGAACGGGCCTGCGGCCCGGGCCATCCCGACGTCGCCACGGCGGTGTCCGACACCCTCGGTGCCGGGGTGCCGGAGGTGCTGGCCGGGTGGCGGCAGTGGATGTGGGGCTAGCCTGACCGCGATGACCCGGGTCCTGCTGGTTACCAACGACTTTCCGCCCCGGCGTGGCGGAATCCAGTCGTACCTGCACGAACTCGTCGGCCAGTTGGTGGCCACCGGTGCTCACGCGCTGACGGTGTACGCGCCGAAGTGGAACGGCTGCGAAGAATTCGATGAGCAAGCTCGTGGCTCCGGTTACCACGTGGTGCGCCACCCGACCACGCTGATGCTGCCCGGCCCGGCCGTGGATGGCCGGATGCGCCGGCTCATCGCCCGCCATGACATCGAGTCGGTGTGGTTCGGCGCGGCGGCGCCGCTGGCACTGCTGGCGCCCCGGGCCCGCAGCGCGGGAGCGGCCCGGGTCATCGCCAGCACGCACGGCCACGAGGTGGGCTGGTCGATGTTGCCGGTGGCGCGCAGCGCGCTGCGCCGCATCGGCGACGGCACCGACATCGTGACGTTCATCAGCCGCTACACCCGGCGCCGGTTCGCGTCGGCGTTCGGCCCGCACGCCGCGCTGGAACACCTGCCGCCGGGGGTGGACACCGACCGATTCGCCCCGGATCCGGCCGCCCGTGCCGAACTGCGGGCGGGTTACGGGCTGGGCGAGGCGCCCGTCATCGTCTGCCTGTCCCGGCTGGTACCCCGCAAGGGCCAGGACATGCTGATCAGGGCGCTGCCGACCATCCGCGAACGTGTCGACGGCGCCAAGTTGGTCATCGTCGGCGGCGGCCCGTACCTGGCGACGCTGCACCGGCTCGCACGGCAGGCCGGATTGGCCGAGCACGTGGTGTTCACCGGCGGGGTGCCCGGCGACGAGCTGCCGGCCCACCACGCGATGGCCGATGTGTTCGCGATGCCATGCCGCACCCGGGGCGCCGGACTGGATGTCGAGGGTCTCGGCATCGTCTATCTGGAAGCCTCGGCGAGCGGGGTGCCGGTGGTCGCCGGCCGGTCGGGTGGGGCGCCCGAAACCGTGCGCGACGGTGTCACGGGACTCGTCGTGAACGGCTGGGACATCGGCGAAATAGCCACTGCCGTCGGCGACGTACTCGACGACCCCGGCCGGGCCGCCCGGATGGGTGCGGCCGGACGTCGCTGGGCCGTCGACAATTGGCAGTGGCGCACCCACGCCGGCCGGCTGGGCGAACTCCTGCGGCCTCAGTCGGTCCGGTAGAGCGCGTCGATGTCGGTGGCGAACTTCTGCGCCACCACCTTGCGCTTAACCTTCATCGTCGGCGTCAACTCGCCGGTGTCCTCGGTGAAGTCGACCGGCAGGATGCGGAACTTGCGGATCGCCTCGGCCTTGGACACCGCCTCGTTGGCGCCCTTCACGGCCAGTTCGATCTCGGCGACCAGATCGGGGTCGTTTGCCAGGTCACCGACCGACGCGTCGGCGTCCTTGGCGTTTCGTTCCTTCCAGCCCTCGAAGGCCTCGGGGTCGATGGTGATCAGGGCGGCCACGAAGGGCTTGTCGTCGCCGACGCACATCGCCTGGCTGATCAACGGATGCGCGCGCAGCTGATCCTCGAGGACCGCCGGGGCGACGTTCTTGCCGCCCGCGGTGACGATGATTTCCTTCTTGCGGCCGATGATGGTGAGGAACCCGTCGTCGTCGATGGCGCCGAGATCGCCGGTGTGGAACCAGCCGTCGGAGAAGACCGCCTTGGTCTCCTCCTCGTTGTGCCAGTATCCGCTGAACACCACGCCGCCGCGCACCATCAGCTCGTCGTCGTCGTTGATACGCATGCTGTTGCCTTCCAACAGCTTTCCGACCGAGCCGATCTTCACGGCGTCGACCTGGTTCGCGGTGATGGCGGCGCTGGTCTCGGTCAGGCCGTAGCCCTCGTAGATGGTCAGCCCGACACCGCGGTAGAAGTGGCCGAGCCGCGCGCCCAGCGGAGCGCCGCCGGAGATCGCGGCGTGGCAGTCCCCGCCCAGCGCGGCGCGCAGCTTTCCGTAGACCAGCCGGTCGAACAGCGCATGCTTGGTCCGCAGCAGCAGCCCAGGCCCACCGCTTTCTTGTGCCTTGCTCCAGTCGATCGCGGTGTTGGCCGCGATCTCGAAGATCCGGCCCTTGCCGTCGTTTCGGGCGTTCTGCTCGGCGGTGTTGTACACCTTCTCGAACACCCGCGGCACCGACACCACCAGCGTCGGCTTGAACACCCCGAACATTCCCACCAGGTTCTTGATGTCGCTGGTGAAGCCCAAGGTGACTTTGTTGGCGAACGCCGCAATGGTGATCGCGCGGGCCAGCACGTGTGCCAGCGGGAGGAACACCAACAGACGCTCACCCTTGTCCAGCAGCGTGGGGAAGGATGCCTTGGCGCCGCGGATCTCATACACCAGATTGGAGTGCGTCAACTGGCAGCCCTTGGGCCGGCCGGTGGTTCCCGAGGTGTAGATCAGCGTGGCGGGATCGGCCGCCTTGATGCCGGCCAGCCTGGCATCCAGCTCGCCGGGGTCGACCGACTTGCCGGTCTCGGCCAGCGCGTCCAGCGCGCCGGGCCCCGACCCGTCGACACGCACGACCTTGCGCAGATCGGGTAGCTCACCCTTCAGCTGCTCGATCTTGTCGGCGTGCGCGTCGGTCTCGGCAAATACCAGCACCGCGCCGGAATCGGCCAGCACGAAGCGGACTTGCTCCGCCGAGTTGGTTTCGTAGATCGGAACGGTCAGCGCGCCCACGGACAGGATCGCGAAATCGAGGATCGGCCATTCGTAGCGGGTCGCCGACAGCAGCGCAACCCGGTCACCCGGTTTGACGCCCTCGGCGATCAAACCCAGTGCCGCCGAACGGATCTGGCTTGCCGCCTGTGTCGCCGTCACGTCCGTCCACGCGCCGTCGACGAGGCGCTGGAAAATTACGTGGTCGGGGTCTTCGCGTTCGTGCGAATAGACGGAGCTGACGATGTTGTCGTGCTCGCCGACGGTGAACGATGCGGGAACACTGAACTCAGGCACGGTCTTGGCCTCTCGAAGGCGATAGCGGCTTTGCCGTTCCCAGCCTAGTCGGCCGAAAGCGGCGACCGCGGCAACATATGTGAAGCTAATGGGCGATGAACAGCATTCAAGTCGCCGATCAGACGTTCGTCGCGGCCGACCCGGCAGCGGTCGGCCAGGCCATCGCGGACCCATCGAGCTGGCGACGCTGGTGGCCCGACCTGTGTTTGACGGTCATCGAGGACCGCGGCGCACTGGGACATCGCTGGACCGTCCATGGTGCCCTGACCGGCACCATGGAGGTGTGGCTGGAACCGTCGCTGGACGGGGTGATCCTGCATTATTTTCTGCACGCTGAGCCGGCCGGCGCCGCGGCGTGGCAGCTGGCCAAGATGAACCTGGCCAGGCTGAACCATCGGCGCCGGGTGGCTGGCAAGAACATGGCGTTCGAGGTAAAGGCGACGGTGGAGGCGTCGCGGCCGGTGGGGCTGCCCCCGCCGGTTTGAAGCTGGGTCAGACCCAGCGGGGGGAGGTAGATTTTTCACGTGGCGGACAAGACGGCGCAGACCATCTATATCGATGCGGATCCTTCGACGGTGATGGACATCATCGCCGATATCAACTCCTACCCGCAATGGGTCAACGAGTACAAGGAGTGCGAGGTACTCGAGGCCGACCCCAGGGGCTACCCGAAGAGGGCCCGACTGGTGCTGGACGCCGCCGTCCTCAAGGACACCATGGTGCTGGCCTACGACTGGCAGCAGGTAGACCGTGGCTCGGTGAAGTGGACCTTGGTGTCAAGCTCGCTGCTGAAGTCTCTTGAGGGGGAATACCGCCTGTCGCCCAAGGGCTCTGGCACGGACGTCACCTATGAACTGTCGGTCGATCTGATCATCCCGATGATCGGCCTGCTGAAGCGCAAGGCGGAGCGCAGGCTGACCGATACCGCATTGAAGGACCTCAAGAAACGAGTCGAGGCTGAGTGAATCTCCCGCGCCGACCCACGCCCGGATCAGTCTCTTTGTTGGCAAGGGCGGGGTGGGTAAGTCGACGCTGGCGACCGCCACCGCGGTGCGTGACGCGCGCAGTGGCCTGCGGGTGCTGATCGTGTCCACCGACCAGGCGCACTCGCTTGGCGACGTGCTGGGCACGCCGGTGATACCGACCGGTGCGCGCGAGCCCACCCGGGTGCTGGCCGACCTCGATTTCGGGCGTGATGCCGGAACCGGCGGCTTCCTCGACGCACTGGCGATGGACACGCTGGCGCTGCTGGAGTCGCGATGGCGCGAGGTCGCCGGCCTACTGTCCGCCAGATTCGGTGAATCTGAGCTGGGAGAGATTGCGCCAGAAGAGCTTTCGGCATTACCTGGAATCCAGGAGGTGCTCGGCCTGTACGAGGTCGGCCAACTGGCGACGTCGGGGGAGTGGGACCACGTCGTGGTGGACTGCGCGTCGACCGCCGATGCGTTGCGGATGCTGACGCTGCCGCCGACATTCGGCCTGTACCTGGAGCGGGCCTGGCCCCGGCACCGCAGGCTGAGCTCCGGCGCCGACGACGCCAGCACGGCGGCGGTGATCGCATTGCTGGAACGCGTCGACGCCAACACCGGTCAGCTGACCGCGCTGCTCACCGACGGAGACTGGGTGAGCGCACATCTGGTGCTGACCGCCGAACGTGTGGTGGCAGCCGAGGCGGCCCGCACGCTGGGCTCGCTGGCGCTGATGGGCGTGCGCATCGACGAATTGATCGTCAATCAGATTCTGGTTCAGGATGATTCGTACGAATACCGCAACCTGCCCGAGCACCCCGCGTTCTACTGGTACGCCGAGCGGATCTCCGAACAGCAGGCGGTGCTCGACGAACTCGACGCCACCATCGGCGACGTGCAATTGGTGCTGGTGCCGCATCTGGCCGGGGAACCGATCGGGCCAAAGGCCCTTGGCGAGCTGCTCGAGTGCGCCCGCAGGCGCGACGGGTCGCCGCCGCCCGGGCCGCTGCGGCCGGTGGTCGACCGCGAGTCGGGCTCCGGATTGGATGCGGTGTATCGAATGCGGCTAGAGTTGCCCCAGGTCGACTCGAGCGCACTCAACCTGGGCCGGGTCGACGACGATTTGATCATCGGCGCCGGTGGAATGCGGCGCCGGGTTCGGCTGGCGTCCGTCCTGCGGCGGTGCATCGTGGTGGACGCCCAGCTCAAAGGCAGTGAGCTGACAGTGCGTTTTCGACCCGATCCGGAGGTGTGGCCGGCGTGAGTGCCCGACGGCGAGCGGGAGTGAGGATCGCAGCGAAGCGAGGACCGGAGCGAGCGGGAGCCGACGCGTGAGCGGTGGCCACCCCGACATAGGTCCCGAGCTGCGGCAGCTGGCGCAGGCCATCCTGGACCGGCTGGATCCCGCGGTGCGGTCCGCGGCCGCCCTGGCCGGCGGCGCCGATGGCCAGGGCAAGTGCCAGCAGGTGTGGTGCCCGGTCTGCGCGCTGGCTGCGCTGGTGAACGGCGAGCAGCACCCGCTGCTGACGGTCATCGCCGAACACAGCGTGGCGCTGCTCGCCGTCGTTCGCGCGATGGTCGAAGACATCGAAACCTCGGCCGGACCGGAGCAGCCCCCGCCCGACGAACCGCCGCCGTCGGGTCCGGGAAGGTATCAGCACATTCCGGTGACGGTCGACGAGTAACGGTAAAGTTGTCCCGTAGCACCGTCCGTGCGCCCGATTCGGGAGGGTCCATGTGGTATTGGCTGTTCAAGTACATCTTCATCGGACCCCTGCTGTCTTTGCTGGCCCGCCCCAAAGTCGAAGGGCTGGAATATGTTCCGGACTCCGGCGCGGTCATCCTGGCGAGTAATCATCTGGCGGTCGCGGACAGCTTCTACCTGCCCCTGGTGGTCTGGCGCAGGATCACCTTCCTGGCCAAGGCCGAGTACTTCGAAGGCACCGGGCTGAAGGGCTGGTTCAAACGCTGGTTCTTCACCGTGGCCGGCCAGGTGCCCATCGACCGCACCGACGCCGACTCCGCCCAGGCCGCTCTGGACACCGCCGAGCGGATGCTGAACGAGGGCAAGCTGCTGGGCATGTATCCCGAGGGCACCCGCTCGCCCGACGGACGGCTCTACAAGGGCAAGACCGGGCTGGCCAGGGTGGCGCTGCAGACCGGGGTCCCGGTCATTCCGGTCGCGATGATCGGCACCAACGTGGTCAACCCGCCGGGCAGCAAGATGTGGCGGTTCGGGCGGGTGACGGTCAGGATCGGCAAGCCGATGGACTTCAGCCGGTTCGAGGGCCTGGCCGGCAACCGGTTCATCGAGCGGGCCGTCGTCGACGAGGTGATATACGAGCTGATGCGGCTGTCCGGCCAGGAATATGTCGACCTGTACGCCGCGGACGTCAAGGAGGGCACCGCCGACACCGGCACTGCCCTGACGCCGGCGGCGCGGATACCCGACACCGCCGCCGGCTAGTTCGTCGCGGGTACCGGCGCAGCGTCGCTGACCGTCGCTTGCGGCCGCGTGGCAGCACGCGCCGACACCGTCCCGGCGACCACGATCACCGCCAGCGCCCACCACACGTAGGACCCACCAGCGAGCTGACGCCACAACGATGCGGCCGTCTCGCGGTGCTCTGGCATCAGAGTGATCGGCGACCACACCATCAACGCCAGCCCCGCCGCGGTGACCACGCCGAGCAGCGGGTGGGAATGCCGATACGCCAGCACCCCGGTCACCAGCACCGTCGGCAGCGCCCACACCCAGTGATGCGACCACGACACCGGCGACACCACCAGGCCGAACATCGCCACGCAGATCAGCGCCAGCACCGGCTCGCCGGCGCGCAAGGCTCGGCGCGCTGCCCAGATGGTCACCGCGAGCACCGCGAAGCAGGCCAGCGTCCACACCACAAAGCGTTCGCCCTCGCCGAGGCCGAGCCGGGCCAGCGCGCCGGCGATGTTCTGGTTGGTGTTCAGCGTCGCGGTTCCGATCCGGTCGGTGTTGCGGACGGTGTCGGTCCAGTACTCCAAGGAGTCGCGCCATGCGAACGCGAAGCCGGCCAGCGTGCCCACGACGGCCGAGGCCGCCGTGACGAGCAGCGCACGGGTGTCGCGCCGCAGCACGAAGTACAGCAGGAACACCGCCGGGGTGAGCTTGAGCGCGATCGCCAGGCCCAGCAGCGTGCCGCGCGGCCACGGTGTCCTACGGGGCACACAGTCGGCGATGACGAGCGTCATCAGCACCACGTTGATCTGGCCGAAATCGAAGTTGGCCCGGATCGGCTCGAGATAGATCACCGCGGGCGCCACGATCGCGGTGGCCAGCCAGCACCGCCGCAGCCACGCGGGCTCGGCGGTCACCGCCGTCGAAGACGATGAGGGCCAGACATCCAGCCGCGTCAGCACGATCACCGTCGAAGCGATCAACAGCACCAGCGTGGTCAGCGTGATCGCGGCGCCGGCCACCGACAGCGGCAGCCAGGCGAACGGCGCGAATGCGACGGCGGCCAGCGGCGGGTACGTGAAGGGCAGATCCAGCCCGGCACGGGTGGTGAACATGGCGCCGTCGGCATACAGCGGCCGGCCATCCAGCCAGGCCCGGCCGCCCATCCGGTAGACGTCGATGTCGATGCGGTACGGGGCGTGACCGAGCAACCGCCAGCCTGCCCAGGCCACAGCCACCAGCGTGAGCAGCTGAAACAGCCGCCACGCGATGGTTGGCCACCAACCAGCCCCGCCGGGCGACCGCCAAGTACTCATGTCGGGAAACAGACTATCGGGGCCAACCGGCGCGTCGGACGATATCCCGGGACCGTTAGCGAGAAGTCAGCGCCGGGGTCGGCGTAAGTTTTCTGCGTGCATGTGACCCTGGAGCTGGACTTCATGACGCGGCAGCGGCTACCGCTGTTCTGCTGCCTGGTTGCGTTCCTCCTGACTTTCTTCGTCACCCGCACGATCGTGCGGTACATCCGCAGCCACGCCGACGACGACGCGCCCCGCAAGTGGTGGCAGCCCCGAAATATCGGGCACGGCACGCTGCACATCCACCATGTGGTGATCGGCGTGATCTTGGTCATGGTCTCCGGGGTCGCGATGGTGACGTTGTCTGTGAATGGGGGACTACCCGAATTCACGGCGGCTTCAATCTTTTTCGGTATCGGCGCGGCGCTGGTTCTTGACGAGTTCGCATTGATCCTCCACCTGCAGGATGTGTATTGGGCCGAGGACGGGCGGACATCGGTCGATGCGGTGTTCGCCGCGGTTGCGGTGGCGGGACTGCTGATGCTCGGCCTCAACCCGTTGTCGTTCTTCGACATCGGGATCTGGCGTGATGATCACACCCTGGCCGCGCGAGCCAGCGTGATCGCGATCGCGGTGCTGACCTTGGCGCTCGCGGTGGTGGTACTGCTCAAGGGCAAGGTATGGACCGGCCTGGTCGGGATGTTCATCACCCCGCTGCTGTTCATCGGGGCGCTGCGGCTCTCTCGCCCGCATGCACCGTGGGCGCGCTGGCGCTACACCGACAAGCCGCGCAAGATGCACCGCGCCCTGGTCCGGGAACGCATGCTGCGCAGGCCAGTGGTCCAGG
>NZ_JBOGDB010000047.1:0-1565 GCF_050701515.1 Mycobacterium sp. | reverse complement strand
GCATGTGCTGGCGTTCGTCGGGCGCATCCAGCCGTTGAAGGCGCCCGACGTGCTGCTGCACGCGGCGGCCCGGCTGTCCGTGGGGGCACCTCCCGCCCGAAGGGCAGGGGGACGGTTCGGCTCGGTGCGGGTGCTGGTGGCCGGCGGCCCGTCCGGGAGCGGGCTGGCCGCCCCCGACACCTTGGTTCGGCTCGCCGACGAGCTGGGGATCTCCGACCGGGTGACATTCCTGCCGCCGCGATCGCGCGAACAGCTGGTCGATGTGTACCGGGCCGCCGACCTGGTCGCCGTGCCGAGCTATTCCGAGTCGTTCGGATTGGTCGCCGTCGAGGCCCAGGCCTGCGGTACGCCGGTGGTGGCCGCCGCGGTCGGCGGGCTGCCGGTGGCGGTGCGCGACGGCGTCACCGGCACGCTGGTGCCGGGCCACGACGTGGACGACTGGGCCGAGGCGATCGGTGCGCTGCTGCAACGGGGCCCGGACACCATGCGCCGGGCCGCCGTCGAGCACGCCGCCACGTTCTCCTGGACGCACACCGTCGACGCGATGCTGGCCAGCTACGGACGGGCGATCGCCGACTACCGCACCCGCCGTCAGCGCCGCGACGCACTCGCGCGACGCAACGGCCGACGGTTCTCGATGCGGCGAGGGGTGCGGGCTTGAGCGAAGGCGAGCGCGAGTGAGGATCGCAGCGAGGTACGAGCGAGGACCGGAGCGAGCGGGAGTCGAGCAATGGGCCTGAGCGACGTCGCCCGGCTCATCGAGGACACCTGCAAGGAGCACGGCCTCGTCTGTACCCGCCACCAGGGGGCACACGGCGGGCTTCCCGGCATCATCGTCGAGCTGCCGGGCGAGCGCCGCCTCAAGACCAACACCATCCTGTCCATCGGTGAGCACTCGGTGCGCATCGAGGCATTCGTCTGCCGCAAACCCGACGAGAACCACGAAGGCGTCTACCGGTTCCTGCTGAAACGCAATCGCCGGCTCTACGGCGTGGCCTACACGCTCGACAACGTCGGTGACATCTACCTGGTCGGCCGGATGGCGTTGCAATCGGTGACCGCCGACGAGATCGACCGGGTGCTTGGGCAGGTGCTCGAAGCCGTCGACGCGGACTTCAACACGTTGTTGGAGTTGGGTTTTCGGTCATCCATCCAGAGGGAGTGGGCTTGGCGGGTATCGCGCGGTGAGTCGCTGACGAACCTGCAGGCGTTCGAGCACCTGATCGACGACGACGACGACCCGCGGGCGCCGGGATAGGCTCGGTGGCATGGGAGACGCGACGCTGGTGCTGCTCCGCCACGGCGAGAGCGAATGGAACGCGCTGAACCTGTTCACCGGATGGGTGGACGTCGATCTCACCGACAAGGGACGGGCCGAGGCGATCCGCGGCGGCGAGCTGATCGCCGAGCAGGGGCTGCTGCCCGACGTGCTGTACACGTCGGTGCTGCGCCGCGCCATCAACAGCGCCAACCTGGCGTTGGACAAGGCCGACCGGCACTGGATCCCGGTGCACCGCGACTGGCGGCTCAACGAACGTCACTACGGCGCGCTCCAGGGCCTGAAC
>NZ_JBOGDB010000046.1:0-9770 GCF_050701515.1 Mycobacterium sp. | reverse complement strand
GAAGAGCCTTCTCACGTGAGACTCGTTGCCCCACAACGGCGGCGGCTGCACACCCGGCGGTGGTGGCGGCGCGTAGGGACGCATGGTTGCGAACAGTTGCCCGATCAGACCCTCTGGTGTCCAGTTGATCATGGCGATGACGCCTCCCGGCTTGCACACTCGCAACATCTCGCCGGCGGCCCGGTCGTGGTGTGGTGCGAACATTGCGCCGACGACCGAGATGACGGCGTCGAACTCGTTGTCGCCGAACGGCAGCGCCTCGGCGTCGGCTTCGATCCATTCCACCTCGACGCCGCGCGCCGCCGCTACGTTGCGGCCGGCGTCGAGCAGTTCGGGGGTCAGGTCGGACGCGACCACGGACGCGCCGGTTTCGGCCGCGGGGATTGAGGCGTTGCCGTTTCCCGCCGCCACGTCAAGTACCCGCTGTCCCTTGGTGATTCCGGCCGCGGCGACGATCGTCGGGCCCAGTGCCGCAATCAGATCGGTGGCCACCTTCGGATAATCCCCGGACGCCCAGATTGCGCGGTGCCTAGCCTTCAGCGCGCGGTCAGTCTCGGTATCGATGTCGATGCTGGTCATTTCGACTCTCCTTCTTAGGTTCTCACGTTGAGCGCAATGTGGATGGCCGGCCCCGACGGGGGAGGCGTTTTCGCGGCCGCCATCTTGGCCATGTCAGGCGCAGCAGGTGCTTTCGACGGAATCGTTGGCCGCGCAGCTTGCCTCGCACACCGACGAGGTTGCGGCGTCGGGGTTCGCCGGGTTGTCGTCGGTGACGGTGTAGAACGCCCACCAGCCCAGCGGCACGTCGGGAGCGGTGACGAACACCTTGTCCTGCGTGGCGTGGCAGCAGACGTCATGCTCGGCGACGTCGATCTCGAGGCCGGCGGCCGTAAAGCGTTCCTGCGCGGCGACGACCTGCTCAGCTGTGTCGGCTTCGACGCCGAGATGGTTGAGCCTCTCGTCGGCGCCGGGCTTTTCGATCAGCACCAGCTTTAGCGGCGGATCCTCGATCGCGAAGTTGGCGTAGCCGTCGCGCACCTTGTGCGGCGCTACGCCAAACATCTTCTCGTAGAACGCGGTCGCCGCGGAGACGTCATCGACGTTCAGCGCGAGCTGGATTCGTGTGGTGGACATGGTCACTCCTTTCAGTGTTGACGCCTGTTCTGACGCCCGGTAAGCCGCCGGGACGCACCGCTGCAGCGTGCACAGTCCTTCCGAAAGTTCCGGCATCAGAACTTGGGATCTCGCCGAAACCGACCGACGAGCCGTCAACCGAAGGGGAAGAAAATGATCCGCTATTAGTCACGCATGCCCGCTCGGGGTAAACGCATCGGCCACCTGGTTCCGCACGGTGGTGATCGCACTGCCCATCACAGCCCGCATTCTCAAAACCGTTGTCGGAGAATGGCCGAGCAGCGGCGTCATCGGCCTCCGCTCATTCCAGCTCCATGCCGCGGGGCGGTGCGGCCATGAGGGTCCACACCACCCCGGATCAGAAGTGGGTTCAACTGCGGCAGCCAGCCTTGGTGGCCCGCTGGTTGAGGGCTTCGAGTTTGCCCCAGTAGTAGTTGACTCCGTCCCAGTCCTCCACCTCGGCATACTGAGAAAGGGCTATCACAAGATGGTTCTCCTGCTTGTCATAGCTGGCGCAAACCCCGGGCTTGGCGTTCGCCGTGCTGGCGGCCACGCCGGCACCGACGCCGGTCAGCGCGCCTGCCAGCGCGATTCCCGCAATTGTCCTCGTCGCGATTGCACGAATGTTCATGTGAGTTCCGTTCAGATAGGTGCGCGGGATCTTCCCGCTTGCTCACATACAGACGTCGGCACGCCGAAAGGGACGCAGCACCCCTGGCACGTCGTCGGGCTCGTGGACACCGACGACGCCCGCAAGATCCACAATCTGCACGCCCGTGCCCGAGCCACCGCCGCCCTTGCTCGGGGAGGCAATGGGCCGCCGTCGAAGGGCGCCGAGCTGATCGAACCGACTAAGCTAAGGCGCCCTCGGGCGTCGTGGGAAATGAAGCGGTTCGTGAGACAAACCCGTCGCTTTCGCGGTGAGACACGGCGACAAGTCGCAAGGTCATGGCACGGCCAGATGCCGTCGGCGGCGAGAACCTACACCAGCGTAAGTGCAACAACAATGCCACCGATGTTACTGCTGGCGTTAGGAACTCAGCTCCGCGGGGGTTGGATGTCAGTCCCCGTCACTAACATCGAGTCATGGCGGCGGTTTCGGTTGATGCACGAATAGTGAGCGCTGACAACGGGGTTGAGATATCCGCGAGTCAGTTGGACGAGCGCAAGCGCTTAGTCGCGCGTCGACTCAGCCGTGGTGGGCTTGTAGTGCGCCGAGAAGCCGTCGATACTCGGTTGGCTTCCGGACGGCAGCTGATAATCGGTTCCGATCAGTCTGTCCTGAAGCTGACTGGTTGGGAACCGGCCGGGAACATGAGCGTAGGCGACCGACTGGCTGTCGTACGTCGGCTGCCAGAACCCACTCAGACGGCGAGAATGCACGACTGTGAGGTGGTCCTGCTGGCACACATGATTGGCGATGGTTCGTGCGTCAAGCGGCAACCCATTCGGTATGCATCGATTGATGAAGCGAATTTGGTCGCGGTGACCATCGCCGGCGTCGCACTTCGAAGTGACGCCGATTCGCGACGAGTACGCGGCGGCGCGGGTGACAACACTGCGGCTTCCAGCTCCGTACCGACTTACGCACGGAAGGCGCAATCCCATCGCCGAGTGGCTCGACCGCCTCGGCCTCTTCGGGCTCCGTAGTCACGAGAAGTTCCTCCCCCAACAGGTTTTCGCATTGCCGAACGATCAGGTATTCGGTGCGCTGGGATGCGAAGACATCGCAGGGCAGGGTCTACTACGCGTCAACCAGCCGACGTCTCATCGAGGACGTGATGCAGCTCCTTCTGCGGGTTGGGGTGCAGAGCAGGATCACCACAACTCGGAAGTCTGGCTATCGGGACTGCTTTTTCCTCACCATCGATAGGGCGGCCAATCAAATCGCGTTCCTGACGAAAGTCGGAGTGCACGGAGCGCGGGGTGATAGGCCAAGGAAGTGTTGAACGGCCGATATCGACTACTCCGCGTGGGTACCAATAATTGGTATGCGCGGCCGCGTGAGTAAGAACACGTCGTTCAGCCTGGACGAGCATTACAGCGCGTTCATCGAGGAGGAGGTCGCGTCTGGCCGTTATCGCTCGGCCAGCGACGTCGTGCGCACGGCACTGCGACTACTCGAGGATCGCGAGACGCGCTTGCGTGCGCTGCGCCAGTCCCTGATCGCTGGTGAACGTAGTGGCGAGTCGACGCCTTTCGACGTCGATGAGTTTGTATCGCGAAAGCGGGCTGAGGAACCGCGTGGGCGGTGAGCACGTATGTGCTGTCACCTGCCGCGCAGGCGGACCCGGAGGACATCTGGGACTACACCTGCGAGCGTTGGAGCGACGATCAGGCCGAGACGTACGTGCGTGAGATCCAGCGAGCGATCGAACGGGTCGTGGACAATCCGCTGATTGGGCAACCGTGCGATGAGGTACGCGAGTGCTACCGAAGGCATGCGGTCGGATCGAAACTACATGCGCGGGTGTGTCGGTGCCTGGTGCTATCCCTATTGGCGGTACGCCGAGATGGAGGTAGTCATGACGGGCAGGGCGCCGGTAAAGATCGTCAGGGACCAGCTGGTGCTGGGGCCGGTGACGGTGGAGTTTCAGCGGACGCTGCGAATCCCCGAGACGGGGTTGCATCCGCTGCCGCCCGGTCTGGGCCGGTTTCCGCTGCGCGGAGTTGCGGACTACCCCGACACCGCACCAGCCGAGTGGCTGTCTCGTGGCGGGGTCATGCTGCCGATCTACCAGCGCGAGGCGATGTGGCTGTCGTTCGATGCTTCCGAACCTACTGCTCTGCAGGTGGGCGTCGGCAAGGTGTGCGCGGTCAGCGGCCTGCCCTGGATCGAGCACCTCACTGGTGACCGGCAGAATTACGTGGCGCTGCCGGATCAGCCGTGGCTGGACGGCATCAACGCCGGGGACGGATTCATCCGTCAGTTCGTTGCGGTGCCCCTCGGTTCGGGCGCCACAGTCGAAGGGCAGGTCACCGGGCGGGAGGTGTATGGCGGAGTCCAACTGCGGGCCGTCGGTCTGACCCCGCAGGCGCTGGCGGAGTGGCTCGCCGCACAGGCATTGCGCCGGGAATGCTGCGAGGACATGGTGTTGGGTGCCCCGCCCCCGCTGGCCTCGGCGAGCATGGGGTTGGGGGCCGGTGGGCGGATGCGGCAGGAGGTGTACGCCGATGACCGGCAGCGCGCCGAGTACGACGAGAGCGGTGCCCGGCGGGTGTTCGTCCACTTGTG
Organism: Mycobacterium sp.; assembly: GCF_050701515.1. Taxonomy (GTDB): domain Bacteria; phylum Actinomycetota; class Actinomycetes; order Mycobacteriales; family Mycobacteriaceae; genus Mycobacterium. The sequence continues at coordinate 5,401 of NZ_JBOGDB010000046.1, read as the reverse complement.
TTCGGCCGCGCAGTGGACTGCCATCACCGGAGAGGTGCCGCCCCCGACGCCGGTCGACCGGGACGACTACGTGCGCGCCCGTCTGCCATGGTTCGATTTTTATGACGCCGATGCCCGCGACCTCGCCCCAGCCGAGATCTTGGAGCGCGTTGAGAGTGTCGGCAAAAAGCTTGGCGCCGAAGAGGATCCGTTTGTGCCCGTCGACCCGGGCACTGTGATCGCACTCGGCGGGGTCAGCCCTGAGGCGGTCACCGACGGGAAGTGGTAGCCCGCTTGGGTGATGTGTCGGTGTCGGTGCCTAGGGAGGGGCCTGGAGGTCGGTGGCTGGAGCGCATGGCGTACGCACGTCGCCCCGCGAATGACGATCCGCAAAAGTCACTGACCTGGAGCCGCCGTTGCAGCGAAGATTAACAAGCTTCCGCGACACGCCGAAGTCCTGTCAAAGTAGGCAGGCGTGTCTTGTCAATCTTCCTTGGATCTCGTCAGCTACTGCTGCTGCTGCTGCTGCCGGCTGTTGTCGGTTCCCATTTTTAGTGTCGTGTTCCCATTTCCGAGGTCATCTCAATGACGTATATGACAGTGCGCGCTACTGGCTGTAGGTTCTCACGAACCCGTGCCGGAATCTAACGGGATGATGGCGGAGCGATGGCGGATCCGCCAGGTTCGTGAGACACGCGTAGTTGCTCAATGCCATGGCTGCGCTGGCGCCATGTGTGACGATCGAACTGCGGCTGGTGGATGGCGCCAGAGGTCCGCCCGCGGCGCGGGTGAGCTGTGTTGTCGGGGTTTGAAGGATCCGGACGGCTCCGTTCGCACGAACTGTGGCGGGCTCTCACGGGCGCGGTTAGTGTGTCGGATTTTTCGTTTCTGTCGTCTGGTCGGCGGTCCATGAGGCCAGCAGGTCGAGGGCGTGCGCGGTCGGGGAGGCTGGTTCTGCGGCGTAGAAGGTGAGAGTGAGTCCGGGCTCGGAAATCATGTCGACACTTTCGTAGGCCAGCTCGAGGTTGCCGACGACGTCATGGTGGAAGTATTTGGTCCCGGCGCCGTGATACCGGACGTTGTGAGCACTCCACCGGCGGCGGAAATCCTCGGAGCGGGTGGACAGTTCGCCGACGAGATCATGCAGCAGGTTGTCGAAGGGGTCGCGGCCGGCCTCGGTACGCAGGATTGCGACACAGGTGTCGGCGGCTTCATCCCAATTCGGGTAAAAGCGCCGGGAGTCGTCGTCGAGAAAGGTGTAGCGGGCAAAGTTAGGGTGGCGGCTCGGATCGCTGTCGTACAGCGACGAGTGCATGCCCCGCCCGAGGTGGTTGACCGCGAGCAGATCCATCCGGCCGTTGCGGACGATCGCTGGGGCGGTGAACCTGTCGAGCACCCATTGCAGGCTGGGCCGCGGCGTCCAGCGTTTCGCAGGACGCCGTCGCGGGCGCATGCCGGCGCTGGTGCCGTCGGCGGCGTGGGCAAGGTGAAACAGGTGGGCACGTTCGGCGTCGTCGAGTTGCAGGGCGCGCGCGATCGCGTCGAGGACCGAGGCCGAAACGCCTGCCAGCGCGCCGCGTTCCAGCTTGCTGTAGTACTCGATGCTGATCCCGGCGAGATCGGCGACTTCCCCGCGGCGCAGCCCGGCCACTCGGCGGACGCCGGTCACGGGCACACCGGCCTGCTGCGGGGTGATTTTGGCTCGTCGCGAGGTCAGAAACTCGCGGACCTCGGGGCGGTTGTCCATGGCAACCACGGTACGAGGGTTCTGCGGCGCCTGGGATGTCCTGGCAATACACCTTTCGTCCGGGACTCCCTCACCGCCGCGCAAAGAGGTTTGGTAGGTGGACGGGGCAGCCAGTCCAGACTTCTGCCCAAGGATTGTTAGGAGCTCTTTCATGCATGCCACACGCCGTGGCCTGATCAAGCTGACCGGGTGTGTCGCGTTAGTCGGCGTCCTCGCCGCAGCGGGTTGCACCAGGTCCGAACAAGCCGCCGAATCCGAACGGGGCACCCTAGCCTCGGTGTCGGTTGGTCAGCGGCCGTCAAACCTGCCGGCCGGCGACATGTCCAACGGTGCGGACAACTTCTATACCAGCGACACCGTTACCGTCGAGAAGGTTTCCTTTAGGAACCAGTACGACATGAACGTGGTGGGGAACCTGTTCGTCCCCAACGACTTGGATCGCAGCGCCCAGAACGCGGCGGTGGTCGTCGGGCATCCCATGGGCGCAGTCAAGGAGCAGAGCGCAAATCTGTACGCCACGAAGATGGCCGAGCAGGGATTCGTCGCCCTGTCTTTTGATCTGTCGGGCTGGGGCGAAAGTGACGGTCAGCCGCGCAACATGGCCGCGCCAGAGATCTTCGCCGACGACTTCAGCGCCGCGGTCGACTACCTGCGCACCCAAGACTTCATCGACGACGAGCGGATCGGCGCACTCGGGATCTGTGGCAGCGGTAGCTTCGTCGTAAGCGCTGCAAAGATCGACCCGCGTATCAAAGCCGTTGCCACAGTAAGCATGTACGACATGGGCGCCGCCAACCGCGACGGTCTTCGGAACTCACAATCGGTCGAGCAGAGAAAGCAAGCAATCGCAGCCGCGGCCGAGCAGCGCGATGTCGAGTTCGCGGGAGGGCCAACGGAGTACACCAGCGGCACGGTGCATGAACTGACGGCCGACTCGACCCCTCTCGAGCGTGAATTCTACGACTTCTACCGGACTTCTCGAGGGGCTTACCTCCCTGCAGGCGCGTCAGAGGAAACCACCACGCACCCGACCTTGACGAGCAACCTCAAGTTCATGAACTTCTACCCGTTCGAGGAGATCGAGGCGATCTCACCGCGTCCGATGCTGTTCATCACCGGCGACGTGTCGCACTCCCGCGAATTCAGTGAAGATGCCTATCAGCAAGCGGCCGAGCCGAAGGAGCTCTACGTCGTTCCCGGTGCGGGCCACGTTGATCTCTACGACCGGGTCGACCTCATTCCGTACGACAAGTTGACCGCCTTCTTCCAGAACAATCTGCAGACGTCGCCGTAGGCGATCGCAACATGGTGCTTGGTTAGCACCCCGATGAAGGAGACTAAGCAATGCGTCAAGTGTTCATGAACGCCCCCGGTGATGTGAGCGTAGGGCAACGCGAGGATCCCAAGATCATCGATCCCACCGACGCAGTGATCCGCTTGTCGGCGACATGTATCTGCGGGTCGGACTTGTGGCCCTACCGGGGTGTCGAGGATGTCGACCAAACGCCGATGGGCCACGAGTACGTCGGTGTTGTCGAGGAGATCGGCTCGGAGGTGAAGACCGTCCAACCGGGCGACTTCGTGGTCGGCTCATTTGTCATCTCCGACGGAACCTGTGAGATCTGCAGAGCTGGGTACCCGTCGCGGTGCGTGAACGCGCAATTTGTGGCGCAGTCGGTCGGGACTCAATCCGACAAGGCCCGCATCCCTTACGCGGACGGAACCCTCGTCGCCACACCTGGCCAGCCGGACGCGGAGCTGATTCCCTCGTTGCTGGCGGCCTCCGATGTCCTCGGAACGGGCTGGTTCGCCGCCGTCGCCGCCGAGGCCGGCCCGGGTAAGACCGTGGCCGTGGTCGGTGACGGCGCCGTCGGGTTGATGGGTGTGTTGGCCGCCAAGCAGCTGGGCGCCGAGCGGATCATCGCCATGTCACGCCATGCCGACCGGCAGGCCTTTGCTCGTGAGTTCGGCGCCACCCACATCGTCGAAGAGCGCGGCAAGGAGGGCGTGGCGAAGATCAAGGAACTCACCAACGGCCTCGGCGCGCACTCAGTGATCGAGGCTGTCGGGACTCAGGAGTCGTTTCAGCAGGCCATTGGCGCTACCCGGCCTGGCGGGCACATCGGGTTCGTTGGCGTCGCCCACGAAGGCGTGTCGATCCCGGCGGATGAGCTGTTCTTCGCCGAGGTGCACCTGCACGGCGGTCCCGCACCGGTGCGCCGCTTCCTGCCGGATCTGATCCAATTGATTTGGGACCGAAAGATCAACCCGGGCAGGGTGTTCGACCTCTCCCTACCGCTCGACCAGGCCGCCGACGGTTACAAGGCGATGGATGAGCGCACCGCCACGAAGGTCCTCCTCACGCTGTGATCAACGAGACTGGAGAAGCTCGTGGCAACGAGTGAGAACGGAATCCTCAGCGGCAAAGTCGCCTTCGTCACCGGCGCCACCAGCGGGATCGGCCGGGCCACCGCGCTGGCCTTCGCCCGCGAGGGCGCGAATGTGGTCCTCGCCGACATCGCCGAAGACGGGACTCACGAAACGACGCGCTCGATCGAGAAACTCGGTGGCCGGGCCCTTGCGGTCCGCTGTGACGTGACACGCGCAGAAGAGATAAGGGCGGCGTTGGACAAGGCGATCCAAGCATTCGGCCGCCTCGACATCGCCTTCAACAACGCCGGCATTGAACAACCCCTCGCCGCCGCAGCAGACATCACCGAGGACCAATGGAACCGAATAATCGACGTCGACCTTTGCGGGGTCTTTCTGTGCATGAAACACCAGATCCCGGTCATGCTCGAGCAGGGCGGCGGCGCGATCGTGAACACCTCGTCTGGCGCCGGAGTCAAAGGCTTCAAAGACCAAGCCGCCTACGCCGCCGCAAAACACGGGATCATCGGCCTCACCAAGTCAGCGGCCCTGGACTACGCGCCACGCAACATCCGCATCAATGCCGTCTGCCCAGGAATCATCGACACCGCAATGATGGACCGATTCTCCGGAGGCACTGCCGAAGGACGGGAACGCGTCATCGCCCAAGAACCCATCGGACGCATGGGGACACCTGACGACATCGCGGCGACCGTGCTTTGGCTGTGCTCGGACGCTGCCTCCTTCGTCGTGGGCCATGCTCTTGTCGCCGACGGCGGCCAGACGGCTTGACACGTCCAGAGAGCATGTCCCTCAAGCATTTGCATCCTGTTGTTACAGGGGGCTCTGTTGGTCGCAGCGGCCGTCGTGGCTGCCTGCGGATCGCCCTCGACCGGGCACGCGAACGACACGGCGAGCACCACATCACGACCCGGCCAGGAGGATTCCGTCACGCGTTTACGGCTCACTGCTGGCGGGGCCAGCGCCACCGCTCTCCTCTACGACAAGGCGACGGCCCGCGATTTCGCGTCGCTGTTGCCGTTGTCGATCACCGTGCACGATCTGGGCGGCCGGGAGAAAGCGGGGACGCTGCCACGAGAACTTGCCGGCGGGCACGGACAGAACGACTACCGAGCCGGGCAGATTGGCTACTGGTCGCCTAGCCACGACCTGGCCATCTACTGGTGCGGAGATCCCCTGTTACGACCGAAACTGAAGCGCTCGCAACTCTTGCACAACCCTTGGACTGATTAGGGCGTGGCACGACAGCGGAAAAGGCCGCGGTGGCGACAAACTGTCCTATCG
>NZ_JBOGDB010000045.1:0-59217 GCF_050701515.1 Mycobacterium sp. | reverse complement strand
CCGCGAGACCGTTCCGTTGACCAGCAACCACACCGCGGCGACATAGCAAAGCACATGCAGCAGCGGCAGCATCGCCCAGGTGATGAGTATCTGAGGGAGGGCCAGCAGCCACCACTTCACCAGCACGGCCCAGTTGGTAAGCCGTTCCGGATAGTCGACCTCCAGATCGCCTGGGTAGTCCGGCCGAGACGCCAGCGTGAAAGGCGGATACTTGTCGGTGCTGTTCATCGGGAATCTGTAATTCATGACGCGCCACGACCAGCGCAGCACTCCGACGTTGAAATTGAAGATGGGCCGCGGATACCGTCCGGTGAACAGGATGGCAACGCCGGCAACCAAAGTCAGCACCGGATACACCAGGTAGAGCAATATCAATATGGGATAGTGCGGGACGGCCAGCGCCCACTTGACGAGCCAGAGCGCGCGTGAGGGCGCGTCGACTTCGCAACGTATCCGTATCGGATCGTCCGAGATGATCACCGGTTCCATGCTTGACACTTCCCGCCAAGATCTCGGCTGATCTCGGCGGATATCCGGCGGTGGCTTACCGAACTGAGAAATGTCGCCAGTGCCCAGGTCATCAACCGGTCCGGGATCATCGCTGCGGGTTTCAGTATGGACTCACCGTGCGACACCTGCAGTGACGCCACCCGGGACACGGCAGCGACTCTGCGTCGCCTGGTCTTCTCATACCAGCGGAGCGCGCTCGAGAGATCACCGTTGCTGCGGTTCGTTCCGGTCTGACAATCCGACAGCGCCTTGCGCAGTACCATCGTGTCGAGCAGCGCCTGATTGGTTCCTTGCGCGAGGGTGGGCGGCATCGTGTGCGCGGCATCGCCGAGCAAGGTCAGCGCGCCTTGGCCCCGGCGCGGAATCGGGTGCCGAAAATGCGGGTACGGCGAATCGGCCAGATCGTCGTCGGTCAATGTCATGAGTACTCGGTCGACCACGTCGGACCATCCGGTGAAATGCGACCGGATCATGTCGAGCGGGCGTTGCGGTCTGACGAAGTCAGACGACCACGGCAGGTCGAACCACCACTGCAGATCGGAGCCTCCCGCCGGCCACAGGCCGAGGTTTCCGTGCTCGCCGACGATCATCAGTGCGACGCGCTTGTCGGGGCCGTCGGGACAGGTGACAAGTCCCTGCCAGCTACACCAGCCCGTCGGCTCCGCGTCCCGCGCGCCGACCAGGTCGCGAACCGTCGAGTGCAGGCCATCGGCGCCGATTAACACGTCTCCTTCGACAGAGCTACCGTCTTCGAACTCGACCCGCACTCCGTCGTCCGTACTGACCACCCCGACCGCATTGGAGTTGCATCGAATGCGATCGGCCGGAAAGCCGTCAAGCAACCTTTCCAGCAGGACTCGACGCGGAACCATCCGAACGGGTGCGCCCAGCCGCTGCACCATCGCGGTCACGTCCAAAGTGGCGATTGGGCGGCCGGTGGATGTCACGACCCGCACGGTGGACAGCTCCTGCCCGGCCCCGTCCATATCGACGTCCAGCTGCTCCAAAACCGTTGCGCCATTGGACCAGATGGTGACGGCGCCGCCGCCGGGCTGCGGTTCCGACCGCCGTTCGAAGACGGTGACGTCGTGTCCGTCCCGCAGTAATCCCCGAGCTACCGAAATGCCGCCTACACCGGCGCCGACCACGAGGATCCGAAGCGACGGAGCCGACGGCCCGTTCGGCTTTTGCAGCAACCTTGGGGAACGCCCGTTGCCGGGCACATTTCGAAAGCGGCTGGGAAGCCCGTTCCTCCGCACGCATCAAATCTACGACGAAGTTGGGGCCCTGAACAGGGGGGATGGACTGACATCTGGGCAAGCGCCTGGTTGCAGCGGCAGGTGCGGACACGTTCTGCGGCAGGGATCAGGACTGATGGCTTTTGCGGCCGCAAAGTGGTTTCCGCATCGAATGCCGGTGCGACGAAGCGTTGCAATGTCTGGTGTTCGACCCGACCGTCCCCGATCGGCCGCCCCGGTCGGCATCCTGCCACCAAGACGCGGCACGTGCGGCCAAACGAGCAAACTATTGCGCGCGACAATTACCGCACCCTGAAATGCCGGTTTTCCGATATAAGAGCGTCACAGATGCAACACTCGTCCCAAGTCGGGGATGCATCGACCTAGGGGTAGCAATGGGTGCATCGGCTTACATCGGACGTGTCGGCGGTTTGGCCGTCGCCCTGGGGGTTGGGGCGGCCGTCGCAACCGGACATGGGGTGGCGTGGGCCTCCCCGACTGAATCGAGTTCCTCGACGTCGGAGCCATCCGCAACCGAGGGTGCGGCAACCGAGGGTGCGGGCACGGAGCCGGGTGCGACGGCCACCGACCCATCGACCGCCGAGCCGCCGGTGTCGGCGCCCTCGCAGGAGCCGCCGACGACGCGGTTGACGTCGAGGGCTACCTCCCTGTTGTCGTCGCTGACTCGTGCCGCGGAGCGGGGTATTGCGGTCAGCACCGGCGGGGCCCTAACCAGCAGGAAGGTCACCGAGAACGCCAAGTCTGATCGGGGTGACACCGAGGAGAAAGTCGTTGCCGTCGAGTTAGAAGAGGTAGAAGCGGTAACGGAAACCGAGGTTGCGGCACAGACGTCGACACGTCCCGTCGAGAAGAAGTCGTCCGGTGGACCGGCGAAGAAGTTCGCCGAGAACGCGGCCAGTCAACTCTCGACGCTCAAGTCGACGGGCGATATGCGCACCGCACATGACATCGCCGACAAAGTCGTCACCACCGGCGAGCCGGTCAACTCGGTATTGCAACGCACCGCTGTCGATTTCGCTCCAACGACCTTCCAGGCGCTGGCCGCCGGCACGACGACTCAGGAGGCCGCGCCCGTCATGATGGCGGCGTCGGACGCCCCGATTACGCAGCCGACACTGCCGCGCTTGCTGACCAATCTGTTGTCCGTCTTCGGGGTTGGCGCATTGTCCTCCAATACACCAGGCGTTCCTATCGGGTCGCCGATCGGGCTCGCGCTGCTTGCGCTCGGAGTCCGCCGGGAGTCCGAGCAGATGGCCGCCGCCCTCGCGAGGACCGCCACGAGCGGTGCCCCCGTCGCCGCGCTGACCATGACGGGTGCGCCGACCGCAGCCGTCATTGCACCGCCTGACCCGGCGACCGGCTACATCGTGACCCCGGTAGCCGTGAGCCCGAATACGGACTTCATCACCAGCCTCACCGGCCCGGGCGGACTCAACGACACAAGGGAACGCTTCGGCGTCGGAGGCACTGATCTCGGGATCATGTGGGACAACGGCATTCAGGACAACGTCACCACCGAAGTCAGCGAGCATCAGGTGCTCATCGCGTTCGGCGATACCTTCTACAACGACGTGCCGGTACGTACCGGGGTGTGGCGGAACAACACGCTGTTCCGCAGCTCGGACAATGTTCTGTCCAACGGGATTTACGTTCGGGACGGCCACCCGACGGACGACTTCGCCGGCGCACCATTGGTTTTCAACCAAGAACTGCAGCGATACATCTTCAAGCAGGTCATCGCCAATGAACGCTATGCGGTCGGACCCGACATTACGATCATCCCGACTTCCGGCATCTCCGCTCCCTACCCGAACGCCTACGGCTCGAGGCAGTATGCGAACTTCATGTCCGTTCGATCCTGGGACACCCCTGGCCGGTGGACGACGAACTACTCGGGCATCGCATTCTCCGACGACAACGGCGAAACCTGGCACGTCGCGCCGGAGAGCATTCGCGCGGCCGCGGCGGGCAGGTCCACCAAGCGGTTCGTCTCCGGCAACCAGAATTTCCAGCAGGGTGCCTTCGTCAAGCCACCGGCGGGTTCACCGGACGCCGCGGCGGGCTGGGTCTACTCGTACGGCACGCCGTCGGGCCGCGGCGGCACCGTCTACCTATCCCGGGTCAAGCAGGATCAGATCCTGGATCAGACCAAGTACCAGTATTGGAACGGGTCGACGTGGGTGGCCAACAGGCCGTCCGCGGCGACCCCGATCCTGCCGGGGACGACAACCAGTTTCTTCGGCTTCTTCAGGCGCACGACGTACCCCACCGCCGGCGAGATGTCGGTGCAGTACAACTCGTACGAAGGGAAGTACGTGATGCTCTACACCGACCAGAACAACAACGTCGTCATGCGGAAAGCGGACGCGCCGCAGGGGCCGTGGTCGCCGCCGACCACGTTGGTGACGTCCGCGCAGATGCCCGGACTGTATGCGCCGATGATCCATCCCTGGTCGTCGACCGAAAACGTCCCGGAGGCGGACAGGCAGTATCTCTACTGGAACCTGTCGACCTGGGGTGACTACCAGGTGAAGACGATGCGCACCGACCTGAGCAAGGTGTAGCGCTCGGCCGGTTAACCGACGAGGCTATTCGGACGCGTCTTGCGAGTCGTCTTGCGCGTCGTCCGGCGAGTCGTCCGGTGAATCGTCCGGCGAAGTGTCCAGCACGCTCACCGCGATCCCGTACGGCAGGAAACGCACCTTGCGCGCGGCATCGGTGTTGTTCTTGTTGGCGCGCAGCGCGTCGAGTTCGGTGGCATACACCTCTTCGACGTGAGCGCCGCCGTCCCCGTCGACGGTGTAGATCGCCCACACACCGTCGCCGGTCTCGCCGGTGGTCTCCGGCTCATGCCTACCGCGGCGGGTGAACTCGTCGAAGAGAGTGCTCCACCCGGCCCGTTCACCGGTCACGTCGAGGAGCTTGCCGAACGCGTCGCGCAGTCCCTCGCCGGCCTCACGGATAACTCGATCGAAGTCGTCCGGGTCGAACCCGAACGGCCCATTACTACTCATCCATCCAGTGTGCCACCTGCTACCGGAAAGGCGGCGGCTGATTGGGCGGCGCCTGGTTAGGGACCTGGATCGGGATCGGCACCGGCACGAACGGGACATTCACGTAGGTCGTGGTCATAGTCGGCGTCGTCGTCGTGGTGGTGGTTGTGGTGGTGCTCGTCGTCGTGGTGGTGGTCGGCGATGTCGTGGTGGTGGTCGGCGATGTCGTTGTGGTGGTGGTTCTCGTGGTGGTGCTGGTCGGCTCGGTCGTGGTCGGGGTGGGCGACGGCGACGGTGGTGGCGCGGCGCTGGTAACGGTCTCTTCGCTGGGTGGGGGCACCGAAGCAGGTGGCGGCGACTCGGCGCCGGTGTTCGGCGGCGGCGGTTCGATGGGCTTCGGCGACGGCGGTTCGACGCCCGGCGATTCGGTTGCCCGTGTGCTGTCGGTGGCGCTGGTCAGCGCGTATGCCACACCGCCGACGGCGATGATGGCGATAACCGCGGCCACCCCGATCGCGAGCTGGGGCAGCCGGTGCCACGGCCTCGACTCGGCCTCGATCGGCCCGGTCGGTTCTACGTACTGAATCGGCGGCCGGCCCCCGGAATCGGTGAGCTGGTAGGGATTTTCGCCGGTGTAGGGCACCGGCTCCTCCTCCGAGCCGTCTTCCTGCGACCAAGCCAAAGCGCGGAATGTCGCAGAACCGACAGCGTCGGGCGTCTCGTCGAACACCGGCGCTGCGGTGGCGACGCCGGTCGGTGCGTCTGCGTCCGGCCCGAAGGCCGCGAATAGCGCGGCACCCACCGCGGCGTTCAGCGCAGGTTTCGGCGTGGCGACCACCGGGACTCCGGTGTGCTCGGAAAGACGTTGAGTAACAAGGGGAATGCCGGCACCGCCACCCACGATGGCAAGGCAGGCCAGATCGGCCGGGGCCATCCCGTTGCGCTCGCTCATCTGGCCCAGCGTTGTGATGACACCCTCCAGCGGTACCCGGATCAGATTCTCGAGATCACTTCGGGTCAGCCGAATGTCAGTGCGGTACCCCGGCAGTTCGGCGACCAGCTGGGTGGCCGTTTCGGCGGACAGTCGCTCCTTGGCCAGCCGGCACTCCTCACGGAGCCGGGTGAGAGACCCGACCGCGGCGGTGCCGGCCGGATCGACGTCACCCGATTCGGCGATGCTGTCCAGGACGTGAGCCAGCAACGCCTGGTCAATCTGGTCCCCGGAGAACTCGGTATACCGCAGAGTCTCGTCGATGGGTTCGAACGACGACGCGGCGTCGGCCAGAGTGATGCCGGTGCCACTGCCACCGAAATCGAGTAATGCCACCACACCGCGCACCGTCAATCCGGGGTTTGCCTGCAGGGCGGTCAACGCGGCGACGGCGTCCGAGACCAGCCGTGCCGGCACACCGTTCTGCGACAGGTTCGAGCTGGTGCCCAGGGCGTTCCGGAATGCCCACAGCGTCGCCGATCCCCAGTGCGCCGGGACCGCTATTGCCACCTCGGACGACGTCGAGGGTCCACCGGCGGCGTGCACCATCAAGTCGAGGGCCTCGACCAGCAGCGCCTCGGCGAGGTAGCTGGTCCCGTCGGGGGTGACCAGCGGGATCGGGTCGCCAACGCGCTCGACGAAGCCGGTCATCGTGACGCCCGCTTGGCCCAGGGTCAGCACCGAGCGGCGCGTAACTGGTTGATTGCCGACACGCGCCGCGACCAGGTTCGTTGTCCCGACCGACAACCCCAAAGGGTCGCTCATAACGGCCCACACGATAGCCCCAGCACGGGCATAAGTTCGTCCGACACTCCGTCATAACGGCGTTTGAACAGCGTTCCGCCAGCATGCTTTTGGACGGCTTTGGCAGCGGGTTTTGCAGTGGTATTCGCTCGCATCGCAACCCCGACGATAATGATGGCGGCGGGACTCGGTCGGGCGGGGTGGCCGGCCCCATCGTCGTCCATGCTCAGGTACCGGTAGCCGGACTCTATGCGGCAAATCGGCCGTGTGTTGCAATGTCGGGCATGGGTGACATCGACGAGATCAAACGGGTGAAGTACCGCTACCTGCGGGCGCTGGACACCAAGCACTGGGACGAGTTCGCGGAAACGCTCACCGAGGACATCGTCGGTGACTACGGAACCTCGCTCGGCGAGGAGCACCACTTCACCGACCGGGACTCATTGGTCGAGTTCATGCGCACGGCGATGCCGGCCAACGTCATCACCGAGCACCGGGTGACGCACCCCGAGATCGACGTCGACGGCGACGAGGCCACCGGCACCTGGTACCTGCAGGACCGGGTCATCGTGGCCGAATTCAACTTCATGCTCTTCGGCGCGGCCTTCTACCACGACCGATACCGGCGCACTCCCGACGGGTGGCGGATCAGCGCCACCGGATATGAGCGTACGTACGAGATAAATATGTCCACCGAGTCCATCACCAAGTTCAAGGTGAAACCTGGTGAGGCGCTGAATATCTGAGCATCACTGGGTTACTGCGATCAACGCGCCCGGTCGCAGCCAGCGGATGATTTCGACCAGGGTGCCATCGTCGATCGCGACGCAGCCGGCGGTCGGGCCGCCGTCGGTAGCGTGCAGGAAGAACGCACCGCCGTTGCCGGGTACGCGTTGCTTGTTGACGCCCATCACCACCGCATGCACGTACTGCGGAATCTCGAGGTTCTCGGTCCCGCTCGCGGGATCGGTGTTGAACGGGCACTGCGCCTTCTCGCACACCTGCATGGTGTTGTAGGTCGGGCTCTTCATATCGCCGTCCCACCAGTGGTCGGGCCCGACCTGCACGTACTGCAGACCACCGCCGGGATTCGAAGCAGTGCCGAAGGCGAAGTCAAGCGTGAAGATGCCCATCGGGGTCTTCATTTCGCCGTCGTGGGTTTCCGGGGCCATGCCGTTCGCACCGATGAACGCGGGAATACCGACGCGGATCGGTTGCCATCCGGCGGCGGTGCGTTGGAAGACATCGACCTTCGCCGACGAACCACCCGCTCCCACAACCGAAATCACCTGGGTGGCGTTGCCCACCTTGGGGGCGAACCACGGTGTGTAATCGGCGTGGCCCGCGGGCGCCGCGACGGCTGCAAGCCCCAACAATGTCATCGCTAACAGCGGTACCAGCCAGCGGCGCACGCGCTAATGGTTGCACACGATCAGGTCTTCACCGTGTCACGTGGGCGAAGTTCGGCGAGCCATCCACTCCACTTCGGCTGTTCGGAGGCGGCGGTCTGGGCGGCGGCGGCGCCGTAGAAGAAGGCACTGACGATGCCGCTTGCCTCGTCACCCATCTGGCAGGTGCCGATCACCGCGACGCCCTCGGCGGGCTCGTCGATGCGGATCATCAGCTCTCGTGACTGCATGTCCTGGTGCACCCGCTCGATGACGCCCGCCAAACGTGGGGCCGCAGACGGGGTCTCGCGGCGCTCGCCGACGTTTGCGCCTGCCATGTTCAAGGCGGTGGTGAGCGTCGACCACGCCTCGGCCTGATCACCGCGATGACGCATAATCGCGCGGACGGCGGCGGCGGGCTTGCCGGCGAAGTTCCTCAGATACACCCGGAGCACCTCGAAGAATCCGGGCCAGCCGGTTTCGAAGCTCTCCAGTTCGTCGTCCCAGTCATCGCGGGAGGTGAATAGGCTGTGCACCATACGCACGACGCATCGGTCGCCCGAGTGGCTGGTGATGACGACTTCGGTGGCCACCGGCGGAGCATCTCCGCTCCAGCCGGTCTCTTCGTAGGCGAACCGATACGGCGGCTCCCACGCGGTGACCGATCCGGAAGATGAGGCCTCACCGCAATTCTCGTCGCCGAAGTCGAAAGCGATCGCGCCACCAACGCGTTCGTCCACTGTTGTCGGGGTGAACCACGCGCTCATTCCCGGACCCGTTGCGATCGCGTGCCAAACCTGCTCCGGCGTGCCCGGCACCAGGAACTCCATCTCGACCCAGCGGCGGCCGGAATCGTCTTTCTTCAGGGGCATTTCGTTATCCTCCTAGGTTTCTACGGGCATCGGGTACGCCGCCAGCACCAAACGGTGCGGACGGCCACGGGGAGTCGTTTCGTCGTGATAGCGGGCGACCAGCGAGGTGATCGCTTCGGAGAGCTCGCGGGTGAAATCGGCGCGCTCGGCGGGCGACCGGAAGCGGACCGCGGTATCGATCGACAGCGTCGTTAATCGCTTGTTCTTCTCCCGGGACGTCCGCCATAGCTCGCCGACTTCGCGGACCGCGCGTGCGGCGACGGCGATGAGATAGCTCGCCGACAGTCGATCGCTGGCGCGACCCGGGTCCGCGGCCACCGGCCCCAGCGCACTTGGCGAAACCACATACATCGCCGCGTTGGCGACCAGAAGGCGCTCCGTCAGGCCGCCCCACCGCCGTTCGCCGGCCACCGACACGAGGTCGTGCGCCTCCAGAGCACGCAGGTGATAGTTCACCTTTTGGCGCGGGATGCCCACGCGGGTGGCGAGGGTCGCCGCGGAGGCCGGCTCGCAGAGTTCGGCCAGCAGCCGACTCCGAATCGGATCCAGTGCGCTGGTCGCCGCATCCGGATCCGTGATGACCTCGACGTCGAGCATGTCCCCATGCTGGGCTTGACAAGAAATATTGTCAAGAGTTCGCGGCGGATATGTTGGGTCCATGGACGTTGGGCAGTTGGGTAATCGAAAGGGCCTGCGGCGCATCACGCAGGGCCTCGGAGCACTCGATCGCGAGATCTTCGAGGCTATTGCGGAGTCCCCGACGCCGCTGCTCGACACGATGATGCCGCCGCTGACTCGCGCCGCCGACCATTCGAAACTGTGGCTCGCCATTGCGGCGGGCCTGGCGGCCACCGGTAAGTCAACCGCCCGGCGCGGTGCGGTACGGGGAGTGATCACCCTGGCCGCGACCAGCCTGTTCACCAACCAGGTGGCCAAGCGAATCAGCCAACGGCCGAGGCCGACATTCGATTCTGTGCCGCTGCGGCGCCGCACCCGGCGACGCCCGACATCCAACTCATTGCCCTCTGGGCATTCGGCCAGTGCCGCCGCCTTCGCGGTCGGCGTCGGGTTGGAAAGCGCCCCGCTGGGCCTTCTGCTGGCGCTACTGGCCGGCCTCGTCGGCCTGTCCCGCGTCGCCACCGGAGCGCACTATCCCGGCGACGTGTTGGCCGGCTTCGGTTTTGGCGCGTCGATCGCCGTGCTCGGTTCGCGGTTGGTGCCGCCGATGGTGCGAACCAGGTTGCCCGCGGCCGATCCGCTTCGGGTGGACACTCCGGAACGCCCGGATGGAGCCGGCGTTGTGCTGGTCATCAACCCGACATCGGGCAGCGGAACGGGTGCCCAGGTCATCGACGACGTTCGGCAAGCACTGCCCAGGACCGAGGTCGTTGAACTCCGCGACGATGACGACATCAAGCAAGTGCTGCGCTCGGCGGCCGAGCGGGCCGAGGTGCTGGCCGTCGGCGGCGGCGACGGCACGGTGTCCGGCGCCGCCGAGATCGCCGTCGAGGCCGGCGTTCCGCTCGCGGTGTTGCCAACGGGAACCTTCAACCACTTCGCCAAGGACGTCGGCTGCGACACCGTCGCCAAGACAATAGCGGCGATCCGCAGCGGCAGCGTCGCGTGCGTGGACCTTGTCTGCCTCAACGAAGACCAGATAGTGGTCAACACCGCGAGCATCGGCGCCTATCCGCAATTCGTCCGCACCCGGGAGAAACTGGAACACCGAATCAGCAAGCCGCTGGCCGGAATCTACGCCATGTTCCACACGTTGCGGCGCGATGAGCCGGTGCGAATCTCCTACGACAACAAAACCCTGCAGACCTCCCTGTTCTTCTTGGGCAACTCGACGTATCTGCCGTCGGGATTCGCTCCGTCGATCCGGACCCGGATTGACGACGGCCTGATCGACGTCCGGATCCTCGAGACCGGCCGTCACCTCTCGAGGCTGCGCGTCCTGACGGCGCTGGCGCTGGGCCGGCTGGAACGCAGCCCGCTCTACCACGAGCTGCGCGTCCCGGAGTTCAGCTTCACGGCCGTCGACGGACCCACACCGCTGGCCCGCGACGGCGAAGTTGGAATCGAATGCGAGAAAGCGAGTTTCAGCGTGCGCTATCGGGTGCTTCCGGTGTTTTGTCCGGAGAAGTGAGCCTCGGCGGGGCCAGTACCAACAGGCAAACCGCGAAGTACAGGTAGCCGAGCGCCCATCCGGCCACCACGTCGGAAACGTAATGCACGTTCAGCACCACCCGGCCGATGCCGATCGCCACCACGACTATCGCACCGAGAGCGATCAGCCAGCCGCGTAGCGGACGCCGCACAATCGGCAGGACCACGGTCAACAACGCCAACACGCCGATCATCACGCCAATCGCATGGCCGGACGGAAACGACGTCGACCATGCGTACACCAGCGCCTCGGGAGGTCGTGGACGGTTGGCGGCGGATTTGGCGACCTCGGTGAGGAGCCCGCCGAGTTCGACCGTGATCACCAGGAACAGTGCGGCGCGAAGATTGCGGTGCACCAATGCAATCACGATGAGCACCACGGCGAGCAATCGGAACGCGGCCGGGCCCGCAACGGTGCAGAACACATCCCAGAACGTGACCCAACCGGGGTGGGCAACCCCGTAGCGATGCAGGCCGTCCAGCACGAACGTGTCGATGGCATCGAGCCAGTGCCAGTGCATCGCATAGCCGATCCACATCAGCGCATACACCGCCAGTGCCGCGGCCGCCAGACCGACGATCCACGCTTTCCGCAGTGCCACGCACTACCAGTACCACGTGTAACACCACCCACATGCGGGTCGATATCTCGTGTAGCCCCGTGTTGCGTCAAAACCCGACTCAGATGGCAACACGGGGCTTTTATTTACCGCTGCCGCTACGGTGCCCTTATGGCCGTGTTTCTGCGAAAGCTGCTCCGCATCGGTGGGTTGCCCGCTGAACTGCGCGCCGAAGTCGAAACGGAGGGCATCATCCATCTCGCCGAGTACCTCCCGGTCACTCGCCGGTTCACCGGGTCGGTTCCCGGCAAGAGGTCGGTCGGCAATGTCGCCAGCTACGTGGGCTCGCTGGTGTTCACACCACAGCGCGTGCTCGGCACATTGTCATCGGTGCCAAAGCTGGCCAGCCGGACCATCGACCAACGCTGGGACGCCGAGCAGACCGGAACCGTCAAAGCGGACATCTCCAATACCGGGCTGCACCTTGAGGTCAACATCGCCGAGGTCGACCCGAGGTTCAACGGTCAACTTTCCCTGCACTACAAGGACGCCATCCCCGACGACGTCCTGATGCGACTGCCACGCCGGTCGTTGGCCTTCGACGTGCCACCGGAGTACGTGTTGCGCGCCGTGGGAGTACCCGCCCGCGGCTGATCAGCTCACCTGGGCGACCACGAAGACGCGGCGGAACGGAAAGAACGTCCGGCCGTCCGGCCGCGTCGGGTAGGCCTCGTCGAGCATCGGGATGAGCTGCTGGCGGAACTGCTGCCACGCTTCCTCGGACAGCCGATCGATGACCGGCCGCAGTGCGGTGCCGGTGATCCAGTCCAGCACCGGATGCTCGCCGGTCAACTCGTGGGTGTAGACGGTTTCCCAGGCGTCGACCTGGCAGCCGGCGTCGGTAAGCAGGTTCGCGTACTCGACCGCCGTGTTGACCACCTTGCCGTCCCGAAACGGCATGTCGCGCAGCCTGTTTGCGAAGGGCTCCCGCCGGGCGACCGCACGCACCGCTTCATGTGAAGGCGCCTCGAAATTGCCGGGCACCTGCATAGCGATCCACGAACCTGGGGCCAGCGCGCCGGCCCACCGGACCAGCAGCTCGGCGTGTTCGGGCACCCACTGCAGGGTGGCGTTGCTCAGCGCCACGTCGGTGTCCGGCTTGGGTTCCCAGGCCCGCACATCACCGACCTGTGCGTCCACGCCGCGCTCCCGGGCGGATTCGACCATCTCCGCTGAGCTGTCCCATGCCTCGATCACCGCGTCGGGCCAGCGCTCGGCGAGGGCGAGCGTGAGATTGCCCGGCCCGCAACCCAGATCGACCACCCGGCGCGGCTTCTCGGCGCCCACCCGCGACATCAGGTCGAAGAACGGACGGCCGCGCTGATCCGCGAAAGCCAGGTACACGTCAGGATTCCACATGTCGACAGTGTTCCAGCCAGACGGCCCGGGATACCATCGGGCGGTGTCAAGTTCGCGGCCGCCCGACGCTGCCCCGGTCGATCCGCCCATCCCCGTTCCCGACGTCCTCGGTGCCGACGCCACCGCGCGGGGACTGCCTCGACGCGTGGACCTCACGCTGCGGCAACGGCTCATCGTGGATTCCTCGGCCATCGCCGACCTCGGCCTGCGAACCGCGATCGCGTCGCTGGTCGGCGTCGCGATGTTGCCGCAGGTCGCCCGGGCCGCACTGAACGGGTCGGGGGCGACGGCACAGCGTGATGCGCTGCGGTTCTACGCCGAGCTGGGCGCCGCGCGGGATCCCGCGGCGTCGTTCCCCGCGCCCACCGAGGTGCCACGGGTGTCGTCGCGCCCAGCCAACCCGATCGCGGAATGGATGGCCCGCGGCCGGGTGCACAACATCCGGTTCAACAGCAGTTTCGAGACGGTCAACCCGGCCCTGCGGGACCGAGGCCGCTCGTATCAGCGCAACAACGTCGTGCACGCCCAGCACTGGCGACACGACGACGGCCCCCACCCGACGCTGTGTCTGATCCACGGCTTCATGGGTTCGGCGTATCTCTTCAACGGCTTGTTCTTCTCACTGCCGTGGTTCTACCGGTCGGGCTACGACGTGCTGCTCTACACCTTGCCGTTCCATGGCCGTCGTGCCGAAAAGTATTCGCCGTTCAGCGGTTACGGCTTCTTCGCCAACGGGTTCGCGGGTTTCGCCGAGGCGATGGCCCAGGCCGTGCACGACTTCCGGTCGCTGATCGACTATCTGGAGTTCACCGGCGTCGACCGGATCGCGCTGACCGGAATGTCGTTGGGCGGCTACACCTCGGCGTTGATCGCCGGCGTCGACGACCGGATCCAGGCCGTCATCCCCAACGTTCCGGTGGTCACCCCGGAGTCCGCGTTCGACGAGTGGTGGCCAGCCAATAAGCTGGTGGCCCTGGGCAACCGGATAACCCGCACGGACCGTGAACTGTTGACCGGCGCGTCGATGTACCACTCGCCGCTGAACTACCCGCCGTTGGTGGCAAAGGACCGGCGGCTGATCATCGCCGGCCTGGGCGATCGACTGGCCCCGCCGGAGCAGGCCGAGCTGCTGTGGGAGCACTGGGACCGCTGCGCGTTCCACTGGTTCCCCGGCAACCACATACTGCACGTCAGCCAGCCGGACTACCTGCGCAGAATGACGCGCTTCATGCGCGATTTCATGTTCGGATAGCGCGTGTCTGGCCGTGCACTGTGCGTGGGCGGCGGGATGATCATGGGCATGATCGCAATCGATTTGATGGCCCGGGTGGGACTCGCCACCGCGCTCGGCATCGCGATCGGCGCCGAACGCCAGTGGCGGTCCCGGATGGCCGGGCTGCAGACGATGGCACTGGTCAGCATGGGTTCGGCGCTGTTCCTGATCCTGAGCGCCTACAGCTTCGAAGAAGAAGACCGGTTGCGGGTGGCCGCACAGATCGTCACGGGCATCGGCTTTCTCGGCGCCGGCGTCATCATGAAGCAGGGACTGTCGGTCACCGGCCTCAACACCGCCGCCACGCTGTGGTCCACCGCGGCCGTCGGCGCGCTGGCCGGCGCGTGGATGTGGCGGGAGGCCATCGCCGGCGCGGTGATCATCGTCGCCGCCAACGGTTTCCTGCAGCCGTTGGGCGGGGTGATGGACCGCAAGACGCTAGCAGGTCGGGAAACCCCGCCCGCCGACTACGTTTTCGAACTGATCGGCAAGGCCGAGGTCGAGGGCGCACTGCGATCACTCATCGTGCACACCGTGCCCCAACCCGGCATTGTGTTGAGGTCATTGCAGTCGTTCCCGACGAAGTCGCCCGACGAAGTGGGGCTGCGGGCGGAACTGTCCGCAGCCAAGCGCGACGACAAAGCCTTGGAGGAGGCCGTCGCGACGCTCAGCGTGGATCCCCGGGTGGTGTCGGTCCGGTGGACGATTGGTCATGAGGGCGCGGCAAGCTGGTCCGGTTAGCCGAGGCGTTGGACCGAAAGCGGATGCAACGCTTCCAAGGCTGGCCGCTGCCGTCCACGCTGCGGTGTCAGTCCAGGCAGCGGTGCGCTCGCCGGCCGCTCGTCGGTGCGAATGGCACAGCCGGCTACGACCGTGGGCTTCGTTGCGGTGCCGGAGAATTCCAGTGCGGTCCATATCTCACGTGACTCATGCGAGCGTACCGCCGACAGCGTCTGGTCCAGACTATCGTCTGCCGCGACGCGGTAGGCGGCGACGTACCCCGATTCGGTGCGCACGCCGCGCCACGTCTCCTTCCCGGCCGGCAACGCCGGAACCTCGCTCACGTCGGCAATCCGCGCGCTGCAACCGATCTCGCGAAGGTGGTCGGCGAGCCGTCGTACCGCGACCTCGGCGGTCTCGCGCAACGGGATATCGGGCGATCGCGCCTGCAGCGCGGCCAGGTTGTCGGCCGCATCCAGCGTCAGCCCGATCCACTTGGCGCGCGCTGGGCCGGCATCCCAGCCGGTGATCCGAACCGAATCTGCGCGGATGCCGTAGCGGTCCAGGTATCCGGCAATGACCGCGAGCGGCAGATCCTGCTCAGCGGACTCCGGGGCAACCCGCAGCAGGGCGGTGGTGCGGGTACGGGGCGTCGACCGGCGCCGGCCTCCGGATTGGTTGCGGCGCCAGACCGCTAGGCGGCGGGCAAGCAGCGTGGTGAAGAACGATCCGCGCCACCTGGCGAACAGGATGATCACCGCTGCCACGGCGATACCCAATAGCCACCGGTCGGTGGTGGATGGCCATGGGTAGGCCATGGCCGCCGGCACAATGAACAACAACGCCAGGGTGATCCGGACGGTCATGCGGTGGTGTCCTTCCGTCGGTGCGCTGCGATCGCCGCGGTGGCCAGCACGACCAATGCGAGTGCGCCGCTGCCGGCGAACGCGACGATGCGCGGTGTGGGATTCTCGGCGGGCGGCGGCGGAGGCGCGGCTATCTGCCTGGTCTGCGCAAGTGCGGGCTCCTCGAGAGGCACCTCCCAGGTGAGTGCGGCCACCGGATCGACACTTCCGGCTCCGACGAGGCTCGACGGCGACCTGGCCGCGCCGTGCGCGGTCGCGGTGATCCGGCGCACCACCTGTGCGGCGGTCAGATCGGGAAACTTGCTGCGTACCAACGCCGCAACACCGGACACATAGGCCGCGGCATAGCTGGTACCACTGATCGGGAAGAGCTCTTGGCGGTCGTTGGGCAGTGCATTGGCCAGGCCGCCGCCATTGCTCACCGAGGCGACGTTCTCACCGGGCGCCGCGATACGCAGCCACGGCCCGGCCATGGTGAAGTCCGAGGGCTGGCCGGCCGCGGTAAGTGAACCGACGGAGAGTACATAGGGCTGCCACCACGACGGGATCGATATCGACGTGACACCCGGCCAGTCGGGGACCGCATTCGATTCGCACGCCGATCCGCTTCCCACGCCGGAGCGGTTGTTGCCCGCGGCGGCCACGACGACGGCATCCTTTTGTACCGCAGCGTATTCCAGTGCCGCGCCGAGCTCCGCTTGCTCGATGGTCTTGTTGGCCGGCACGCAGGTCACCACCGATATGTTGATGACGCGGGCACCGAGGTCCGCCGCGCGCACGATCGCCCGCGCGAGGCTGCTGACATCCAGCGCCGCGCGCGCCAACGCGGGATCGCTTCCCGGTGTGCGCGGTGCGAACTTCGCCGATGTCTGCCGGATGGCGATCAGCCGCGCGGCCGGCGCAACCCCGGAGAAGCCGTCGTCGCCGGGTTGACCGGCGATCAGGCCGGCGACCAATGTGCCGTGACCGTCGCAATCGGTCAATCCGTCGGTTGACTCGACGTAATCGCCGCCGGGATCGACGTTCGGCAAGCGTGGGCCGGGCTGCACCCCGGTGTCGATGACCGCAACGGCCTGGCCTTCGCCCCGAGAGTGCTGCCAGGCATCGGAAAGGTTCAGCGCCAACTGGTTTGGGCTGACGGCTTCCGGATCGGTGTTCGGCAGCACAGCGGCCGTCGTGCACGGGCTGCGCTGCGCCATCGGCTGCGGCGGACCCGTGTTTCCGGCCGGGGGCGTTACCTGCGGGTCCAGGGCCGGCGGGCTGATCGCGACCGCATTCGGACATGCGATCAGTAGCACCACCAGAGTGGCTGCCAGGGAACAGATTCCGGCTCTGATCACCGATTCAGCACCCAGGCGAACAGTCCGACCAGATACGCCACCACCGGGATCAGCGAGGCGTCGATGCCGGCGGCGGCAAAGCCCACCAGCCGCCGCATCGGCAGCGAGTAGGTCTCCGGCGCGGCGATCTTCGGGTTCAATGCGACGAGGGCCCACGCCGCCACCAATGCGGCTAGGGAGATGAGCGTCCACCATGCCGCGGGGTAGCGACCCGTCACCGCGAACGTCACCAGCAGTGCAACGGTCAGTAGATACGAATGACTCAGCAGCCACGCCTTGCACGCGGCGGTGTCCCAGACCCGCGCCCGCAGCGTCGCTCCGGCGGCGGCGGCCACCACCAGGTACCACACCCACACGCTCGGCGATTGGTTGGGTAGGCCGACGACCAGCAGTGAACCCGCAACCGCCAGGAGTACCCCGGCGGCGATGAATCCGGTCTGGTGCGCTTCGCCGACCCGCACTCGCCGGGGCAGGTCTTCGAGCACCCGCAGCGGTTGCGCGGACGGCGTCGGATCGCCCGGCGCGGGAATCACCGGCAGCGGGAACCGCGCCCACAGCGCCGAAAGTTGGGCGGCTTGCACGGTCACCAACAGCGCCAGCACGATCAGCCCGCAGCCGACGCTCTGGATCGACAGGTGCCACAGCGTGGCAACGGCCGCGGCGAGGAGCACGCCGAAGCCCGTCACCGCAGCGCCGGTGAAGAAGGCGATCGCGCGTTCCGCGACGATGAGGCTGATCAGCGACCACGCGGCCACCCCCGCCGCACCCAACAGCAGCTGGGGGGCACCGAAGTCACCCGGTACCGCAAATGCGAAGGCCGCCGCCACCGGGGCCAGCGCCGTAATGGACAGTGCAACGGCCAATTTCGGTGAGCGGTTCCGGACGAGCAGGCTGGCCAGGACGGTGACCGCCGCAACCGCGCTGACCGTGATCAATCCCACCAGCTGGCCGGTGACGACGCGATGCGCGACCGCCAAGCCGGTGGCGGCGAGGACCAGGCCGACGACCGCGAGCGCAGCGGCGCGCTGGATGTGGGTAGCACCCCACGGCCGATCCCGAGCCGCAGAGAAGATCACCGCGGCGTCGGCGATGTCTTCGACAATTGGCGGGGCGGGCGAGCCGACCGGCACCGCCTGCAACGCGAGCAGATCGCCGTCGACGACACCGACGGTATCCAGGGTGGCATCCAGACTGAACGGCGCACCGCCGATCGGGGCCAGGCTCAGTAGAACCGGGTTGTCTTCGTCATCGTCTCCCGGGAGCGCCAGGCGCTGCACCGCGGGCAGGATCTCGCGCAGCGGCAGCTCGGCGGGCAACGCCATCTCGGTCAGCCGCCCGGGGGCTTCTGACCCCGAGCCCGCCAGCACGGCCACCCGGACGATCGGTATCACAGTGGTATCGGACATTGTTCTCCCTGGTTTGCCGTTCTTTCGTCGAAGTCACGGGTGAGCCTGAGGTCGGGAAACCAGGAGCCGTCCGGGAGCGCGGCGGTCAGCCGGTCGACGGCCGCGGCGATCGCAAACGGCGTACCGGAGGCGAAGGTCGACACCCACTCCCCGTCGAAGGCGCGCGTCGGGCTGACCACCACCCGGCCGGCCGGGGTGTCGACGATCCCGACGCCGACATCGGTGGTGATGCGGTGACCATCACGGTGCTGACCGGCGACGATCTCGACATAACTGCGCCGGCCGCCGTACACGGATTCCACCACCGGCCGCGCCGAGCCCGGAATGCCGAAAAAATCAAGGACTTCCGGCACCGGCGTACCGTTGCGGATCTGTTCGTCGGCCCGCGCCCCGATGCGCGCCGGCAAGGAGAACTCGGGGAACCGAGCCGGCGGTTGCGCCGTCAAGCCGGCCGCCAACACCGGGACGAGCGCCTGCGGGTGACCGATGTCCATCTCGGTGAAGGTGACGAGTTCAGCGTTGCGCAGCGCCACCACCGTTGCGTCGTTGCGGCGCGCGATGATGCCGCGCAACAGGTCTCCGTCCGCCGTGACGAACCGCATCTCGAGCCACTGCGATGCGTGGCAGGTCAACCGGATCCATTGGGCGACACCCGGATCGATCGATTGTTCGGCGGTGATGACGCCCATCTCGGTCAGCTCGGCGATCTGATCCGCGTCGAACTCGGCGCGCTCGCTGTGCTCAGAGTACGGCGGGGTGATCGCCAGCAGCCAGGGAAAGCTGCCGGCTCCAAGGGCATCCGCGATGTACCACGCCTGTTCGACGGTCAGCTCGACGGCATTAGTCAGCATCTATCCCCATTTGGCGCCTTCGGCCTGATCCCTGGCGCTCATCGACATCGTGTTCATCTCGTGCGTGCTCGCCATCGCACGGTACGCGCGCACCAATTCCTCGAGGCTGGTGTTCCATTGCGCTTGCCAGGCCTGGTAGGTGGTTCCGGTGTCGCCCTGCCAGGCTCCGGCCAGCGCGGCCTGCTCGCTGGCGATATCGGTGCCGACGGCGTGCAAAGCGGCGGCGTAACTGGACATTTCACCGGCGTGGGCCAGCATCGCCGGGTAGTTGTACATGATCTGGGACATCGCTTACGCCCTTTCGGTTGCGCGGGGTTGTCAGATTTGTCAGATGGAGGTGTAGGTGCTGGACGCGGCGGCGTCCTCGGCGACATAGGTGCCCGCGGCGTCGCCGAGGTTGGCCTGGGCGATGTCGAGCAGCATGTTGATCTTCGCGGAGACCTCCACGAACCGGGCGTGCGCAGCCTGGAAGGCCGCCGAGGATTCGCCCATGTGGAACGCCTGGGCAGAGGTGGCGGCCTGCTCGGCCTGTGCGAGGGTGCTGCGCATCAACGCCGCCTTGGCGCCGAAGGCCGCCTCGGAGGCAACCAGTTGCGGAATGTGAGCATCAAGGAGGCTCATCGATCTTTCCTTTCATCTTCATCGGTGGTGGGTTGATCGTCGGATGTCCATGTCGTCGGCAGCATCGGGCTGACGGGTCCGCCGCCAAAGGAGTCGTCGGGCAGTTGGGTCAATCCGGCGGCAGGGCGGTCGGACTTGGTAGCCGTGCCGGTGAATCCGAGCGGACCCGCACCCTTGGTTGACGCCGAGGCGCGTGCTTCCTCGGGAGGTGGTGCGCCCGAGTCGGTCCCGGAACCCATGTCCATGAACTCGTCGCGATAGCCGCGCTCCTTGATCGCCGCGCCGCGCTTGCGGCGGGCACGCCTTTTCTCGCGGGCCGCCGCCGCAGCCGCCAGCGCAGCGGCGGCCGGGATATCGGCGGCTGGTGCCTTGGCGCCGGTGGCCTCGCGCAGCGTGGGCGTGAAACCCGCACCCGGGTAATCGCCACGCACGGCGTAGGCGATGGCTTGCCCGGGTGGCGGCGCCGTGGGTGCCGCGGTACCGGGTGCGGTGCCGGTCGCTGAGGTGGCGGGCGCCGCACCGGGACTGACTACGATCGGGGCGATGCCGGCGACCGGCCAGGTGCCGGGCTCGGCGCGCGTTACCGGTGCCGAGGCAGGGGCCTCGGTCCCGGCGGGGACCTCCGCCGGGGGCGTGGCCTTGTTGAGGAACTGATCAGCCGCGCCGATCGCGACGCCGATCGTGATCCACAGCAGCGGCTGCAGGAGCAGCTGGGGATAGGTCAGGGATGCGCCGATCCACGAGAAGACCTGCCAGGCAACGGCGAATAGCAGCGGCCCCCAAGTCACCAGCGCCTGCGCCGGATTTGTCAGGAAGTCGGTCAGCAACTGCACGGAGTTACCCAGCGGATCCTGGAAGAAGTTGATCAGCGGTTCGAACAATTGGTTGGTGTAGTCGAGGTAGGTCTGCAACAGATCGGAGATGATGTTCGAACTGTTCAGCGCCGAGCCCGATTCGGTCGCCTGCGCTTGGGCGCCCAGCTGTTGAGTGCTCGCGGCGGCGCTGCCGGCCTCGCCGACGCCGGGTGTCAGCAGGAACGGTGCCGGCGGCGTCGTCGGCGTCGCGGCGAGAGCGGCACCGGACACCGCTTGGTAGGTGCTCATCGTGGTGGCCGCCTGGATCCACATCCGGACGTAGTCGGCCTCGTTGAGCGCGATCGGAATCGTGTTGATACCAAGGAAGTTGGTGGCGACCAGCACGCCGTGGATCGTGTGGTTTGCGATGAGCTCGACCATCGTCGGCATGGTGGCCAGCGCCGTGCTGTAGGCCGCGGCGGCGGTTTCGTGCTGCGCCGCCGCGGCCGCGCTGTTGGCACTCGCCTCGGCAAGCCAGGCCAAATACGGCGCGTGCGCGGCGACGTACTGCTCGGCGCTCGGCCCTTGCCACGATCCCGCCTGAACGGCACCGAGCAGTCCGGTCAGTTCGGCTGCCGCCGAGGCGTATTCGGTGCTCAACGATTGCCATCCCCCCGCGGCGGCAAGCAGCGACCCCGGACCGGGTCCGCTGCTGAGCAGCGTTGAATGCACCTCCGGCGGAAGCGCCATCCAGATGGGGGCGGTCATCCCAAGCCCCAGTCAGCCGCGGGCGACAAGGTAGGAGGACGCGGCCATGGCGTCGCCGGTGGCGTAGCTGGTTCCGGATTCACCGACGCCGGCACCCGAGCGGCCCAGTTCTTCGACACCCTGGGCGGCGGCGGCCGAGTGCTGGGCGCCTTGTGCGCTGAAGCCGGCGGCCGTCTGCAATGAGACCGCGTCGGCCGCGGGCGGCAGCACGGCGGTGACGAGCGGCGCGGCACCGGCGTGGGCACCGGCCAGCCGCGCGGTCAGCGCCTCGACGGCCGCGCTGGCCGCCGTCAGCCCTTCTGGTGTTACTCGCAAAGTCATCAGCTGTATTCCTTTCCGGGTGCGGTGCGTTCGGCGACGAGCGGATTGACGAGTTGCAGATGTGTCGGGGAGTCGCTGTCGGTCAACAGGACTGCCCGGCCGGCCGGCAACCGGCTGAAGCGTTGACCGCGGATCTTTCCGCTGTCCTGCGGGTTGCCGGACAGCAGCAGCGTGTTGGCCTGCAGGTCGTTGAGGCGGCGCAGCAGCGGTGCGGTCATCACCGCGTGGGCGGAGCCGGTGGCTCGTGCGGTGACGATGACGCGCAGTCCGAGGTCGCCGGCCTCGGAGAGCAGACCGATGAGATTGTTCCACGGACGCTGCCCGACGTAGGGGCCGCTCATCGCCGGTCCATCGGGTATCTGGTCGACATCGTCGACGATCAGATAGTGGGTGCGGCCCTGCACTTTCCAGCCGCTCAGCTGCTGCGGGCTGAGCCCCGGCGGCGGCCGGCGCTTCTCGATGATCGCCGAGAGGCCCTGCATGGCCGGGATGATCCGGTCGATGTTCGGGGTGTACTCGTTGTCGGGAAACAGTGGCTCGTCGACCAGGTGCAGCCTTCGGTCGATCACGGTGAACGCGACCTCATCCGGCTGCGAGTGTTCCCGGATGGTGCGGATGATGTGGCGCAGCAGGGTGGTCTTGCCGGATTTGGCATCGCCGAAGACCATCAGCAGCGGGTTGTCGGTGAAGTCGAGGGTGACCGGCGCCAGGTCGTCCTCGCGCTGGCCGATGACGATCCGCTCGGGTCCGGGGTACAGCGGTGCCATCACCTCGGGGCGCAGATCGGTGGGCAGCAACCGCACCGGCGGCGCGGTGACATCCGGGTAGCGGGCGTTGATCGCGTCGATGTCTGCCAGCGACGGAGCGGCGAACAGGAAGTGCTCGGCGGCCATGGTGAGGCCGCGGCCGGGTTGGTCGGCGGGGACGCTGTCGGCGGGCCGGCGCAGGGCGCCGACCACGCGGACATTGCTGTCGTGGGAATCGTGCAGCTTGAGTTCGAGCCGCAGCCCAAGGCCGTCCCGCATGGCCAACGGCACCTCGATCCAGTTCGGTGTGGTGATCACGACGTGAATGCCGTACGACAACCCAGAGTTGGCCAGTTCGGTCACCTTCGCCAGTAACGGGTTCCGGGTGTTGAACGCGTCGGTGTTGTCTCGACTGAACGCGTAGAGGTTGTCGATGACCAGGAACACCTCGCCGTAGCCGTCATCGCGATCGCCCGGCCCACGCAGCTGACGTGACCACAGCAGCTGCTCCAACTCCCCGAATGTGCGGCGGATCCGCTCGGGCTCCAGCGGCGTGGCCACGCTGCCGACGTGAGCAAGGCCGGCCAGCTGGGCCAGCTGCCCGCCGCCGTAATCCAGACAGTAGAACGTGACATCCCGCGGCGAATGCAACGCCGCCGCGGAGAGCATGAACGTCTGCAGTGCCGTCGACTTACCCGATTTGGGTCCGCCGTGGATCACCATGTTGCCGGCCGACGACGAGGCGTCGAACACCAGCGGATCGCGCCGCATCTCGAAGGGCTTGTCGATCTCACCAAGCGGCCAACGCCATTGGCGTTCCGGCATCGCCGCGCGTGCCAGCACGTCGTGCAGTGGGAGTTTTTCGTCGAGCGGCGGCAGCCACAGCTCGGGTGCGTGCGGGCCGTATCGCGCCAGCTGGTCGCCGATGGTGGCGATCAGCTTGCGGGGCGACTGCTCGACGAGGTCGGTGGCGGCTCCGGCGATGACCGTTTCCGGCGGGGGCGCCACCCGCGAGGCGGGGAACAACTGCGGCTGCGGCACCGCGTGCACGACAATGGATTTCGCCTTGCGCGGCGGTTGGTAGATGCCGTCGACATAGGTACTGCGGAACTTGATCGGCACCGCGCCAGGCGCCGGTACCAGAAATCCGACGCCCTTGTGCTCGCGGCCGGACTCGATGTGATACGCGTCTTCGACGCCGATGATCTGACGGGACACGCTGGGGCTGGCCACCTTCAAACCGATCCGGTATGAGGTGTTCTTGTCGATGTCCTTGATCTTGCCGACGTCCAGTGTCTGCGAGGCGAACAGGATATGAATCCGAAACGAGCGGCCTTTGCGCGCAACGTAATCGAACAGTTCGGCGTACTCCGGATGGTCGGCCAGCATCAAGGTGAACTCGTCGGCCACCACAAACAGGGTGGGAAGCGGCGGCAGGTCGTGGCCCGCTGCGATGGCGTTCTCGTATTCGGTGACGGAGTTGAAGGCGCTGCCCTGAACCCGGCGGCCGGCTTCCTTGAGCAGCAGCTCGCGGCGGGCCACCTCGCCGCGAAGCGTGTCGGCGAAGCGGTCGGCCAGGGACTTCTTCTCGGCCATGTTCGAGATCACCGCCACCACCTGCGGGAAATTCCGGAAGATGTCGGCTCCGGCCTCACCCTTGAAATCGGCGTAGATCACGATCAGGCGGTCTGCCGATTGAGTGGTCAACAGGGACAACAGGATTGACATCAGCATCTGGGACTTGCCCGATCCCGTCATGCCGATCATCAGGCCGTGCGGACCCATCCCCCCTTCGGCCTCGTCCTTGAGGTCGAAGATCAGCGGCTCGCCGGTGGCGGTCACGCCGATCGGCACCCGCAGCTCGTCGTCGCGGTTTCGCGGCGCCCACAGGCTCGCGACGTCCAACGCCGACGCGTCGGGGATGTCGAGCAGGGTGGTGAAGGTGGCACCACGAGTGTCGGCCGACCGGGCATGACTCGGGTTGGAGTCCCAGCGGGAAAGCCGCCGCGCGATGTGGTGGACGTCCGCGGCGGCCATGCTGTCGGCGGTGCCGATGTAGGGCTGCCACCCGCCGTTCTGCCAGCGCTCGATCCTGCCTTCCGCCACCCGCAGCACGGGCCGTTCGGGATCCGAATACTGCTCGCGGTGCGGCGGTTTCGTCGACCTGTGCACGACGGTAACGCCCGCCAGACCGGGTGGCGGCACGATGTCGTCGGGGTCGGCGTCCGGGTCGTCGAGCACGACCAGCAGATGTTTGGCCGTCTCGGCCGCCAGTACCGGCGCCAGCAGGTTACCTAGCTCGGACGCGTCGGTGGTCAGGTAGCGGGCCGGACCGACACCGTCGGCCTCGCCGGGAATGTCTACGTGCGGCAGCCATTTCAGCCATGCCCAGTTGTCGCCGTCCAGTTCCGGACTGGCCACCGCGAGACCGAGCACTTCTGGGTCATGCCACGTCACGGCCTGCGCGATCCAGGCCCGTAGCGCGCCGCGCACCTCGTCGGGCTCGCCGAGCAGCGTCACCCGCGACACCTTGGTCACGCCGATGCCGGTGGGCACGTCGTGCACGGTTCGCTGGGTGTCCAGCAGCCCACGCAGGGTGCTGTGCGAGACCGGCTCCAGGTCGATCTCGTCGGCGGTGTCCTTGACGCGCAGCGTGGTGGTCAGTGGTGCGTCGTGCAGACCTGCCCGCAGCACCAGGAAGTCGTCGTCGTGCGGGTCGCGTTCCCATTGCCGACGGGTGCCCGGGATGGCGGCCAGTGCCACCGGGGCGGGATGCGACCAGTCCAGTGCCGCGCGCTGTTCGGCGGCGTGGGCGCGCACGTTGTCCCGCAGTACGGACAGGTAGCGCAGGTAGTCGGCCCGTTCGGCGTCGACCTCCTCGGTGCGCATCTTGTTGTCCGAGCCGCGATAGAGCGCGGTGGCGGCCAGCAGCAACACGAACGGGAAGAACAGCATCTGCGGGGAAATCAGCCGCATCCCGGTGGCCACCAACGCGACGATCATCCCGACGATCAGTATCACGATCAGGTACGGCAGCACGCGGCGCAGCAACGACGGCGGCACCAGGCGCGGCAGCTCGGGCGGCGGTTCGATGGTGACGGTGCCCTTGCGGACCTCGGGTCGTGGCAGCCGCCGATGCGCCTCGAATATCAGCCTGCTCATCGGGCCTCCAGTGCGTCGTGTGCCAGCAGCGCGTCGGCGCGCGACAAGGCCGGGCCGGCGGCGTACAGGGACAACACCGACCATGGAATCGGCAGCGGCGGTGCGCCGAGGCCCAGCGCCGTAACGGCCTTGCCGTCATCAGCGGTGGTGTCGACGCCGTAGCGGACGCCGGTGTCGCTCACCCAGAACAGCGAGCCCGCGGTCGGTGAGCCTGGCTCCTGACCGACCGTCTGGACGAAGTAACCGCGGCCCGGCGGTAGCGCCACCCGGGTGCCCGATCCGACGAGATCGACGGTATGCGTTCCGTTGGCCAGCGGTAGCGCGGCACCGGAGAGCACGTTCATCGTGCTGGTGCTGGCCCCCTCCGGTTTCGCCCAGTGCGCGCAGGTGACCGGGTCGTCGGCCGCGTTGACGAGGCTGACGGGATCGGGGGGATAGGCGTCGGTGTCGATGCCCCGGGCAACCGGCATTCGGGCCACCTCGTCAGCGCCCAAACGTGGCGGTTGATCGAGGCCAAAGGAGTTGGTGTTGCGCAGGATTGCCGCCAGCACGGGTGGCACCGGCTGTAGCCCGTCGGGCAGCAGCGCGTAGTAGCGGATCGTGTTGTCGGCCTCGTAGGCCGCGACCACCGCCCCGACGGGTGCCGACACCGGCAGCGGGAACCGCGGCGGTTCGCCGGCCCCGGGGATGGCCGGCGCGGTCAGCCCGGGTGCCTCCGGAATGGTGTTGAACAGGCCGGTGGCGATGGGCCGCGGCGTGGCACTGTGCGCACCCAGTCCGAGCGCGTCGGTAATCGCCCTGTCGTTCAGGTCGATCGGGCTGCGGCGGCCGTCCCACAGCAGCCAGGTTCGCCCGGCGTTCTCGACCAGGACCGCGGAGTTGCTCGGCAGCGGGACCGCGCGCTCGCCGCCGCCGGTAAGGCTGCCGGCGATCACCGTCAATCCGGCGGCCGGTCCGGACGCGGCGTCGCAGACGGTCCAGTCGGCGTCGCGAGATGTGTTCTGCACCATGCGTTCCGGCGCGCCGGGTATGCCGAGCAGGTTTCCGCGACCGAATCGGTCGATTTCGGCGGTCTTGACGGTGGTGGGATTGTCCGGCCGGCCGACGATCAGTCGCGCGGAGGTGAGGTTGAGTACCGGGTGAAGCTGGTCGCCGACCTTCACATACAGCGCGGCGGTGGAGCGGTCGGCGAGCACCCCATCGTTGCCTGCCACCCCGGACGGACGGATAAGCGAGAAGATGAAACACCCGGCCAGGCCGGTGATCAGGATGAGCACCCCGACGAGCACCGCCCGGGTCTGCGTGCGCAGCGGATCCACCAGCATCCGGGTGTCATGCAGTGCCACACCGGATGCAATGCGGCGCATGACGAATCGCCATCCTGATACTTGGTGGCGGGTGACGAAGCCGCGCCGGTAGACCACGCCGTCCGGATTCTCGTTGGCCGGGGTCCGGGAAGTGAAGGCACGCCGGTCCGGGTCTGGTCCGGTCACGCGGGCACCGATAGACCGAGCCCGCGCAGCAGCGGGGTGATCGAAGTGCGCACGTCGACGTCGGTGATCGTCATCAGCTCGTCGTCGGTGAAGTCGCGGTCCTCGGTGGGGGCACCTCCCGCCTGCGGGGGATGATCGAGGCGGTATTCGCGCTCCTCTTCGGAGCGCTCGACGAGGTTGCGGACGAACCGCCCGTTGCCCGCGATGTCCAGGTTGCGTCGTGCTACCCCGGTGGTGTCCGGTGATGACGATTCGGCGAGATGGCCGAACAGGGTTTCCATGTCGGCGAGCGCGGCCTGTTCGAACACGCTGTCCCGCTTTTCTGCCATCCGCTTGCCGATCGCGACCAGTTCGGCCGGCGAATACGACGGAAAGTCGATGCTGCGGGTAAAACGCGACCGCAGGCCCTCGTTGGTGTCGAGAAACTGATCGAGGTCGGCGCGGTACCCCGCGACGATGACCACCAGCCGGTCTCTGTCGTTCTCCATCCGGGCCAGCAGCGTGTCGATCGCGACCAACCCGAAGTCGTTCTTCGCCCCGGTGGCGACCAATGCGTATGCCTCGTCCAGGAACAGCACGCCGTCCAGGGCGCTGTCGATGATGGCGTTGGTCTTGGCTTCGGTTTCGCCGATGTGCTGGCCGATCAGGTCGGCGCGGTGCACCTCCCGCACGGTCTCCTTTTTCAACAGGCCGAGGCCGCAGTAGATCTTGGCGACGACGCGGGCGATCGTGGTCTTGCCGGTGCCCGGTGGACCGGCGAACACCAGATGGTTGGTGCGGCCCGCGACCACCAGACCGCGTTCCTGGCGCCGCAGTGCCATCGCCACCGAGCTCTTCAGCCGGGCCACCTGAAACTTGACCTCTTCCAGGCCGATGAACTCGGCCAACTCGGCTTCGGCCTCGATCAGCAGGTGGGCCTTGCGCTCCTTGGCGCCGGGGTCGACGAATTCGGCTTCGCTGGGCTCGGTGGCCGGGTCCCACGGGTCGGTGCGGGCGTCGATGCGGTCGGCGGTGGTGGTGACGAGCCCGAAGGTGGGATCGGACAGGGCATCGGAGACGTCGGTGTTCTCGGGGTTGGCGGCATACAGGTCCTGCAGCACGTCGGCGGCGTCGTCGTCCTCACCCTGTGCGCGCAGCGCCAGCGCCTTGGCCAGCGCGCCGTCGACGGCGGCCACCGTCACCGGGCCGCCGGGCTCCTCCAGATACGACAGCGCCGGGGCGAACATCCCGAGGCGGGCCAGCGCGATGCCCAATGTCACGCGCGCGGCGTGGGCGTACACCTCGTCCAGTGTCGAGTCCGTGACGATAGGGGTGAGCAACCGGACGACGTCGGGCCAGCGTTCGGTCCGATGACAGATCGCGATCCGTACCCATCGGGCCTCCAGCCAGCCGGGCCGTCGCTCGATCACCTCTCCGACCAGCCGATCGGCCTCTGCATACTCTTCAGCCTCGGAAAGGGTTGCGGCATACGCCAATTGGAAGTCATCGGGATCTGTGGCCCGGAACTGTAGATACAGCCCGGTGTCATAGCTGAAGCCCAACGCCCGCGGCGCCAGTTCGATCTGCCGTGCCAGCAACCCGGCGGTGGCCGAGGTACGCCAGACCGACTCGATTACCTCGGCGGAGACGCCACCGGCCGCAGCAAGGCCGGCCCACGCGTCGCACTGGTCGTGGGCGATGTGGGTCAGTGCGGCGAAACCGGTGCGAGCGGCGGCGAGGTCGGCGGGCCGTTGCCGGTCGTGCACGGACAGTCCGAGCGCGCGACAGCAGGTGGCGAAGCGGCTGACGACATCGCGGTCGACCCGAGTCGCAAGCGTGTCACTACCCATCTGGGCCCGCCGTCTCCTTATGTATGCCTAAGCTAACTTCTGGCCGAAGTTAGCATTGCATAAGCTAACTGTCGAGACGCACGGGCACGGCTAGGGCCGTGAGCCGGATCACTCCTTGACGGCGCTGACCAGGCTGCCGTTGACCGGCCGGCCGATCTGGCGGAAGTAGTCCGCCAATCGGACCGCGGCACCCTGCCGGCCCCGCCTGCCGAACCAGTCGACGGCTGAGGCATGTTGCTCGTTATAGACCAGCGTGAAGAACGTGTCCTCGTTCCCGGTGGCCCGCTCCTCGTCGCGAGCGGCCTGGAATTCCGCATCGACGCTCGTGGTGATGTCCCAGGTGTCATTGTCGCTACGCATGACGACGGTGATACGCCCGCAAACTGACAACCCGCCGAGCAGCGGAACGCCAAACTATTCACGTGAGCGATGGGCGCGTGCGCTATGCCCGCGATGGTGACGTGCGCCTGGCGTACCGGGTGTACGGCGATGCCGACGCCACATTGGTATGGGTTCCCACCTTTATGAGCAGCATCGATCGCTACGACGATCCCGCTTTTCCATGGGGCGCCCTTGTCGAACAGCTATCCCGCGAGATGCGCGTCGTGGTGTGGGACGCGCGTGGGACCGGATTGTCGGATCCCGTCATGCGAGCTCCATCGCTCGATGAACGCGTCCACGATCTGTCGCGCGTCCTCGAAGCCGCCGGAGTGGCACAAGCCTCGCTGTTCGGCCCATTCACTGGAGGCCCACCGACGATCATGTTCGCCGCAAAGTATCCGGCGCGGGTGCGATCACTCGTCCTGCTCGGAACGGCGGCCCGCTTCACGCAGGATCCCCCGGAGTTCCCATGGGGATTCACCCAGGCAGAGGTCGACGCCCAACTCGAAGATATCGACAACCATTGGGGCGAGGGGGCGGGGGCCGAGTTGCTGTTCGGCGCCTCGGCCGACGTGCCCGGTGTCCGGGAGCAGTGGGGCCGGATTCAGTCTTCCCTCGGCAGCCCGGCGATGGCCAAGCTTCTTTGGCGGGCCTATGTGGCCGATGACGTCCGCGACCTGCTCGACCGAGTGTCGGCACCCACTCTTGTGATGGCGAGGCCGGGCGACCATATGGTGGCGTTCGAGGCATCCGCGGCGCTCGCGGCCGGTATACCGAATGCGCGGCTGATGGCGCTTCCGCCCGGCGAGCACCACGCCTTCGATGTGATCGACGTCTTGTCCGAAGCGTTGCTGAAGTTCTGCGAAAGACCCGTCGGCACAAGGGGTGAACGAATACTGGCCACCGTGTTGTTCACCGATATCGTGAGCTCGACCGAGCAGCTCAGTGCGTCGGGTGACGATCACTGGCGCCATCAGCTCGATGTCCATGACGGCGTGGTTGACGCGCTGTTGGCGAAGCACGGGGGTCGGCGCGCGAAGCACACGGGCGATGGCGTGTTCGCACTCTTCGACGGACCGACGAAGGCGGTCGCTTGCGCATGCGAACGACGCGGCGACGAGTGGAGCGGGATGGCTGTTCACGTCGGTGCTCGCATCGGTGCGCTGGCCGGACCCTGCGAAGTGCTCGCCAGCCGCACCGTGCGAGATCTGTCCGCGGGCTCTGGTCTGACCTTTGAAAGCCTTGGGCCGCAACGGCTCAAGGGCATTCCGGAGGAAGTCGACGTCTACCGGGTCAGCTAGACGAGCGGGCGACCGGTTCGGATCCGCCAGTCCAGATCACGCAGCAGCACATTGAACGGGAACTGCCGGATGAACCGCGGCATCAGCTTGGTGACGAACCGGAGCACGCCCATCAGTCGGTCGAACCGGAGTTGCTTCTGCGGGTTCCACTCCAGCCGCATCTCGTCGCGGAAGCGTTGCGGCAGAAAGCCGGCCGTGATCAACAGCGAGAAGTTGTCCGACCACCGCTGCAGCGGCCCCGGCAGCTTGACCCCTTTCATCCGAGCCGCCGCTATCGGATGCAGGTATTCGCGAACGGTGTCGTCGATGTGCACCTTGTCCAGCGACTCCTGCCAGTACCGGTCGAACGCGGCCCGGTCGGCCGGCCACATCTCCTCGGGCACCTGCAGGGTGGTGCCGAGCGCCATGCCTTCGCGGTAGTGCCGTTCCGCGGTCTCTTCGTCCATCTCACCGACGAAAATCCGGTGCACGTCCACCGCGCCCTGGTACAGACAGGCCGCGACCCACAGCTGCAGGTCTTTGTCGAAGGCGTTGTATTCGATCGGACTTTCCTCGGTGGAATACACCTGGGCGTGCGCCCCATCGACCGCGCGGCGGAATGCCGCCTTCTGCTCGTCGGTCCCCCGGGTCGCCACCGCGAGGTAGGTGAAGGTCGTGCGGGCCCGCTTGATCGGATGCAGGTCCACCCGGCCGCTCTCGACCCGGCTCTCCAGCACGCCGTACCCCACGCCGGGCCGCGCCAGCTGCATGATCACGTTGGCCGGCCCGGCCAGCAGGGCAATCCCCATCAGGCCGTCATCCATCGCGCCATGCCGCCCGGACATCGCACGCCCACTCGCACTGATCGTCATTGCCTTCACCTTGAATCTGAGAACATGTGTTTCCTGATATTGCCCGGCGGGTGGGCTGATGTCAAGATGGACGCCATGACCCAGGCCCGGCCGTACCGCGGAGTCGAGGCGGCTGACCGCCTCGCTCAGCGCCGCGGCCGATTGCTGCGCGCCGGCCTCGATTTGTTGGGTGCCCCCAACCAGGACCCGGCCGAGCTGACCGTCCGGGGGATCTGCCGGCGGGCCGGGCTCGGCGTTCGGTACTTCTACGAAAGCTTCACCGACAAGGACGACTTCGTCGCCGCGGTGTTCGACTGGGTGATCGCCGACATCGCCGCCACCACCCAGGCCGCCGTTGCCGCGGCGCCGCCGACGGAACAGGGCCGAGCGGGCATGGCCAACATCGTGCGCATCATCGCCGACGATCCCAGCGCAGGACGGCTGCTGTTCAGTGCGCAGCTGTCCAATCCGGTGGTGGCGCGCAAGCGTGTCGAGTCGGCCGCGTTCTTCACGATGTTGCTCGGTGAACATGTGGGCAGCACGTTGCGTGCCCGGGGGGATGACCGGATCAAGGCCGCGACGCACTTCGTGGTCGGCGGCGTCGGGCAGACCATCAGCGCGTGGCTGAGCGGCGCGGTCGAGCTGCAGCCGGATCAACTCGTCGACCAGCTGGCGTCGATTCTCGATG
Organism: Mycobacterium sp.; assembly: GCF_050701515.1. Lineage (GTDB taxonomy): Bacteria > Actinomycetota > Actinomycetes > Mycobacteriales > Mycobacteriaceae > Mycobacterium. Next base: position 26,922 of record NZ_JBOGDB010000045.1, on the reverse strand, counting down.
TGCTCGCCGACCCGAAGGTGTACCGCGGATAGCGCCGAGACTTAAACCTTTGCGACGTCTCCCGGCGTGTCATCGCTGTCGGTTAAATGTCGCGATAGCCGCGGCGGATCAACGCAGCCCGCGCCCTCGCCACGACCTCGTCGGGGCGGTCCTCTTTGACGACGCGCACGACTTGCCAGCCAAGACGTTCGACCTTGGCGAGGGTTCGGATGTCCTTGACGTACTGCTGGCGGTTGGTGCGATGTTGGTCGCCGTCGTACTCCGCGGCCACCATGAAGTCCTCCCACCCCATGTCGAGCATGCGCACCAGCCGACCCCGGGCCTCCACGACGGGAACCTGCGTGGTCGGCCGCGGCAGACCTGCGTCGACGAACAGGGTGCGAAGCCAACTTTCCCTCGGTGACGCCGCGCCGCCGTCTACCAGCGGTAACACCGTCCGCAGACGGCGCAGGCCGCGCGCACCGCGGTGCCGCTTGGCAAGTAGCAAGACATCCTCAGAAGCGAACGGCGTCGCATACATCAGCGCGTCGAGGCGGGCGATTGCTTCACTGCGTGGCAGCCGTCGCCCCAGGTCGTAAGCCGTTCGAGCCGGTGTGGTGACTGCCAACCCGTCGACGCGAGTGATCTCGTCGTCCGCCAATCTCTCGTTGCGGGTCTGGACTCCCTCTGGCGCATGCGGATTGCGCCATACCAATTCGACACATTCATCGTCGTCGATCCACTGCGCGCCGTGCAGGGCTGCTGCCGCCAGGCCCGCGACAACGGCACGCTTCTCCGACCAGAGCCACGCCCCGACAGTCCGTGTTATCAGCGACGGCTCGATGAGGGCCGGGACGTACACGTCGGGATAGAGCGCCCGATACTGCGATCGCAGTTGATAGGCACTCAGCTGCCCGGAGCGCACCGCGTGACTCCCGGTGAACACGTCCCCCATGTCCACATGCTGACATCAGACACCGACACCTTCGCCAGACTTAAACCTTTGCGACGTCGGTCGGCGTGTCGTTGCTGACGTTTACGTGTCGCGGCCCTGGCCGCCTGTCGGCGGCGGTCTTCGGCCGGGTCTGAGTGTCGGTCTCGGTGAATTCCTTCGTCCAACAAGCGAATTCCAGCGTGATCCCGTCCGGGTCGTGGAAGTAGAACGACCGCACATAGACGCCGGGGTGCACCGTCGCCGAGACTTGCGCTTCGCTCTCGTCGTGGTTGAGCACCGGGCCGACGCGCACCCCTTTGTCCTTGAGCCGCTGCCGGTACTCGTCGAACTTCTCCCGGGGAACGTGGAAGGCCAGATGGTTCATCGAGCTGACCGAGCTGGTGATCTCGCCGATGCCCGGAATCGCGGCGGGCGACGAGATGCCCGCCACCTTGTCGGCGGCGTCGGCGAACCAGAAGAACGCGACGCAGTCGCCGTCGCCGGCGTCGAAGAAGAAGTGCTGGCCCATGCCGCCGGGCAGGTCGAGCGATTTGATCAGCGGCATACCGAGGACATTCGAATAGAAGTCGACGGTCTTCTCCATGTCCGAACACACCAGTGCCACATGGTTAATGCCGCCGAGCTCGAACTCGGAATTGGGATTGTCGGGCTTGATCATGTCGCGAAACTCCTGCCAAGATCGAAATCTGAATCTAACATCAGATTCAGGTTCAAATCAATGCCCGGGGCATCCCCGGCGAAAGGGAACCGTGACCGTCAGCCCGCGTGAGCAGTTGCCCACCCAGCGTGGGCGGCAGACACAGGCCGCCATCGACGCTGCCGCCCGAGCGGTGGTCGCGCGCAACGGAATCCTGGCGACCACCATCTCCGACATCGCCGCCGAGGCCGGCAGGTCGACCGCATCCTTCTACAACTACTACGACTCCAAGGAGGCGATGGTCCGCGAATGGGCGCTGCGGTTCCGCGACGAGGCGCGAGACCGTGCCCGGGCGGCCGGCAAGCCGGGCCTGAGCAACCGCGAACGCTCGTATGAGGCGGCCGCCGCACACTGGAACACCTACCGCAACCGGCTGGCCGAGATCATCAGCGTGTCGCAGCTAGCCATGGTCAACGACGACTTCGCCGAATACTGGGCCGATATCTGCTCGCTGCCGATCTCGATGATCACGACGATGGTGAAACAGGCTCAGCGGGAAGGCTTCTGCGCCGACGACGATCCCGAGCTGGTCGCGGTCGCGATGGTTTCGATGCTCAACCAGTTCTGCTACGCACAACTATCCGGCGACGGCGCCTCTGGCCCGGTCGACGACGACGCCTGCATCACCACCCTGGCCAACGTCTTCTACCGGACGATCTATTACAAGGAGACCGGACTGACATGACCAGAACGACGGCGTCATCCGGCGCACCGGGGGTAACCCGCGAGTTCGTCGGGTTGGACTCCCCCACCGCGCGGCGGGCCGGGGCGGGCGGGCATCCCTGCCAAGGGCTTTATCACCGCGGGGTGGGACGCAAGCCCAAGGTGGCGATCATAGCGGTGCACTACCAGATCGACTTCTCGGAGCACTATCTCGCCGACTACATCGCCACCCGGGGCATCGGGTTCCTGGGCTGGAACACCCGGTTTCGCGGATTTGAGAGCAGCTTCCTGCTCGATCACGCCCTGGTCGACATCGCTGTCGGCGTTCGCTGGCTGCGCGAGGTACAGGGCGTGGAAACCGTTGTGCTGCTGGGCAACTCCGGTGGAGGTTCGCTGATGGCGGCCTACCAGGCGCAGGCGGTCGACAGGCACATAACGCCGCTGGACGGCATGCGGCCCGCGGCCGGGCTTACCGAGCTGCTGCCCGCCGACGGCTATGTCGCCAGCGCCGCCCACCCGGGCCGCCCCGATGTCCTTACCGCCTGGATGGACGCGTCGGTGGTCGACGAAAACGACCCGATAGCAACCGATCCCGAGTTGGACTTGTTCGACGCGGGCAACGGCCCGCCCTACTCCGAGGACTTCATCACCCGCTACCGGTCGGCGCAGGTGGCCCGCAACAATGCGATCACCGATTGGGCGGAGCGGGAGCTGAAGCGGGTCCGGGCCGCCGGCTTCTCCGATCGCCCGTTCACCGTGATGCGCACCTGGGCCGATCCTCGGATGGTTGATCCGACACTGGAACCCAGCAAGCGCCCGGCCAATCTGTGCTATGCGGGCGTCCCGGTCAAGGCCAATCGGTCGGCACACGGCATCGCCGCGGCCTGCACGCTGCGCGGCTGGATCGGCATGTGGAGCCTGCGCCATGCCCAGACGCGGGCCGAGCCGCACCTGACCCGCATCGACTGTCCCGCCCTGGTGATCAACGCCGAACAGGACACCGGTGTCTTCCCGTCCGACGCGCAACGCATCTACGACGCACTGGCGAGCGAGGACAAGTCGCAATGCGCCATCGACAGCGACCACTACTTCACCACGCCCGGAGCGCGCAGTGAGCAGGCCGATACGATCACCAAGTGGATCGCGAAGCGGTGGCGCTGAGGGTCCTGGCCCACTTCGTTCCCGGCGAGCGGGTGCTGGGTTTTCTTGCGCCAGAACTGGATTGGCTGGACGTCCGATACTGCGCCGAAGACGACGACGACACCTTCTACCGCGAGCTGCCCGATGCCGAAGTGATCTGGCATGTGCTGCGCCCCGTGTCGGATTCCGATCTCGAGCGAGCGCCACGGTGCAAGCTCGTCCACAAGCTGGGCGCGGGCGTCAACACCATCGACGTCGACGCCGCGTCGCGGCTCGGCATCGCGGTGGCCAACATGCCCGGCGCCAACGCGGCGTCGGTTGCGGAGGGCGCCGTGCTGCTGATGCTGGCGGCGCTCCGCAGGCTTCCGGAATTGGACCGGGCCACCCGCGCGGGAAATGGCTGGCCGTCGGACCCCAGCCTCGGCGAAACGGTGCGAGACATCGGTAGCTGCACCGTCGGGCTGATCGGCTACGGCAGTATCGCCAAACGCGTCGAGGACATCGTGACCGCGATGGGTGCCGAGGTGCTGCACACCAGCACCCGCGACGACGGACAGCGCGGCTGGCGGAGGCTGCCCGACCTGCTGGCCAAAGGCGACATCGTGTCGCTGCACCTGCCGCTCACCGCCGACACCACCGGCCTGCTGGACGACGCCGCGCTGGCACTGATGAAGCCGGGCGCCGTGGTCGTCAACACCTCGCGCGGACCGATCATCGACGAGGGCGCGCTGGTCGATGCGCTCCGGGACGGTCGGCTGGCGGCCGCCGGCCTGGACGTGTTCGCGGTCGAGCCGATACCGGCCGACAATCCTCTGCTGAGGCTGAACAACGTCGTGCTCACCCCGCACGTCACCTGGTACACCGCCGACACGATGCGCCGCTACCTGGCCGAAGCCGTCGACAACTGCCGGCGGCTGCGGGACGGCCGTGAGCTGGCGAATGTGGTCAACGGGTAGGCTCGGTCCCAACCGACCGGTTATTGGGGAAGGCAACGCGGCATGCCCATTGCAGTCACTACTGAGCACAACGACCTGGCCGATTCGGTGCGGTCCCTAGTGGCGCGGGTGGCGCCGTCGGAGGTTCTGCACGAGGCGCTGGAGACCCCTGTCTCGAACCCGCCGCCGTACTGGAAGGCCGCCGCCGAGCAGGGCCTGCAAGCTGTGCATCTGGCCGAATCCGTTGGCGGACAAGGGTTCGGCGTTCTCGAGCTCGCGATTGTGCTCGCCGAGTTCGGATATGGCGCGGTGCCCGGCCCGTTCGTCCCGTCGGCGATCGCCAGCGCGCTGATCTCGGCGCACGACCCGGACGCCAAGCTGCTGAACGACCTGGCCTCTGGCGAGGTGATCGCCGCATACGCCATCGACTCCGGGCTGACCGCCACCCGGCACGGCGATGGCCTGGTCATCCGCGGCGAGGTGCGGGCGGTGCCCGCGGCGGCGCAAGCATCGGTGTTGGTGCTGCCGGTGGCGATCGACAGCGGCGAAGAGTGGGTTGTGCTCGACGTCGACCAGTTGGAAATCGAACCCGTCGCAAGCGTGGATCCGCTGCGGCCGGTGGCGCATGTGCGCGCCAACGCCGTGGAGGTCGGCGACGACCGGGTGCTGAGCAATCTGAGCCGGACCCTGGCCCGTGCGCTGATGTCCACCCTGCTGTCCGCCGAATCCATCGGCGTCGCGCGCTGGGCGACCGATACCGCGTCGGCGTATGCAAAGATTCGCGAACAGTTCGGCCGGCCCATCGGCCAGTTCCAGGCGATCAAGCACAAGTGCGCCGAGATGATCGCGGACACCGAGCGGGCCACCGCGGCGGTCTGGGACGCCGCGCGCGCCATCGACGAGTCCCGCGAAAACGGTTCCGACGACAGCGCTTACGAGTTCGCCGCGGCAGTGGCGGCCACCTTGGCGCCGGTCGCCGCGCAGCGCTGCACCCAGGACTGCATTCAAGTGCACGGTGGCATCGGCTTCACCTGGGAGCACGACACCAACGTCTACTACCGCCGCGCGCTGGTGCTGGCGGCCTGCTTCGGACGCGCCGCGGACTATCCGCAACAGGTGGTCGACATCGCCACCAGTACCGGGATGCGCGAACTCAACATCGACCTGGACCCGGATACCGAGAAGCTGCGCGAGGAGATCCGCGCAGAAGTCGCCGCGCTCAAGGCGATTCCCCGCGACGAGCGCAACGCCGCGATCGCCGAAGGCGGCTGGGTGCAGCCGCATCTACCAAAGCCGTGGGGCCGCGCTTCCAACCCAGTCGAACAGATCATCATCGCCCAGGAGTTCTTGTCCGGCCGGGTGAAGCGACCGCAGATGGGCATCGCGGCCTGGATCATTCCGTCCATCGTGGCGTTCGGTACCGACGAGCAGCATCAGCGGTTCCTGCCGCCCACCTTCCGCGGCGAAATGATCTGGTGCCAGCTGTTTTCCGAGCCCGGCGCCGGATCCGACCTGGCGGGCCTGTCCACCAAGGCCACCAAGGTCGACGGCGGCTGGCGCATCACCGGCCAGAAGATCTGGACCACCGCCGCGCAGTACTCCCAATGGGGCGCGCTGCTGGCTCGGACCGATCCGAGCGCGCCGAAGCACAACGGCATCACCTACTTCCTGCTCGACATGAAAAGCGAGGGTGTCGAGGTGAAGCCGCTGCGCGAGCTGACCGGCAACGCGATGTTCAACACCGTCTTCATCGACGACGTGTTCGTGCCGGACGAGTTCGTGCTCGGCGAGGTGAACCGGGGTTGGGAGGTGAGCCGCAACACCCTGACCGCCGAGCGGGTTTCGATCGGCAGCAGCGAGCCCCCGGGCATGGCCAACCTGGACGGGTTCGTCGAGTTCATCCGGGACGGCCAGTTCGACCAGATCGGGCAGAACCAGGCCGGGCGGCTGATCGCGGAGGGTCATGCCGCCAAGGTGCTCAACATGCGCTCAACGCTGCTGACGCTGGCCGGCGGCGACCCGATGCCGGCGGCGGCGATCTCCAAGCTGCTGTCGATGCGCACCGGCCAGGGTTTCGCCGAGTTCGCGGTGTCGACGTTCGGCACCGACGGCGCGATCGGCGATCGGAAGCAGCTGCCCGGGAAATGGGCGGAGTACCTGCTCTACAGCCGGGCCACCACCATTTATGGCGGCACCACCGAGGTGCAGCTCAACATCATCGCCGAGCGGCTGCTGGGCCTGCCCCGAGACCCGTAAATGTCGACCAGAGACGTCGAGAAGAACTGGCACGACCCGCCGACATTTCGGCGGGCGGTCGGCTACGGCGTAGCGGTCATCGTGGTGGCCGGCATCGCCTTCGCCGTTTATGCAGTCGTCGACAAGGGATCGGTGCTTCTCGCATCGAGCGTGCCCGCGATTCTGTTCCTCGGAGGCATCGGCGCGTTCGTCAAGGCCTACCTCACGTGGCGCGCCGAAGGCACCTGGGTGATCTGGCAGGGCGCGGGATGGTTCCTATTCACCCTGATGCTGGTGTGCTTGGCCGTCCCCTGGTCCTCAGCCGCGTTCGCCTGAGGACTACTCCACCTCGATCTCGCGCAGCTCGCGCTTGAGAATCTTGCCGGTCGGGTTGCGCGGCAGTTCGTCGAGGAAGACCACCTCGCGCGGCACCTTGTAGCGGGCGAGGTGATCGCGGACGTAACCCTTGATGTCGTCCTCGCCGACGGACGCCCCTTCGGTCTTGACCACGAAGGCCCGCAGCCGATGTCCCCATTCCTTGTCCTCGACGCCGAGCGCGGTGGCCTCGACGACCTCGGGGTGACCGCTGATGAGGTCTTCGACCTCGGCCGGGTAGACGTTCTCGCCGCCGGAGACGATCATCTCGTCGTCGCGGCCGCTGACGTAGAGCAGGTTGTGCTCGTCGAAATAGCCGACGTCGCCCGACGACATCAGGCCGTCGATGATCTGCTTGTGGCCGCCGCCGGTGTAGCCCTCGAACGGGAAAAAGTTGCCGACAAAGATCCGGCCGACCTCGCCCTGCGGCAGCTCGCTGCCGTTGTCGTCGAGGATCTTGACCTTCACGCCCTTGACGACGGGCCCGACCGTGGCCGGATTGATCGACAGATCCCTGGGCCGCGCGATGGTGGCGAACGCAATCTCGGTCGACCCGTACAGGTTGTAGATGACCGGCCCCAGTTCCTTGAGCGCGCGGGTGGCCAGCTCGGCCCCCAGCTGTGAGCCGGACACGAACACGATCCGCAGCGACGACAGATCCGGCTTGGGTTGGGTCTTATCGAGCTGGTCCAGGATGCGGGACAACATCACCGGCACCACGACCATCGCGGTCACCTTGTTCTTCTCGATGTCGGCCAGCACGGTGGCCGGCTTGAACCGGCGGCGCAGCACCAGCGTCGAGCCGAGCATCATCGCGACGGTTGCGTGCAGAAAGCCGAGCGCGTGGAACATCGGGGCCGGCAGCGACGTCACTTCGCCGGCCTTGAACGGCACGTGCGAGAGCACCCCGCCGATCGGCGCCAGGGTCGGCGGCGTGCTGCGGTTGGCGCCCTTCGGGGTACCGGTGGTGCCGCTGGTCAAAATGATGATGGACGAGTGCTTCGTCACCTTCGGTGCGGGCTTGTTGCTGCTACGCGCGACCACGTCGGCGAGCGTTTCGTCGGTGCTGCCGGAGGGTTCTTCCTTGTCGGGGTTCTTGTCGAGGGCGCGCAACTTGCCCAGCGGCGGGTCGGACTTGGAAACCGCGGCGCAGTACTCGTCGTCGTAGATGATCAGCTTGGCGCCCTCGCGGTCGGAGACCTCTTTGATCTGCGGCCCGGAGAACTCGCTGTTGAGCAGGATGATGCGGGCGCCGGCCCGGGCGGCGCCGTAGACGGCGATCAGAAACCACCGGTGGTTGCGCGCCAGGATCGCGACGCCGTCGCCGCCCTTGACGCCCATGGCGCGAAGTCCGTTGGCGACGGCGTGCGCGGCGTTGTCGAGTTCGGCGAACGTGATCTCGCCGTCGTCATCGATGACCGCGGTGCGGTCGGGGGTGCGCCGGGCGTTGAGCGCCGGGATCATGCCGAACTCGCCCCAGCGCCGGATGTCGGCGACAAACGCGGCGATGTTCTGCGGTGGCTCGATCTTCAATGCGCCCGCTTGAAACATTTTGAGCGCATAGTGCAGTTCGGCCGCGCCGCGCTCGGCGTACTGCTGAGCTTTGGCCGCTGCCTGGAAGGGAAGATCAGTTAGCTTCGGCATGGCCCCACAATATGTGACGACCGTCGCACTTCGGCCGGGAAATTACCATGACGGTGTGACCGCATCCGGCTCCAAGGGCGAGCACCTGGAGGTGGACGGGCGGCAGGTGCCCATCACCCATCCCGACAAGGTCGTTTTCCCGGATATCGGCGTCACCAAGCTGGACCTGATGCGCTATTACCAGGCCGTGGCCGAGGGAGCACTGCGCGGGGTGGCGGACCGGCCGATGATCCTCAAGCGGTTCGTCAAGGGCATCACCGAGGAGGCGGTTTTCCAGAAGCGGGCACCCGAGAAGCGGCCCGACTTCGTCGACGTCGCCGAACTGCGCTACGCGTCCGGCACGTCGGCCAAGGAAGCGGTCCTGCACGACGCCGCCGGCCTGGTCTGGGCGATCAACCTCGGTTGCGTCGACCTCAACCCGCACCCGGTGCGGGCGGACGATCTCGACCACCCCGACGAACTGCGGGTGGATCTGGACCCGATGCCGGGTGTCGAGTGGCGGCAGATCGTCGACGTCGCGCTGGTCGCCCGGGAAGTGCTCGAAGAGCACGGGCTGACCGGGTGGCCCAAGACATCGGGGTCACGCGGCTTCCATATATATGCCCGCATCCATCCGCGCTGGCCGTTCAGGTTCGTCCGGCTGGCGGCCGAGGCGGTGGCCCGCGAGGTGGAACGCCGGGCTCCCGACCTGGCCACCGCGCGCTGGTGGAAAGAGGAACGGCAGGGCGTGTTCGTGGACTTCAATCAGAACGCCAAGGACCGGACCGTCGCCTCGGCCTACTCGGTGCGGGCCACTCCCGACGCTCGGGTGTCCACACCCCTGCTCTGGGACGAGGTAGCCGACTGCCGCCCCGAAGCCTTCACGATCGCGACGGTGCCCAACCGCTTCTCCGACCACGGCGACCCGTGGGAGGGCATCGATGACGCGGCCGGCAGCCTGGACGAGCTGCTCGACCTCGCCGACCGGCTCGGCCCCGCGGAGAAGGCACCGAAAGGGGCCAAGAAGGGAACGGGCCGGCGTCAATCGGTGATGCCATTGATCGAAATCGCCCGTACCAAGACCAACGACGAGGCGATGGCGGCGCTGGACAGCTGGCGCGACAAGCACCCGACGGCGGCCGACAAGCTGGAGCCGGCCGATATTCTGGTCGACGGCATGCGTGGCCCGAGTTCCATCTGGTATCGCATCCGAATCAACCTGCAGCACGTGCCGGAAGCCCAGCGACCGCCGCAAGAGCCGTTGCTCGCTGACTACAACCCGTGGGAGAACTACTCCGGAGCGCAGTTCCGCGGCGGCTGAGCTTGCTGGCAGCGCCATGAGGGTGTTCTTAGCGAAGTATTAGCGGTTACTCCCGACCGCCTTAAATCGGCGGCCTAGCTTTGAGGTCATGTACGGCAACCCGGCGTTGGACTGCGATGGCGTTCAGCTGCGCGCGGTGTGTCGTCAGCTGGCCACCGTGGTGACCATCAGCGGTGATGTCGATGCCAACAACGTGGATCGCATCAGCGCATATACCAAGCGCTTCATCCTCGCGGAGAAGCCGTTTGTCCTCGATCTGAGCGGTGTGAACGCTTTCTCCGCGCCGTGTGTTTCGCTGCTGTACAGCGTCGATGAAGCGTGCTTCAACGCCGGGGTGGAGTGGTCTCTGATCGCCAGTCAACCCGTGCTGCGGGCACTGCGCGTTGCCGGCGACGGCGCCACATTCCCGACGGTGGCCTCCGTGCCCGAGGCCCTCCACCACTTCGCGGACGGCATCGGCGAACGCCGTCGGCTGCTTCCGCTGCTCACCAAGACCGCCTAACGGAAAGGCCACCCACAAGTGTTAATCGATGTTCGATGGCTGGCATTCTTCCTGCACGGTCGGCACAAGGTCCGTCAGCCACTCGACGCGCTCCCCGGCGACCAGTAGGCGAGCATTTCGGCGAAGGTATCGAACGCCGCCCCGGACACGCCGTATGTCGCCTCGAGATGGATGCTGAGCGGGTAGCCGAGATCTGCGACACCATCGATCACCCGCTTGTACAGGTCGACCATCAGTTTGCGCTTCTGCTCTGTTTCGCTACCGGCCAACTTTCTGACGAATGCCTGCTCGTCGGCGACGGCGGCGTTTCCCGGGTCCTGGATTAGCCAGTTGATCAAGCCAATTCGGTTCTCGACCTTCGGCACGAATCCGAATGACAGCAGGAGCTCGGGCCGATGATCGGTGTCCTTGGCGAATTCGGTCAGGAATCCCACGATTGCATCGGAGTACAACAGCTGGGTCATGCCGAAGGTCGCACCCCGATTGCACTTGAACTCGAACCGCCCCCGTTCACCGTCCCGGGTGGGGATCAGGATCACGCCGCGGTTCTCCACTAATTGGTCATAGATCGACAGGGCGTCGGTCGGCGCGACGCCGGTACCTTCGCCGTCGTTCATGGTGCGCGGTACGCCGACGAAGACCATGCCCTCGAACCCGGCAGCGTTCAGCTCGGTCAGCCGCCGGCGCAGTGCCGGCTCATCCAGAAAGGCGGTGACCTGGGTGCACAGCCCGCTCACCCCGGGCAACTCCGGTTTGATGATCGACCAGAAGTCCAGCACGTCCAGCTTGGGCTTCATCTCGACGGGCCGGTCGTCCTCCTCGGCGATCATCCCGGGGATCATCACGTGCCCGATGCGGCCGTCCAGGCCCGATTCGGAGGAGAAGCGCAGCACTTTGTGCGCCTCCTCCCGCGCGTACTGCGGACCGCGTTCCACGTTCGGCGGCACGAGCTCGAGGGCGATGGTGCTGAGGGTCACTAAGTTGCTCCTGATCGGACGACGGAGCATCACCATACAGATCTGAACTGTGTGGTCGAGCTAGCGGCCGCCACCGCCCTCCTCGGCGGGCAACGGAGGCGGCAACGGCATCGTCGACGTCGTCGGCGGCGCAGCGGGCGCTTCGGGCGCTTGGGGCGTCGGCGGCGCGTGGAAGTCCAGCATCCGTTCCTCGCGGATCACCTGCTCGCCTGCGCTGACGACCAAGGCGCTCGCCGTCACCGGGTAAGCGATCCCATTGTTGTCCGCGACGAATTCGCCGTCGCCGGACTGGGTGGCGGGGACGATCAGTTTGGCGCCATCGCGTACCCGCACGCCGCGGTACTCATACTGATCGCCCGCAGTCCTGCAGATCGCCACGCGCGAGGTCTCCGTGCTGCCGAAAGCGACAGCCGCGTTCGGCGGGGCACACCGCGCGGTGGAGTTAACGTAACCCTGGCCGTCGGACGCTGGCGCTGCGCTGGCCGACGCCACACCGAAAGCGAGCAGCACCGAACACACCACCGCGCCGGCAGCGAGGCGGTTGGCCGAAAGCCCGTTCGACGACATCAGATTCCACCAGACCGCGGCTATCTAGGTTCTGCGAGCGTCGACGCCGAGACACGACACAACCGTTAGATTCTTGAAACACGTTCGCAGCCTGCCAGCTAGTTCGCGCCATGCTGGTGGCGTGAGCCATCATGGTGTATGGCTAACAGCAAGACCGTGTTCATTACCGGCGCCGCCGCAGGGATCGGCCGCGCGACCGCACTCTCGTTCGCCGCCAAGGGTTACACGATCGGCGGCTACGACATCGACGAGGTCGGCCTCAAATCGCTGGCCGACGAGATCGACCACCATGGCGGCACGGTCATCACCGGACATCTCGACGTCACCGATAGCGACGAAATGGCAACCAGGGTGACGGAATTCGCGCAGTCGGCGGGGGACCGCCTCGACGTGATGATCAACAACGCGGGGATACTGCGAGCCGGCCGCTTCGAGGAGATCGACGTCCGCACGCACCTCAAAGAGATCGACATCAACACCAAGGGCGTGGTCAACGGATTGCACGCCGCATTCCCCTACCTGCGATCCACGCCGAAGTCCGTTGTGGTGAACCTTGCTTCCGCGTCGGCGATTTACGGTCAGGCCGAGCTCGCCAACTACAGCGCGACCAAGTTCTTCGTGCGCGGCATCACCGAAGCACTGGACATCGAATGGAACCGCTACGGCATCCGGGTGATCGCGATATGGCCGCTGTACGTGCAGACCGCGATGACCGACAACATCAGCACCGGCACGACGGAGTCACTCGGCATCCGGCTGACCGCCCAGGACGTCGCCGACGCCATCGTCGCGGCGGTCGAGCCGTCCTGGCTGCGCCGGGCCCTTCATCAGGTGCACTTCCCGGTCGGGTCCCAGACCAAGGCGATGGCGGCCGGTTCCCGATTCTCGCCCGCGTGGCTGACGCGGTTGGTCAACAAGCGACTGGCACACTCCTGACATGACCATCCGGTGGTCCCGGCGGAGTTTTCTCGCCATGACTGCGGGCGTGGCGCTCGTCGCCGCCTGCGGCTCCGACCAGCCCGGGACGGTGGCCGAGGACGGGTCCGTCACCGTCAAGCACGCGTTCGGCGAGACCAAGGTTCCGGCGCCACCGAAGCGGGTGGTGAGCGCGGGATTCACCGAGCAGGACGACCTGCTGGCGCTCGGCGTCGTGCCCATCGCGGTGACGGACTGGTGGGGCGAGCAGCCGTTCGGCGTATGGCCGTGGGCACAACCGAGACTCGGATCGGCGCAGCCGGAGGTGCTCAGCCTCGCCGACGGCATCCAGGTCGACCGGATCGGCGCGCTGAAACCCGACCTCATCGTCGCCACCAATGCCGGCGTCGACCAGGACACCTACACCAAGCTGTCGGCGATCGCGCCGACCATCCCGCAGTCGGGACAGGACGCGTTCTTCGAGCCGTGGAAGGAGCAGGCCGTCACCATCGGCGCGGCGGTGTTCAAGTTCGACGAGATGACGGCGCTGATCAAGGGCGTCGACGACAGGTTCGCCACTGCGGGAACGAACAATCCGCAGTTCTCCGGAAAGAAGGTCCTCCTGCTGCGGGGCACGTTCGTCGACGACCGCGCGGTGGCCACCCTGGCCGGCTGGCGCACCGACTTCCTCACCCAGATGGGATTCGCGGTGCCCGACACCATCAACGCCTTCGCCCGTGATCACCGGGCCTATATCCCGCGCGACCGGATGGTGTCGGTACTCGACACCGCCGACGTGCTGATCTGGACCACCGAGTCCGACGAGGACGAGGGCCGGCTGGTCGCGGATCCGACGTTCCAGGAGTTGAAGGCGACCGCGGCGGAACGCAACGTCTTCACCGGCAAGGACCTGGCCGGCGCCATCGCCTTCGCGTCGCCGCTGTCCTACCCGGTGGTGGCCGACCACCTGCCACCCGCATTGGCCAAAGCGCTCGCCTGACGGTTTGATGACCGGGTGACCAGCACCGATTCGAGGGCGACCCATCCCGGGTTCGCGACCACCGGATCCCCCTACTATCCGACGCTGGTCGCGGTCTTCACCGGGCTGGTGCTGATCTCCAATGTGACCGCGACCAAGGGCGTCGCGTTCGGACCGATCATGGGGGACTGGTCGATCATCACCGACGGCGGATTCATCGTCTTCCCACTCACCTATGTGATCGGCGACGTGCTGTCGGAGGTGTACGGCTTCGCGGCCACCCGCCGCGCCATCTTCATCGGGTTCACCATGGAGGTGCTGGCGGCAATCGCGTTCTGGGTGACGGCGTACCTGCCGGCGGCGGACTTCTATACCAATCAAGCCGCCTTCGAGGCGGTGGTCAAACCCTTCACCCAGCTCATCATCGCCGGGTTGGCCGGATTCGTCGTCGGCCAGATCGTCAACGCGTGGACCGTCGTGCGGATCAAGGCGCACACCAAGGAGAAGCACCTGTGGGCCCGGCTGCTCGGCTCGACCGTCGTCGGGCAGCTGGCCGACACCGTGGTGTTCTGCAGCATCGCCGCGCCGGCGATCGGCATCAGCACCGTCGGCGACTTTATCACCTACGTGGCACTGGGCTGGCTGTACAAGACCGCGGTCGAAGTCCTGGTGCTCCCCATCACCTACCGGGTCATCGCGGTCCTCAAACGCCGCGAACCCACCTATCAGCCCGTCGTCTGAGCCTTCGGTAAGGCAGCTCTGGCAAGGCTCATAGATCTGTGCCCAGGCAACCTACTCGGCGGTAGGTTTGATTCATGAGCGTGGCACCGGATGTGATCATGATCGGCTCCGTCCTCGACTACGGCGATCAGGCGCTGCTGCTCCAGTTCGACGGCACCGCTGAGGTATTGGCCTGGACCGATGCCTTGCACGAGGCCGATCTGCTCGGTGTGGTCGACATCGTCCCGGCATCACGCACGGTGCTGATCAAGCTGGACAATCCGCGGTACCAGGCGCCCACCCGGCAACGACTGAGCAAGCTCCACCTGGCCTCCGATGCTGTCGCCGACACCACCACACCACTAGACCGCCGCGCCGACGTCGTGATCGACGTCGTCTACGACGGTGCCGACCTCGATGACGTGGCGCGGCTCACCGGCCTGCAGCCCGCGCAGGTGGTGTCGGCCCACACCGAGACTCCGTGGCGCGTCGGATTCGGTGGTTTCGCACCGGGTTTCGCGTACCTGATCGGAGGCGATGAACGGCTCGATGTTCCCCGTCGGGAAGAGCCGCGAACCAAGGTGCCGGCCGGCTCGGTCGGCCTTGCCGGCGAATTCAGCGGCGTGTATCCCCGGGAGTCGCCGGGCGGATGGCAGCTGATCGGTCATACCGACGCGGAGCTGTGGGATGTCGACGGCGACCCGCCCGCGCTGCTGACGCCGGGCCTGTGGGTGCAGTTCCGGGAGGTGTCGTCGTGACCACCACATTGGAGGTTCTGCGCACCGGCCCGATGGCGCTGATCGAAGACCTCGGCCGGGCCGGACTCGCTCACCTCGGGGTCTCCCGGTCCGGCGCCGCCGACCGCAGCGCACACACGCTGGCCAATCGGCTGGTGGCCAACCCCGGTGACCGGGCCGCCATCGAGGTGACGTTCGGCGGGTTCACCGCGCGGGTCCGTGGCGGCGATATCGCGATCGCGGTAACGGGCGCCGACACCGATCCGGCTGTGAACGGAGTCCCGTTCGGCACCAACAGCATTCACCATGCCCACGACGGCCAGGTGATCTCGCTGGGCGCGCCGCATTCCGGGCTGCGGACATATCTGGCCGTGCGCGGTGGCATCGACGTCGCACCCGTGCTCGGCTCCCGTAGCTATGACGTGATGTCGGCGATCGGCCCGCTGCCGCTGCAGCCGGGCGATGTGCTGCCGATCGGCGAGCACACCGAGGAGTTTCCCGAGCTCGAGCAGGCACCGGTGGCCGCGATCGAGGACGACGTCGTCGAGCTGTCGGTGGTGCCGGGACCGCGGGACGACTGGTTCACCGACCCCGACATTATGATCCGCACCAACTGGCTGGTCACCGACCGCAGCGATCGGGTCGGCATGCGGCTGGTCGGCATGCCGCTGGAATACCGCTGGCCAGACCGCCAGCTGCCCAGCGAAGGGGCCACTCGCGGCGCAATTCAGGTGCCGCCGAACGGGTTTCCGGTGATTCTCGGACCGGACCACCCGGTCACCGGCGGCTATCCGGTGATCGGTGTGGTGATCGATGACGATATCGACACGCTGGCGCAGATCCGGCCCGGACAGACGGTACGGCTGCACTGGTCGCGACCCCGCAGGCCCTTCCACAACGGTTCCTGAAGCTGGTAGAACGGCAGTGTGCACACGCACGACGTTTCTGCTCCTCGCGTGCGCGCGGTTCACACCGCACGCCTGGTCCACACCGCCGACCTCGACAACGAGACCCGCGAAGACGCGCGCCGAATGGTCATCGACGCATTCGGCGGCGAGTTCACCGATGCCGACTGGGAGCATGCGCTCGGCGGGATGCATGCCATGATCAGCCACCACGGCGCTCTGATCGCGCACGCCGCGGTGGTGCAACGTCGGCTGCTGTACCGCAACGCCGCGCTGCGCTGCGGCTACGTCGAAGGGCTGGCGGTGCACGAGGACTGGCGCGGCCAGGGGTTGGCTCGCGCGTTGATGGACGCCGTCGAACAGGTGCTGCGTGGCGGCTATCAACTCGGAGCGCTGAGCTCGTCGGAAGCCGGCCGACACATGTACACCTCGCGCGGCTGGCTGCCCTGGCGCGGGCCGACGTCGGTGCTGGCGCCGACCGGGGTACTGCCCACCCCCGACGACGACGGGTCGGTGTTCGTGCTGCCCATCTCCGTCGAGCTCGACGCCGACGAATCGATCACCTGCGACTGGCGAGACGGCGACGTCTGGTGACGCTCGGCGTACGTTGGATCAGGTGACGAGTCCGCAGTCCTTTCAGCCCTTTACGCCGGCGCCGGAAACGTTCGACAAGCTCTATCGTGGCGAGCCGACGTACGAGGGCGGGCCGGCACCCACCGCGGTCCCATGGGATGTCCGCCAGGCGCAGCCCCGCCTGATGGAACTCGAGGCGCTCGGCGGAATCACCGGCGACGTGCTGGATATCGGCTGCGGGCTTGGCGACAACAGCATCTTCCTTGCCTCCCGCGGGCACCCGGTGACCGGGCTCGACGGTTCTCCGGCGGCGATCGAAGAGGCCCGCAGCCGCGCCGCGCAGGCCGGAGTGACGGTCACGTTCGACGTCGCCGACGCCACCAACCTGACCGGCTACGACGGCCGGTTCGACACCGTCGTCGACAGCGCGCTGTATCACTGCCTCGATGACGACGGCCGGGTCGCCTATGCGGCCGGGTTGTATCGCGCGACGCGCCCCGGCGCACGATGGCACCTCTACTGCTTCTCCGAGGGCAACGTCAACGGCCTCGTCGCGCCGATGGGCTCCGTACCCGAGTCGAACATTCGCGACACGCTGACCGCCAACGGCTGGCGCATCGAGTTCCTGGGGCCCACCACATATTTGGGCAATGCCGCCGGATTCGGCGGCGGCGCCGACGACATCCCGAAGATGATGGCCGAGCAGCTGCCACCCGAGGCGCTGGACCAGATGCGCGAGGTCGCGGCCCGGTTCGCCCGGGTCGCGGAGCTGATCGATGACGACCGGGTGTACCTGCCGTTCACCGTCGTGCACGCGCATCGGGTGGACTAAAAGCCCATCTCACAGGGACACGCCCACCCGGTGAGACGAAGTTCACGGCGAACACCGGCACCGATATGTCGCGGCAATGGTCGGTTAATGGCTCTGAAACACGGAATGCATACACAGATGTCATGAGTGAGCCCGACTCGGCGCCGCTCACCGGGTTCCGGGTAGCGGTGACCTCCGCCCGCCGCGCCGACGAGCTGGCTGCGCTGCTGACCAGGCGCGGAGCCAGCGTCACCAGCGCGGCGGCCATCGCCATGGTTCCGCTGCCCGACGACGACGAGCTGCGCGCCCACACCGAAGCGCTGACCGATCTGCACCCCGACATCGTGATCGCCACCACAGGCATCGGCTTCCGCGGCTGGGTGGCCGCCGCTGACGGCTGGGGTCTGGCCAACGACCTGATTTCCTCGCTGAGCAAGGCCCGCATCGTGTCACGCGGCCCGAAGGCGACGGGCGCGTTGCGGGCCGCGGGCCTGCCGGAGGAATGGTCGCCGGATTCCGAGTCATCCCGCGAGCTGCTGCACTACCTCGTCGAGGGCGGCATCGCCGGCCAGCGCATCGCGGTCCAGCTGCACGGCGCCACCGCCGAGTGGGATCCCTTCCCCGAGTTCCTCGACGAGCTGCGCGCCGCCGGCGCCGACGTGGTGCCGATCCGGGTGTACCGGTGGCATCCGGTCGAGCGAAACGGGGATTTCGACCAGCTGGTGGCGGGCATCGCCGAGCAGAAGTTCGACGCGGTCAGCTTCACGTCCGCACCCGCGGTCGCTGCGGTGCTGATGCGAGCCTCGGAGATGGGCATCGAGGACCGGGTGCTCACCGCGATGCGGACCGGCGTGCACGCCATGTGTGTCGGCCCGGTGACCGCGCGGCCGCTGGTCCGGCTGGGCGTGCCCACCTCGGCGCCGGAGCGGATGCGGTTGGGCGCGTTGGCCCGTCACATCACCGACAAACTGCCCCTGCTGCAGTCGCGCACCATGAATGTGGCCGGACGCCTGCTGGAGATCCGCGGCACCTGCGTGCTGGTGGACGGTGCGGTCAAAGAGCTGGCCCCGGCGGGAATGGCGACGATCCGCGCGCTGGCACACCGTCCCGGCGACGTGGTGTCACGCGCCGACCTGCTGCGCGCGCTTCCCGGCAGCGGTACCGACACCCATGCGGTGGAAACCGCGGTGCTGCGGCTGCGAACAGCATTGGGCGACAAGAACATTGTTTCGACCGTGGTGAAACGCGGCTATCGGCTGGCCATCCAATGAACCTGCTGGTGGCACACGGCACCCGCAAGCCGCAAGGAGTCGCAATGGTTGGCGACCTGGCGCGGCGAGTGTCGGGACTGCTCGACAGGCAGGTACTTGTCGCGTTCGTCGACGTGCTCGGCCCGACGCCCAAGGAGGTGCTCCGCGCCGGATCGACGATCGTCGTGCCCGCGTTCCTGTCGTGTGGCTATCACGTCAACGTCGACATCCCTGCGCACGTGACCTCCAGCGGCCACACCGACGTCGTCGTCACGCAGCCGCTGGGGCCCAGCCCGGAGATCATGCGGGTGCTGGTCCATCGACTTGTCGAATCCAGTTGGCGGCGTGACGATTCGGTGATCCTGGCCGCTGCGGGCACCTCAGACCCAGTCGCCCTCCGCGATCTGCACACCGCTGCGACGTGGCTTTCGGCGATCACGGGCTCACGGGTCGAGCTGGCATTCGCCGGGACCGGGCGACCGCGGGTGGCCGAGGCGGTGTCCGCGTTTCGACGCCGTGGTGCTCGTCGCGTGGTGGTGGCGTCGTACCTGTTGTCCGACGGGCTTTTTGCCGATCGTCTGCGGGCCAGCGGCGCCGACGTCGTCACCCCGCCGCTGGGCAGCCACCCGGGCACGGTCCGCCTGATCGCCAACCGGTTCCGCCGGGCCCGCCTACCCGTCGCGGCCTAGCAACCCACTTCGACGTAGCCTTCGGCGGTTATTCGCGTCTGGTACACCGGCAGGGTGACCGCCGGGTCGTCGAGGCAGCTGCCGTCGTCAAGGGCGAACGCCTGCTTCTTGATCGGTGACTGCACGGTGGCCCTACCACCGCGGTCGCCGACGATCCCGCGGGACATCACCGCCGCACCGGAAAACGGATCGATATTGCCAACCGCCCGCAATGAACCGTCGTCGAGCCGGAACAGCGCCACTTGAGCACCGTCGGCAAGCAGCACCCCGACCCCTCGGCAGGGGATGAGGCGGTCGTATTCGCACGCCGTGGTCCACACCCGGATGTCGGTGAGAAGAGTCATGTTTCGGTTACCCCCGTACCTTCGGCATACCAATGTCTGTCTTGCTCCTCGCGTGCGCGGCGGGGACTTTGCGACCGGACCGTTCGGTGAACGTGACGGTCGGGTCGGCGACGTCGGGTGCGTTGACGAACGATACGAACCGCGACAGCTTGTCCGGGTCCTCCAGCACGCCCTTCCACTCGCACGCATAGCCGGCGACGTGGCGCTCAATCGTTTCCTCGAACTCCGCCGCCAGCCCGAGCGAGTCGTTGCACACCACGTCGCGCAGGTGCTCGAGTCCGCCGTCGAGTTGCTCGACCCACGGTGCGGTGCGCTGCAGCCGGTCGGCGGTGTGGATGTAGAACATCAGGAACCGGTCGATGTAGCGGATCAGCGTTTCGTCGTCGAGATCACCGGCCAGCAGCTGCGCGTGCTTGGGCGTCATGCCGCCGTTGCCGCCGACGTAGAGGTTCCAGCCGTTCTCGGTGGCGATCACACCGACGTCCTTGCCACGGGCCTCTGCGCATTCTCGGGCGCACCCCGAGACGGCCATCTTGATCTTGTGCGGGGCCCGTAGGCCGCGATACCGCAGCTCGAGGTTGATGGCCATCTGCACCGAATCCTGCTGCCCGTAGCGGCACCAATCGCTGCCCACACAACTCTTCACCGTCCGCAGCGCCTTGCCGTAGGCGTGACCCGACTCCATCCCACCCTCGACCAGCCGTCGCCAGATCTCCGGCAGCTGATCGACCCGCGCCCCGAACAGGTCGATGCGCTGTCCGCCGGTGATCTTGGTGTACAGGTTGAAGTCGCGCGCGATCTCGCCGATCAGAATGAGCTGCTCGGGCGTGATGTCGCCGCCGGGTACCCGTGGCACCACGGAGTAACTGCCGTTGCGCTGGATGTTGGCCAGAAAGTGGTCGTTCGAGTCCTGCAGCGACGCCTGCTCGCCGTCGAGGATGTGCTCGGAACTGGTGGACGCCAGGATCGAGGCGACGGCGGGTTTGCAGATGTCGCAGCCCTTTCCGGTGCCGAAGCGCTCAAGCAGAGCGGAGAAGGTTCGGATCGAGGTGGCGGTGACGATCTCGAACAACTCCGCCCGGGACTGCGCGAAGTGCTCACACAACGCCTTGGACTGCTCGACGCCCTCTGCCTCGAGCAGTTGCTTGAGCAGCGGCACGCAGGACCCGCACGACGTGCCCGCGGCGGTGCAGCCCTTCAGCGCGGGCACATCGGTGCAGCCGTCCGCGATGGCGTGGGTGAGATCGCCCTTGGTGACGTTGTTGCACGAGCAGATCTGCGCGCCTGCCGGCAGCGCGCCGACTCCGAGCGAGGCGCCCCCGTTGTCCGGTCCGGCCGGGGCGATGAGCGCCAGCGGGTCACCGGGCAGCGGCTCGCCGACCATCGGCCGGAGCACGCCGTATGCGGAGGCATCGCCAACCAGCACGCCACCGAGCAGCGTCTTGGCGTCGTCGGAGAGCACCAGCTTGGCGTAAGTCTGGTTGACCGCGTCGTTGACCGCGACTTCCAGGCAGTCCGGTGTGGTGCCCATCGCGTCGCCGAAGCTCGCGACGTCCACGCCGAGCAGCTTCAGTTTGGTGGACATATCGGCGCCGGGGAATTCCGCGGCGCCGCCCAGCAGCCGGTCCGCCACCACTTCGGCGCTGGTGTAGCCCGGGCCGACGAGGCCGTAGCATCGTCCCTCGATCGCGGCGACCTCACCGACCGCATAGATGTTGGGATCCGCTGTGGCGCAGGACAGATCGGTCAGCACGCCGCCACGCGGGGTCGTCGCCAGCCCCGCACTCACGGCCAGCTCGTCCCGCGGCCGCACGCCGGTGGCGAAGACCACCAGCCCGGCATCGATGAACGCCCCGTCGCTCAGCGCCACCCGCACCGAGTCGTCCTCGGCGGACCGCCGGACGGGACGATTGCGTTGTGCCGGCTGGATCGCGTCGGTGCCGACGCCGGTGTGCACGGTGATGCCGAGATCGCCGATCATCCGGGCCAGCAGCGCACCGCCGGCTTTGTCGATCTGCTGGGCCATCAGCTGGGGTGCCAGTTCAACGACATGGGTGGCCAATCCGAAACCGCGCAGCGCGTTGGCGGCCTCCAGGCCGAGCAGCCCGCCGCCGATGACGACGCCCGACGGTGCTTGTCCGGCGTCGAGGGTGCGCGCCACGTCGGCCCGGATGGCGTCGAGGTCGTCGAGGGTGCGGTACACATGGCAGGCCGGCAGGTCGTGCCCCGGCACCGGCGGCACGAAGGCGTACGAGCCGGTGGCCAGCACCAGCGCGTCATAGGCCAACCGCTCACCGTCGGCCGTCAGCACGCACCTGGCGGTCCGATCGATCTCGGTGACCCGGGCACCCAGCCGCAGCCGAACCTTGTCGTCACCGCTGTAGTCATTGCCCGGCAGCGCGAGCCGGCCCCGATCCCAGTGCGTGGTGTAGCCGGTGAGCCCGACCCGGTCATAGGCGGCGTCGGCTTCCTCGGCCAGCACCGTGACCCGCCAGGCTCCGTCGGTGTCACGGGCCCGCAGGGCTTCGACGAAGCGGTGACCGACCATGCCGTGGCCCACCACCACCACATGCCTGGCC
Organism: Mycobacterium sp.; assembly: GCF_050701515.1. GTDB lineage: Bacteria > Actinomycetota > Actinomycetes > Mycobacteriales > Mycobacteriaceae > Mycobacterium. Next base: position 4,451 of record NZ_JBOGDB010000045.1, on the reverse strand, counting down.
CGTTCTGACTGCATGTTGCGAGGCTAGAAAGCCGATATTGCCGCAATGTCGCGTCGTGTGAAGCGCCCATGACGGTGTGCTCACCATCGCCGCCGGCCGCCTGTGAGCCGTTCACCGAGGGCGAACGGCGGGTGGAACTTAAGTGCCCTCGACTCAAGTTTTAACGGCTAGCGGCCGCCGGCCGCCGAGGCCCAGCGCATCGACATCAAGTGGCACCCACGACACCGAATCCGGTGGAGCCCTTGGGATTCCACCGGATTTCTGCTACGTCAGACTGGTGACGACGTCTGAAGTGTAGAACTCACCGCGGATCTGGCCGGGATCCGGTGATCCCTCGACGAACGCCCATGCGCCGGTCGCGCCGGGACGAAGACTGCCCCGCAGGGTCACGGAGCCGGTCCCGTTGCCGTCGGTGTTCAGCACGCCCGCCAAGACGCCGGGGTCACCGGCATTGCACGGCTGCGACCTTGGCCGGGGCACCTGGATCACCCTGACGTTGTACGGGGTGTTCGGCTTGCCTATCCCCAGGCGCACCTCCGCGGTCACGGTGTTCGAGCCGCCGGTGCCGATGAACGCTTGGCCGGAACCGAAGCCGGTCGCCGATACATACTCCGTCTCGCTGGAATCGCAGGCCCTCAAGATGCTGCTGAGCGGCACCATGTCGCCATTACCGGCTTCGGCGGCGGCAGATCCGGTGCCGAAGCCGATCAACGATACCGCGGCCATAACGACTGTTACGAAGCGCGTCGAAATACTCATTACCACCACCATAAGTGACGATCGCAACTTCGGGCGTGGCATCTCGTTGGCATGGGCCGCCAGGATCCTCCGTCAGATCACCGAGACCAGATACTCGCCGCGGTAACGCAACGTCCCGTCGGCCGCCTCATTCGAGTCGTTGACCCAGCGCAAGAAGGTCTCATGGACGAGCTCGTCGCCGAGCTCTCCGCGGGCGGCGATCAGCGGGGGAAAGCGACTACACATGAAATCTGCATAGCTCTGCGGCGATGGCTCGTTGAACTCGACGTTGTGTCGCTCGAATTCGACGGCGTCGCCGAGCAGTCGGCGGACATGTTCTTCGGTTCCCCAGAGCAGCGGCGACTGGAAGCCCTCCGGTGGCGCCGGTGAGATTCCGCCCAGGGCCGCGAACATGCTCCCGATGGCCCCCTCAGGGGTCCAGCATGCGATAGCGATGCGCCCGTCGGGGCGGCAGACGCGGCGCAACTCACCCGCACTTCGCTGGTGGTCGGGAGCGAACATGTGCCCGATCGCGGAGATGACCCGGTCGAAGGTGTCATCTTCGAACGGGAGCGACTGCGCATCACCCTCGAGCCAGCTGACATCGACGCCGGCCTCGGCTCCGCGTTCCCGCGCAATCGCGACCAAGCCCGGGGACAAGTCCACTCCGGTCACGCGCGCTCCCAGTTTGGCGGCCGGGATCGTTGCGTTGCCTGTTCCGCAGGCGACGTCGAGTACCTCCACGCCCGGTTCGATGCCGGCCGTCGGCACCAGGACGTCGCCGATGGACGACACCTTGTCCGCGACGGCCTTGTAGTCGCCCGTTCCCCACATGTCCTCGGTCATGACCACCTCCCCAAGATCCCCTTAGCATGCGCCGCCAGGGCTGCCTGCAGGAAGGGCCCGAAGCTGATCCGCGCGACCCCGAGCGGACCGTACAAACCGGGGTCCGACCGATCAGGCAGCGCGATCGCGTTGATCGGCAGCGGCAACTCGGCGGCCAGGCGCCGCAGCGTATCCGGATCGTGGCGTCCGACCGGATACAGCACATCGGCGCCGGCGTTCGCCGCTTCGGTCAACCGCGCGATGGCCCGATCGACGCGGTCGGCTTCGTCGCCGTCCTGACGCAGGAACAGATCCGTCCGGGCGTTGACCACCACGTGCACCCCGGCGGCGTCGGCGGCGGCCCGCAACGCGCCGACCAGTTCGGCATGTTCGGTCGACGGGCGCAGCCGCCCGCCCTCGCCGTGCACGGTGTCCTCGATGTTCAGGCCCACCGCCCCGACACCCAACAAGCCGTCGATGAGGCGGCCGGGCGCCTCGCCATATCCGGATTCGATGTCGACCGAGACCGGAACGTCCACCGCGTCGGTGATCTGTACCACCCGGGTGAGCAGGTCGTCGAACGTCATGCCCTCGTTGTCCGGTTTGCCGATCGAGTCGGCGACCGGATGGCTGCCCACGGTCAGCGCGCCGAATCCGGCGTCGACGGCCAGCCTGGCCGACCACGCGTCCCACACCGTCGGCAGCACCACCGGATTGCCGGGTTGGTGCAATGCGAGCAGCGCCGCGGCCCGCTCCTGAAGTACCTGCTTTTCGGCCAATTCGGGCCTCCTCTTCCTGACGTGATCTGTCTCACCTCGAACTCCATGATGTGGCTGGCACCGGGTGTCGTACTGTGATTCGAGACACCTTCAGCCCAAGGAGGTCAGATGTCCAGCACTACCGAATTTGCCGAGCTTCACGAGCTGATCGGTGGCCTCCGGCGGTGCGTGACATCGCTGGCGTCAAGGTACGGCGACACCTACGCGATGCGTCGAATTGTCAATGATGCAGAGCGCATTCTGAATGACCTCGACCGCCTCGACATCGACGCCGAGGAGCTGGAACTCACCCGCGGGATGACCCGGCACCGGCAGGGGGGCGAGAAGATCCCGATCCCGGACACCCAGTACGACACCGACTTCTGGCGAGACGTCGATGACGAGGGCGTGGGAGGCCAGAGCCGAGGGTGATCTAGTCTCTGTCACAGCCCGGAGCACAACAGGAAAGGGAACTGTGAGCGCACCCACCGCTGACCGTCAGGCCAACGGCGTTTTCGCCCCGAACCGCCCACGGATACCCGAACGCACGCTTCGCACCGACCGGTGGTGGACGCCAACGGTCTGGACGAATCTCGGATTCGCCGCATTCCTGATCTACGGCCTTGTCCGGGCGTCCTGGCAGAGTGCCTATTGGGTCGAGGACTACCACTACCTGACGCCGTTTTATTCGCCTTGTATCAGCGCATCCTGCGTACCGGGGTCCAGCCACCTGGGTGTGTGGTTCGGCGAGTTCCCGCCGTTGATTCCACTGGCGATCATCACGCTGCCGTTCCTGCTGGCGTTCCGTGTGACGTGTTACTACTACCGCAAGGCCTACTACCGCTCGGTGTGGCAGTCCCCACCGGGATGCGCTGTGGCCGAACCACATTCGCGCTATACCGGTGAAACCCGGCTGCCTCTGATCATTCAGAACAGCCATCGATACTTCTTCTATGCCGCGCTCATCATTTCGGTGATCAACACCTACGACGCCATAGTGGCGTTTCATTCGCCGTCGGGCTTCGGCTTCGGTCTGGGCAACGTCGTATTGACCGTCAACGTCATCCTGTTGTGGATCTACACCCTGTCCTGCCACTCCTGCCGGCACATCGTCGGCGGACGGCTCAAGCACTTCTCCAAACATCCCATCAAGTACTGGTTCTGGACGCAGGTCAGCGTGCTCAACACCCGGCACATGCTGTGGGCATGGATCACGCTCGGCACCCTGATGCTGACCGACTTCTACATCATGCTGGTGGCAAGCGGGACCATCTCTGACTTGAGATTCATTGGCTGAGAAGGCCGTTAACGAATCTTCTAGTGAAAAGGCAAGTGAGAGTATATGGCTGAGGTCGAACGGCACCAATACGACGTCGTCGTCATCGGTGCCGGCGGCGCTGGTTTGCGGGCGGTCATCGAGGCGCGCGAACGCGGCCAGAAGGTCGCTGTCGTCAGCAAGTCACTATTCGGTAAGGCCCACACGGTAATGGCCGAGGGCGGCTGCGCGGCGGCGATGGGCAACACCAACCCGAAGGACAACTGGAAAGTCCACTTTCGCGACACCATGCGCGGCGGCAAGTTCCTGAACAACTACCGGATGGCCGAGCTGCACGCCAAGGAGGCCCCGGAACGGGTCTGGGAGCTGGAGACGTATGGCGCGCTGTTCGACCGTACGAAGGACGGCCGCATCTCGCAGCGCAACTTCGGCGGCCACGAGTACCCGCGGCTGGCCCACGTCGGTGACCGCACCGGCCTGGAGATCATCCGCACGCTGCAGCAGAAGATCGTCTCGCTGCAGCAAGAGGACAAGGCCGAGCTCGGCGACTACGAGGCCCGTATCCGGGTGTTCCACGAATGCACCATCACCGACCTGATCAAGGATCGCTCGGGTCCGGGTGCCCCGGATGGGCAGAGCCGGATCGCCGGCGCCTTCGGCTACTGGCGGGAGAACGGCAATTTCATCCTCTTCGAGACGCCCGCCGTGGTGCTGGCCACCGGAGGCATCGGCAAGTCCTACAAAGTGACGTCCAACTCCTGGGAGTACACCGGCGACGGGCACGCGCTCGCCCTGCGCGCGGGCGCCAACCTGATCAACATGGAGTTCGTGCAGTTCCACCCGACCGGCATGGT
>NZ_JBOGDB010000044.1:0-6572 GCF_050701515.1 Mycobacterium sp. | reverse complement strand
GATGCGCGAGGGTGGCGTTGTCGGTCAGGTCGTTGACCGCCACCACCTCGATGTCGGTGCTGCTGCCCTCGGCCTGCTGCGCCTCGAGGGCCCGGTAGAAGTTGCGTCCGATTCGGCCGAAGCCGTTAACGCCTACCCGGATCGTCACGTTCGTCTCCCTTTGTTGCCTTGATGCTCAACGGCCAGCCTAGTGGTGTGAGAGGCGTCACGCGCGGGCCGGTCAGAGCACCGCAAGGCTCTGGTCGGTATAGGGGTTACCCAGCCATTTCCTCCTGATTCGCTGCAGCGCGCCGTCGTCCTCCAGCTCGGCCTGCGCGACGGTGATCCGGGCGAGCAGCTGCTGATTTTCCAGGCCGACGGCGATCGCGATGTGCTCGGTGGAGATGCCGCGCTGCACCACCTCGACGCCCGCGATGGGCTTGACGAGCTCGGTGAGTACCGGCGCCAGCTTCATGAAGACGTCGCAGCCGCCCGTGCTGAGGTCCTCCAGGGCGCTCCGGATGCTGCCGTAGTCGTAGACCCGGACGGCGCCGGCCTTCCCTGCGGCGACCAGGTTGTCGGCGATCGACCGGCTGGTGTTGCCTTGCTGCACGCCGACGGTCAGGCCGTCGAGGTCGTCGATGGACCTCACGTGCGGCAGCCGCCGGGTGTCGACGGCCAGCGATTGTCCTGAGATGAGATACGGCGGGACGAACGCCGCCTTTTTCTCCCGCTCCTTTGTGACCGTGGTGCCGGCGGCGACGCAGTCATAGGCGCCGGCGTTCAGAGCATCGAAGATGCCGTTGAAATCGACTCCTTCGTATGGGATGAATTCGACGGTCGCACCGAGCCTTCCGACCAGTTCGGTCATCAGTTCAATGTCGAGGCCGCCGTTGTCCGGCATACCGTTGAAGGGCGGGTCGGGAAAAGCCGCACCGACCTTTAGGATGTTCACGCGTTCACGATAACGAGGAGGGCGAAATGGAAGAACCATCGACGTGTGGCCAAGGCTTGGCGAGTCGGTCCTCTCTCGCCGGCAACCTGGGCGAGTTGCTCGCCGCATTAGCACAGGTCCTAGAAGCGCATATGAGGGCACTCGATCCCGCCGACTCGGACGCGAGAAAGGAACTTGACGCCTATGCGACGTTGGTGACGGCACATCGGGACGTCGCCGACCGACTGTCGGGAGTCGCCGTTCAAATGGCCGACTACCGAAACCTGCCGGTGGCAGCGCACGACGAAGCGGTGCTGTTGGACGCGGTGGCTCATAAAGCGTTCGAGAAGTTTGTCCGGCTTGAACAGGAACTCTCCACCTTGCTGCAAGAGCACCTGCGGCAGGACCAGACGATGCTGCGCGAGATGCCAAGGTCCGCTCAGTGAGAGAACTTGCATCGAGTTGGTCGTCAAGCACGCCCGCCGCGGCAACAAGGCAAAAGGCGACTCGCGGTCTTCTACATCAAAGTGCACGACCGGCTGCTGCGCCTGCGTTTTGCAGTGCGAGCCTTGCCCCTCCGCGCCGGTCCGCAACGAACCCCATGATCGTCAAGCAGTAGCCAACCCCAACGACACCCGCGAGTACGAGGAAGAGTGGATCTCGCGAGAGCCAATACAGCCCGAGAAAGCTGATCAGGAAGAATGTTCGTAAAACGAGGGTGACCGGGTAGACCGACTCGGCGCGGGTGCCGATGAGCCAAGCGACCGAAATTCCCAGGCCGGCTATTAACATGCCGACCAACCGGGGCATGATGTCCCCGTAGTCACCGTTCGAAAGCAGCAGTCTGAGCGTGGTCGTCGGTGCAAACAACAGCGCCAAGCCAGTTACCACCTGATATGTACTGAGGTAGTACAGACTTCGTCGTGTCCAGATCATCTCGTTCACCTTTTTCCTCGTTGAGTCGCACTGCGCGTGTCACCGTGAAAAGTGGTCGGGCGGCGTGAGATCGGCGGCTTTGCGGTTCTCAGTGTGAACCCGGGGAGAAGACGCGTTGAAACCGCTCCAGCGCTTCTGCGTCACCCTCGACGTGTACGCGCTCTCCCGGGTGGCCCGTCGCGAGACGGGTAAAGCCTGGTCGGTCGGTAACGATTCTGACGGCCGCACGTTCATCAGTGCCACCGGGCGTGACGTCTACTGCGCCGTCGTGAACGTGGACGGCGACTCGTTGCCCATCGACCTCTATGTCGTATATCTCGTCGATGCCTTCCGCAGCATCTGGGCGGAAGGTCGCCTCCAAGCCCAATGACAGCGCGCTGTCGGGCAAGCGGTCGTCGGCCGCGTCGCGCAGCAGCGGGCGTCCCCAACGCGCGAACTCGACAATTGCCGGTTTGAGCGCGTAGCCGCGCTCAGTAAGTTCATACACCCTCGCTGGCGTGGGCGGCGGCACGTCTCGCTGATCAATCACCCCGTTCTCCTGGAGGTCCCTCAACCGGGTCGCGAGCAGATCGGTGGCCAGCCCGGGCAGACCTTCCCGCAGGTCGGTGTACCGCTTCGGCCCGGTCAGCAGTTCACGGACGATCAGCAGCGTCCAACGCTCGCCGAGCAGGTCGAGCGCCCTGGCGAGGGGACAGAACTGTCGATATAGACGTTGTGGCACACAGAAATCCTACCTGATAGTTTGACAAAGCGTTGTAAACCTTGGAAAACTTGTCCCCACATCCCGCTGGGAGGTATCTGATGTCAATCACTGAGCGACTCTTCCTTGGCCAGGTTCGCCACGTCGCACCCGTCCTAGACGACTCCCGGACACTTGCCGCGCGCCGACAGATCATCCAAGACTTCGGCGCGCTGGTCCCGCCATTCGCGTTGCACCTTCCGGTCCCCGACGCCCTGTGCGCCTTCTGGGCCATCGCTCGTGAAACGAGTTCGGGCCGCCGGGTCGATCGCGCCACGAAAGAGGCTGTGGCGGTGGCGGTCTCGGCGACCAATTCGTGTCCCTTTTGCGTGGACGTCCACAGCACAACTTTGCGGGCCCTCGGCGAGCGAAGCACGGCAGGCGCGATCGCTTCCGGCGAGACGGATCAGATCGAGGACGCCGACCTGCGGGCGAAAGTGACCTGGGCCCGCGCAAACCGTCAGCCGGATTCCGACATCGTGCAACGGCAACCCTTCCCGGATGAACACGCACCAGAGCTGATCGGCACCGCGCTCGCGTACCACTACATCAACCGCATGGTCAACATCTTCGCCCCAACATCACCGTTTCCATCAGCCGCGCCGAAGCTCAAGCCGATCTTCAAACTGGTTGCAACACCGGTATTCCGGACACTGCTCAGGCGAGACGTACGGCCCGGTGCATCGCTCAGTTTGCTTTCGCCCGCGCAGCTGCCGGCCGACCTCGGCTGGGCCCGCAGCGACCCGATCATCGCCGACGCGTTCGGCCGGGCCGCGGCGGCGTTCGATGCTGTCGGCCACCAGGCAGTTCCCGAAGCCGTGCAGGAGTTGGTGGCCCAATGGCTGAGTACCTGGCGCGGCGACGATCCCGGCCTGTCGCGTGGCTGGGTCGACAGTGCTGTGCAGAATCTGCCCATACCGCACCGACCGATCGCACGTTTCGCCTTGCTAGCCGCGATCGCTTCGTATCAAGTCGACTCCCAAGTGCTCGACGACGCCCGCACAAGCCCGGGCGCCGCAGGAGACGCAAAGCTCGTAGCGGCGGCGAGTTGGGCCAGCTTCGCCGCCGCCCGCCGGATCGGATCGTGGCTGAACACCGTGCCCGCAACAGCAACCCACGATCGCAAGCCCGCCCCTCGGCATAAAAGTCAACTAGGTCGATAGCAATGGCCGATACAACTTGGCCTCCAGCTAGGCGTCTTCGAGCAGGTCAGGGGTGACCGCCGACTCGGTGTCGGGAACGCCCTCCTGCTTGGCCTTGCGGTCGGCCATCGACAATAACCGCCGAATGCGCCCCGCGACAGCGTCTTTCGTCATCGGTGGATCGGCCAGCCGGCCCAGTTCCTCCAGCGACGCCTGCCGGTGCTCGATGCGTAGCTTGCCGGCCGCGGCCAGATGGTCCGGCACCGTGTCGCTGAGAATTTCCAGCGCCCGCTCCACCCGGGCGGCCGCGGCCACCGCGGCCCTTGCCGAGCGCCGTAGGTTCGCGTCGTCAAAGTTGGCAAGCCGGTTGGCGGTGGCGCGGACCTCGCGGCGCATCCGGCGCTCTTCCCAGGTCAGCCTGGTGTCTTGCGCCCCCATCCGGGTCAGCAACGCGCCGATGGCTTCGCCGTCGCGCACTACCACACGGTCGTTGCCCCGCACCTCGCGCGCCTTCGCGCTGACGCCGAGTCGCCGCGCCGCCCCCACCAGCGCCAGCGCCGCTTCCGGTCCGGGACAGTTCACTTCCAGCGCGGAGGACCGGCCCGGTTCGGTCAGCGAACCGTGCGCGAGGAACGCGCCGCGCCACGCCGCCTCGGCGTCGCCCACGCTGCCACCCACGACCTGCGTGGGCAGCCCGCGCACCGGACGGCCCCGCAGATCGAGCAGCCCGGTCTGGCGGGCCAGCGCCTCACCGTCCTTGGCGACCCGCACCACATACCGGGTGTTCCTGCGGATACCGCTGGCGGACAACACATGAACGACGGCGTTGTAGCCGTACAGGTCGAAAATGTCCTTGCGCAGCCGGCGGGCGATGATCCCGAGATCCACCTCGGCCTCCACCACCACGCGGCCGGACACGATGTGTAGTCCCCCGGCGAAGCGCAGCAACGACGCCACCTCGGCGCGGCGAGCACTCACCGAATTGACCACAAGTCGGCTCAGCTCGTCCTTGACCTCGGCTGTCATTGCCACGGGTCGTCACCTCTCGGTCCATTGACTGTCCGGGCGGGTGTGGGAACGGTCGGCGTCGTGGGTTCCGTCCGGTGCAGTCGGACACCCTCCAGCGCCGCGGCCAACCTCGCCGGGTCATGTAAAGGTGTACCAGGTCTGGACACGTCAGCAAACTGAACGTCGGCCTCCAGGATGGCCGCGGTGCGCCTGAGCTGTTCCCGCTCCCGGTCGCTGGGCACCCGGGAGGCGTCGACGACGATGTCGGTCACCGTGAATCCCGGGGCATGCTGGGCGAGCACGTGGATGTGTCGCTCGGCGGAGAATCCCGCCGTTTCACCAGGCTCGGCGACCAGGTTGAGCACCAGCGCGCGCCGCGCAGGCGTGGCTTGCAGAGCTGCTGCCAGTTCTGGCACCAGGACGTGCGGGATCACGCTGGTGAACCACGATCCCGGACCGAGCACCACCAAGTCGGCAGACATGATCGCGTCCACCGCCTGCCGGGTCGCCGGCGGGTCGTTGGGCAGCAGCCGGACCCGTCGCACCTTGCCGGGCGTGGTGGCGATCGCCACCTGGCCGCGGATCAGCCTGAACATCCGCGGATCCGATTCCAGGCCAGCGACATCCGCTTCGATCTGCAATGCGATCGGGCACATCGGTAAGACGCGGCCCTTGACTCCCAGGATGCGGCCCAACTCATCAAGTGCCGCCACGGGATCGGCGAGTACCTCGTTCAGTCCGGCCAGGATCAGGTTTCCGATGGGGTGGCCGGCCAGCGCGCCGCTGCCCCCGAACCGGTGCTGAAGGATCGTCGCCCACAGCCGCCCATGCCCACTGTCAGATGCCAAGGCCGCCAACGCCATTCGCAGATCACCCGGCGGTACCACCTCGAGCTCATTGCGCAGTCGTCCAGAGGATCCCCCGTCGTCGGCAATTGTCACCACCGCCGTGACATGCGGAGTGAGCCGGCGGGCGGCCGACAACGTGGCGTAGAGCCCGTGGCCGCCGCCAAGCGCGACGATGCGTGAGCTCATTCGCGGCCCAGATCCCGGTGCAGCACCCGCACCGTCAGTTGGTCACCGCCCTGCAATCGTCCCGCCAACGCTTCGGCCATCGCAACACTGCGATGCTTGCCCCCTGTGCAGCCGATGGCAACGGTCATGTAGCGCTTCCCTTCCCGGCGATATCCCTCGAGGACGACGTCGAGCAATCGATGATAGGTGTCGAGAAATTCCGCCGCACCGGGTTGTCCCAACACGTATTCCCGCACGGTCGGGTGCTGACCGGTGTGCGGCCGCAGCTCGTCAACCCAGTGCGGGTTGGGCAGGAACCGCACGTCCATCACCGTATCGGCGTCCATCGGCAGCCCGTACTTGTAGCCGAATGACTCCACGGTGACGCTGGTGTCCGCGACGGTTTCTCCGCCGAAGGCTCGTTCGATGCTTTCCCGCAACGCGGGCACTGACAGCGTCGAGGTGTCGATGATCAGGTCGGCCGCCGCGCGCACCGGCGCCAACATCGCCCGCTCGGCGGCTATACCCTCGGCCAGTGTCTGGTTGCCCTGCAACGGATGGCTCCGGCGATTCTGCTCGTAGCGACGGACCAGGATGTCGTCCGAGGCCTCCATGAACAACACCCGCGGCGCGATGTTGCGAGTCGCCAAATCCTTACGCACCCAATCCAAATCGCCGGTGAAGCCCCGGGAGCGCACGTCCATCACCACAGCCAGCTGGGTGATGCGCGAGCCGGCCGCCAGGCCCAACTCGACCATCCGCGCGATCAGCTCGGGCGGCAGATTGTCGGCGACATACCAGCCGAGGTCCTCCAGCACCTT
>NZ_JBOGDB010000043.1:0-2388 GCF_050701515.1 Mycobacterium sp. | reverse complement strand
GAACTTGTGCGCCGCGACGCTCATTGCCGACAGGCCGCTGGAGGCGAAGTCGACGGGAATCTGGCCGACCGCCTGAACCGCGTCGCTATGCATCGGAACATCGAATTCGGCCGCGACGGCCGCCAATTCGGTCAGCGGCATGATGGTGCCGACCTCGTTGTTCGCCCACATCACCGACACCAGCGCCACGTCGTCGTGATCCTGCAACGCCTCGCGCAGTGCGGCGGGCGCGACCGAGCCGTCCGATGCGGTGGGCAGCCACGTCACCTCGGCGCCTTCGTGTTCGGCCAGCCATTGCACCGAGTCCAGCACCGCGTGGTGCTCGACCGCGGTGGTGACGATGCGCCGGCGACGCGGCTCGGCGTCGCGGCGAGCCCAGTAGATGCCCTTGACCGCGAGGTTGTCGCTCTCGGTGCCACCCGCGGTGAAGATCACCTCGGACGGGCGGGCCCCCAGCAAGGTGGCCAGCGTCTCCCGCGATTCCTCCATCCGGCGCCGGGCGGCCCGGCCGGTCCCATGCAGCGACGACGCATTGCCGACCGTCGCCAGCACGGCCGCCATCGCCTCGACGGCAGCGGGGTGCATCGGGGTGGTGGCGGCGTGATCCAGGTAGACGGACTTGTCCGAGGTCATGACCTGTCAAGGATAACCGCCGCGTACCGGCCGCCCTGACCGCCTGGTCAGGCCACCAGCGCGGGCCCGTGGGCGCGCCGGGCGGTTTCTCCGCGAACCGCGGCCTCGCAACGCAGCGCCAGGTCCCTGCGGTCGCCACCGGGCAGCTGCAGCGACTGGACCTGCACGTGCACCACCGTGCGCCGCGCGGTGATCAACCGCCGGATGGACGCCAGCAGCGTGTCGTTGCCGATGAAGGCCGGAATCGTCGACGGCCTGCCGTCGCGGTGATGGTAGGTCAGCCGCAGCGGCTGGACCGGCCGGCCCGCGTCCACGGCGGCCTGGAACATCGCCGGCCGGAACGGCCCGTACGCCAGGCCGCACCATGTCGTGCCCTCCGGGAAAGCCACCACCGTCTGACCCGCGCGTAACCGGTCGGCGACGGTTCCGACCACGTCGGGCAGCCCTCGCAGGTCGGTCCGGTCGATCGGGATGACCTTCATGATGCGGGCGGCGATGCCCAGCGCCGGCCAGTTGATGAGCTCGGACTTGGCGACGAACGAGCCGGGCAGCACCGCGCCGATGGCGAAGATGTCCACCCACGACACGTGGCCGCTGACGACCAGCACGCCGCTCAGGTTCCGAATCGGCCCGCCCGACACCGTGATTCGCACACCGAGGCAGCGCAGCATCAGGCGGCAATAGGCACGCTGCACCTGCGAGCGGCCCGGCAACGGCACGGCCAGCAGCGGTATGGCGGGCACCAGCATCAGCGCGAGCGTGCTGCGCAGCGCCGTGCGCAATGCCACGCTGAGCGGTCGGCCGGCCTGCTCACCGCCGGCGCGCATGCAACTGTCGTCGCACGTCGCCCTGGGCAGCCAGGGATGCTCGACGGTCACCGCGACACTTCCTGCGCCATCCCCACCGAGCGCAACCGGCGCAGGTATCGGGTGTCCGCCCGGCGCTTGTCGAGCAGCGACGGCCGCAATGGATCCAGCGCCGCAACGTCGAATTCGGTTGCGGTGTAGAGCCCGCCGGCCGCGATGGCACCCGGCGGCGGCAGCATGCGGTAGCAGCCGACCAGTTCGCCGGAGTTGTCCTCGCGGACCACCAGGTGATCGCAGAATTCGTCGAACCGGTCAGCGTCTCTACCTGCTTCGAATCCCGGGCCGGCGCCCGAAACTGCGAAACCGGGTTCGGAGGTGAATACGTCGTGACGAAGACGCTGCCCGGCTTCGATGAGCGCAGGGTCGGCGGAAAGCAGCAGGGTGTAACGCGGCGCTGAGGCGCCCTCGGTCTGCTCGGCGGGTATGAGTACAGAAGCGGTGCTCACGACTGCACGGTCGCCCAGCCGGACAGCGGGATGGCATCGTCAACGTGACGTGTCCGTGCACGCTAAGTGAACGTCGCGAGCAGTCGCAAAAGCCCCCGAACACGTGGCGTGTCGGGCGCTTTTGCGTCTTCTCAGCGGGAGAAACTCAGCCCTTGCGGGCCTTCATCGCCTCGGTCAGCTGCGGCGCGACCTTGAACAGGTCGCCGACGATGCCGAGGTCGGCGATCTCGAAGATCGGCGCCTCTTCGTCCTTGTTCACCGCGATGATCGTCTTGCTCGTCTGCATACCGGCGCGGTGCTGGATCGCCCCGGAGATGCCCAGCGCGATGTACAGCTGCGGCGACACGGTCTTGCCGGTCTGACCCACCTGGAACTGGCCCGGGTAGTAGCCGGAGTCCACCGCGGCACGCGACGCGCCGACGGCCGCACCGAGCGAGTCCGCC
>NZ_JBOGDB010000042.1:0-11809 GCF_050701515.1 Mycobacterium sp. | reverse complement strand
CCGGTGGCCACCGGCACCCCGTGATCGATGATCACCAGGCGGTCGGCCAGCTCCTCGGCCTCGGTCAGCTGGTGAGTGGTCAGCACCACCGTGACGCCGTCGCGGCGCAGCGCATCGATCAACTCCCACACCACAATCCGCGCATGCGCGTCCATGCCCGCGGTCGGTTCGTCGAGGAACACCAGTTCCGGGCGGGCGACCACCGCGCATGCCAGCGCCAGCCGCTGCTGCTGTCCGCCGGATAGCCGTCGGTAGGTCGTCCTCGCCGTCTCGGTCAGGCCTAGCGTGTCCATCAGCCATCCCGGGTCCAACGGGTTGGCGGCGTACGCCGCAACGAGATTGAGCATCTCGCCCGCTTGTGCCGCCGGATATCCGCCGCCGCCCTGCAGCATCACCCCGATGCGTTCACGCACCCGCGCGTTATCGGTGACCGGATCCAGCCCGAGGATTTCGATGGTGCCCGCGTCGGCCCGGATGAAACCCTCGCACATCTCCACCGTCGTCGTCTTGCCCGCGCCGTTCGGTCCCAGCAGCGCGAGCACCTCCGCGGGCGCCACCTCGAGGTCGAGATTGGCGACGGCCGTCGTCGACCCGTAGCGCTTGCTGACCCCTTGCAAGCGCACGGGGACGACGCCGGAGCCGGAGGTCACGGGGATTCAGCGTAGGCGTCGGGCTTCGCGGTCCGCGGCTGTGGTGGCGGCGGTTCGGCCGCGACGGGCGCCGGGATCAGTGCCGCATCGGCGTCCGGTAGCCGCCGCCACGGCAGCCGGTAGTAGGTGAGCGCGATGAGCGCCAGCACGATGACCGTGCTGGCCGCGGTCGCGAGCACGATCTGGAACAAGGCGAACCGGTCGCCGTTGGCGGTCGGCCCGAAGATGCCGACCACCAGCGTGATCGCGATCGTCGCGCCGCGGAACCCCGGCCGGGTCGCCCACGCCGCCAGCGGGATGATCGCCCACAGCAGATACCAGGGCTGCACCACCGGGAACAGCAGCACGGTGGCGGCCAGCGCGACGCCGAGTCCACCCACCGGATGCAGCCGGCCGCGCAGCACCGAAATCAACAACCAGGTCACCAGCACCGCGATGATGAACACGCCGATGCCACGGGTCAACGCCAGCACCGCGGTGGTGTGATCGCCCAGCCCCAGCAGGATGCCGACCTGGCCGGTGCCCAGCGCCAGCAGTGTCGGCGGCGACATCCAGCTGCGCACCACGTTGGCGGTCCCGAGCGTGAAGATCCAGCCGAAGCCCAGGCCGCTGGCCCACCCGATGGCCGCCATCACCGCCAGTGACAGCGCCGTCAGCGATCCGCCGGCCACCAGGAATGCCTTGAACGTGCCGCCCCACCGGCGTGCCAGCGCCATCGCCACGAAGCCGAGCGCCAGCAGCGACGGCAGCTTGATCTGTGAGGACATCGTGATCAGCACCGTGCCCAGGACCAGCATCGCCATCGGCCGCCAGCGAGCCCACTCGTCGCGTCCGCCCGGCCAGGAAAACGGCCTGGGCAGCAGCGGCTTGGCCGCTCCGATGCCATCGACACCGCGTAGCGCGAACTCGGTGCCCGCCAGCATCAGGCCCAGCATCAGCGCCTCGTTGTGAATGCCCGCGACCAGGTGCATGAACAGCAGCGGGTTGGCCGGACCCAGCCACAGCGCGCTCACCTCGGCGACTCCGCACCGGCGGGCCAGCCGCGGTGTCGCCCACACGATGAGGCCCACCCCGGCAAGCACGATCAGCCGGTGGCACAGCGTGGCGGCGACGATGTTCTCGCCGGTCAGCGCCGAGATGCCACGGCCGATCCACAGGAACAATGGACCGTAGGGCGCCGGCGTCTCACGCCACAGGCTCGGCACCGACAGCGTGAAGACATGGTCGAGGCCCAGGCCGGGTGCGGGGCCGACGCGATACGGATCCAGTCCCAGCCGCGAGATCTGACTCTGCGCGAGATAGGAGTAGACGTCCTTGCTGTACATCGGCGGTGCGACCAGCAGCGGTAGCGCCCACAGCAGCAGCGTGCGGTCCAGTTGGCTGCGCGTCATCCGCCTGCTGCCGAGCGTGAACCGGCCCAGCATCAGCCAGGCCAGCGCCATCATCACCGCGCCGGTCGTGGTCATGGTCAGCGAGACGGTCTGGATGCGTGACGGCAGGTTGAGCAGCCGCACTCCGAACGTCGGATCCTGCACCACCGGCCGGGCTCCTGCGCCGAGCGCCCCGATGGCCATCAGCACGGTGCCGGTGGCCCCGAACAGGCGGGTTCGTCGCAACGCGATGAGCTCGGCGTCGTTCAACGGGGTGCCGACGGTCCGCTCGTCGCCATGCCAGCCGGCTATCGAGGTGGACAGGGACCGCAGGCGGAAAGCCATCACAGCAGCGTAGCTGGCACTGGTGAGGCGTTCGTCACGCTAAGGGTAGCCTTGCTAGACCCGGTTTCGGAATTCCGTCACAATGGTGTTGTGAAATTCCGTCCGGAGGCCGGAGCCGCTGTATCGGCGACATCTGGCAGCGACCGCCACACGCGTGGCGCGATTGTCCAGCTGCTGCTGGAGGCCGGACCGATCACCGCCGGTGAGATCGGTGAGCGGCTCGGCATCTCCGCCGCTGGCGTGCGCAGACACCTGGACGCCCTGCTGGAGGCCGGCGACGCGCAGTCCAGTGCGGCGGCGTCCTGGCAGCACACTGGCCGTGGCCGACCCGCCCGCCGGTATCGCCTGACCGCTGCCGGACGGGCCAAGCTGGGGCACACCTACGACGATCTGGCCGTCGCGGCCATGCGTCAGCTCCGCGAGATCGGCGGCGACGACGCCGTCCGAACGTTCGCGCGGCGCCGCATTGACAGCATCCTCTCGGGAGTAACCGAGGGCCCCGACGATGTTGACGACGTTGAATCCACCGTCGATAAAGTGGCCGCCGCGCTGACCGAGGCCGGTTACGCCGCAACGACTACCCCGGTGAGCGGGCCGATCCACGGAGTGCAGCTCTGCCAGCACCACTGCCCGGTGTCGCACGTCGCGGAGGAATTCCCGGAACTGTGCGAAACCGAGCGGGACGCCTTCGCCGAGGTGCTGGGTACCCATGTACAGCGGTTGGCCACGATCGTCAACGGAGACTGCGCCTGCACCACGCACGTGCCGCTCACCGACAAAAGCACAGACAAGCAAGCAGAACTTCGTCGCACAGCCCGCGCCGAAGCCACCAAGACCCAACAAGGAGTGTCTACATGACCGCCATGCCGGATACCACGGTCCACAAGACCGGCGAGCCGCTCACCCAGGCCGAGGCCATCGCCTCGCTGAGCCGGTACGGCTATGGCTGGGTGGATTCCGACGTCGCGGGCGCCAGCGCACAGCGCGGGCTGTCCGAGGCGGTGGTGCGCGACATCTCGGGCAAGAAGAACGAGCCGGAGTGGATGCTGGAAAGCCGGCTGCGCGCGCTGCGGACCTTCAACAAGAAGCCGATGCCGAACTGGGGGTCCAATCTCGAGGGCATCGACTTCGAGAACATCAAGTACTTCGTGCGCTCGACCGAGAAGCAGGCCGCGTCCTGGGAGGATTTGCCCGAGGACATCAGGAATACGTACGACAAACTCGGAATTCCCGAGGCTGAAAAGCAGCGATTGGTTGCCGGCGTAGCGGCTCAGTACGAAAGCGAGGTTGTTTACCACCAGATCCGCGAGGACCTGGAGGCCCAAGGCGTCCTCTTCCTCGATACCGACACCGGCCTGAGGGAACACGAGGACGTCTTCAAGCAGTACTTCGGCACGGTGATCCCGGCCGGGGACAACAAGTTCTCCGCGCTGAATACCGCGGTGTGGTCGGGCGGTTCGTTCATCTACGTGCCGCCGGGCGTGCACGTGGACATCCCGCTGCAGGCCTACTTCCGGATCAACACCGAGAACATGGGCCAGTTCGAGCGGACGCTGATCATCGTTGACGAGGGCGCCTACGTGCACTACGTCGAGGGCTGTACCGCGCCGATCTACAAGAGCGATTCGCTGCACTCGGCGGTCGTGGAGATCATCGTAAAGCCCGGTGGCCGTTGCCGTTACACGACGATTCAGAACTGGTCGAACAACGTCTACAACCTGGTCACCAAGCGGGCCCGCGCCGAGGCCGGCGCCACCATGGAGTGGATCGACGGCAACATCGGGTCGAAGGTCACGATGAAGTATCCGGCCGTGTGGATGACCGGCGAGCACGCCAAGGGCGAGGTGCTGTCGGTGGCGTTCGCCGGCGAGGGCCAGCATCAGGACACCGGCGCGAAGATGCTGCACCTGGCGCCCAACACGTCGTCGAACATCGTCTCCAAGTCGGTGGCCCGTGCCGGCGGGCGCGCGTCCTACCGTGGCCTGGTTCAGGTCAACAAGGGCGCGCACGGCTCGCGCTCCAGCGTGAAATGCGATGCGCTGCTGGTCGATACCATCAGCCGGTCCGACACCTACCCGTACGTCGACATCCGCGAGGACGACGTCACGATGGGTCACGAGGCCACCGTTTCCAAGGTCAGCGAGGACCAGCTGTTCTACCTGATGAGCCGCGGCATGACCGAGGACGAGGCGATGGCGATGGTGGTGCGCGGCTTCGTCGAGCCGATCGCCAAGGAATTGCCGATGGAGTACGCCCTGGAGCTGAACCGTCTGATCGAGCTGCAGATGGAAGGCGCGGTGGGCTAGGTGGCTCAGGACCTCACCACTGCGGTCGAAGGGATCAACAAGGGCGAGCAGTTCACGTCATTCGACGTCGACGCCTTCGAGGTGCCGCACGGCCGCGACGAGATCTGGCGCTTCACTCCGCTGCGCCGGCTGCGCGGCCTGCACGACGGCTCCGCACCCGCGACCGGCAGCGCCCGCATCGAGGTCTCCGAGTGCCCCGGTGTCACCGCCGAAACGGTGCGCCGCGGTGACGAGCGGCTCGGGCAGGCCGGTGTGCCCGCCGACCGTGTTGCCGCCCAGGCGTTCTCGTCGTTCAACAACGCGACAATCGTCACGATCCCAAAGGATGTGACGTGCGACGAGCCGATCGAGATCGACGTGACCGGACCCGGAGAGGGCGCGACCGCGTACGGCCATCTTCAGGTGCGGGTGGGCGAACTCGGTGAGGCCGTCGTGGTCATCGACCAGCGGGGCAGCGGAATCTACGCCGACAACATCGAATTCGTCGTCGACGACGCGGCCCGGCTGACCGTCGTCTCGATCGCCGACTGGGCCGACGATGTCGTCAACGTCAGCAGCCACCACGCGGTGCTCGGCAAGGACGCCGTGCTGCGACACGTCGCGGTCACCCTCGGCGGCGACCTGGTGCGACTGACCGCCCGCGCGCGGTTCGATGCCCCCGGTGGGGACGCCGAACTGCTCGGCCTGTACTTCGCCGACGACGGACAGCACTTCGAGTCGCGGCTGCTGATCGACCATGCGCAGCCGAACTGTCGTTCGCACGTGACCTACAAGGGTGCGCTGCAAGGGGATCCGGATTCGTCGCGGCCCGATGCGCACACCGTCTGGGTCGGCGACGTGCTGATCCGGGCGGAGGCCGTCGGGACCGACACCTTCGAAACCAACCGCAACCTGGTGCTCACCGACGGCGCCCGCGCCGACTCGATGCCTAATCTGGAAATCGAGACCGGCGAGATCATCGGGGCCGGACACGCAAGCGCCACCGGACGATTCGACGACGAGCAGGTGTTCTACCTGCAGACCCGCGGAATCCCGGAAGACCAGGCCCGGCGCCTCATCGTGCGCGGCTTCTTCGGCGAGCTGATCCAGAAGATCGCCGTGTCCGCCGTACGTGAACGCCTCACCGATGCCATCGAACACGAACTAGCGATAACGGAATCGAGAATAGCCACCTCATGACCACACTGGATATCAAGGACCTGCACGTCAGCGTCGCCCCATCCGAGGCCGCCGACGAGATCCCGATCCTCAAGGGCGTCGACCTCACGGTGAAGTCGGGGGAGACCCATGCGCTCATGGGGCCCAACGGATCCGGCAAGTCCACGCTGTCCTATGCGATCGCCGGTCATCCGAAGTACCGGGTGACGTCCGGCTCGATCACGCTGGACGGCCAGGACGTGCTGGAGATGAGCGCCGACGAACGCGCCCGCGCCGGTCTGTTCCTGGCCATGCAGTATCCGGTCGAGGTGCCCGGGGTGTCGATGTCGAACTTCCTGCGCTCCGCCGTCACCTCCGTCCGCGGTGAGGCGCCCAAGCTGCGGCACTGGGTCAAAGAGGTCAAGTCCGCGATGGACGAACTCGACATCGACCCGGCGTTCTCCGAGCGCAGCGTCAACGAAGGCTTCTCCGGCGGCGAGAAGAAGCGCCACGAGATCCTGCAGCTGGCCCTGCTCAAGCCCAAGATCGCGGTTCTCGACGAGACCGACTCCGGGCTCGACGTCGACGCGCTGCGGGTGGTCAGCGACGGTGTCAACCGCTACGCCGAAGAGGTGCACGGCGGCATCCTGCTGATCACCCACTACACCCGGATCCTGCGCCACATCCAGCCGCAGTTCGTACACGTCTTCATCGGTGGCCGCATCGTCGAGTCGGGCGGCCCCGAGCTGGCCGATGAGCTAGACGCCAACGGATACGAGCGCTTCACCCAGGTGGTCGGAGCTTGACATGACCATTTCGGTTTCGAAATCGCCGCAGACGTTGGATCTCACCAAGATCAGGGCGGACTTTCCGATCCTGACCCGGGTGATGCGCGGCGGAAACCGGTTGGCCTACTTGGATTCCGGCGCCACTTCGCAGCGGCCGGTGCAGGTGCTCGACGCCGAACGCGATTTTCTCACCACCTCCTACGGTGCCGTGCATCGCGGCGCGCACCAGCTGATGGAGGAGTCCACCGACGCCTACGAGCAGGGTCGCGCCGGCATCGCGACGTTCGTCGGTGCCGACGCCGGCGAGCTGGTGTTCACCAAGAACGCCACCGAGGCGATCAACCTGGTGGCGTATGTGCTGGGCGACGATCGCTTCGCGGGCGCCGTCGGCCCCGGCGATGTGATCGTCACCACCGAACTCGAACATCACGCCAACCTGATCCCGTGGCAGGAGTTGGCCCGGCGTACCGGCGCGACGCTGCGCTGGTACTCGGTGACCGACGACGGCCGCATCGACCTCGACTCGCTGCAGCTCGATGAGCGCGTGAAAGTCGTGACATTCAGCCACCATTCGAATGTCACCGGCGCGTTGGCGCCGGTGACGGACCTGGTGAGGCGGGCGGAGGCGGTCGGGGCGTTGACGGTGCTCGATGCCTGCCAGTCGGTTCCGCATCAGCCGGTGGACTTCCATGCCCTCGGCATCGACTATGCCGCGTTCTCTGGCCATAAGATGCTGGGGCCCAACGGCATTGGTGTGCTGTACGGCCGGCGCGAGCTGATGAACGCGATGCCGCCATTCATCACCGGCGGCTCGATGATCGAAACCGTGACGATGGAGGCCACCACCTACGCGCCACCGCCGCAGCGCTTCGAGGCCGGCACCCCGATGACGTCACAGGTCGTCGGGCTGGCAACCGCCGCCCGGTATCTGCAGGCCATCGGCATGGAGGCCGTCGAGGCGCACGAAGCCGAACTGGTCACGGCCGCGCTGGACGGGCTGGCCGGCATCGACGGGGTGCGGATCATCGGGCCGATGTCGCTGGAGCACCGCGGCTCGCCCGTCGCGTTCGTCGTCGACGGCGTGCACGCCCACGATGTTGGGCAGGTTCTGGACGACGACGGCGTCGCGGTGCGGGTCGGGCATCACTGTGCGTTGCCGCTGCACCGCCGCTTCGGCATCGCCGCTACCGCGCGGGCGTCGTTCGCGGTCTACAACACCCTCGACGAGGTGGATCGGCTGGTAGCAGGCGTGCGCCGCGCCGTCGGCTTCTTCGGCAGGGAGTGAGTCTGCAGGTGCGGCTGGAGCAGATCTACCAAGAAGTGATCCTCGATCACTACAAACACCCTCATCATCGAGGGCTACGCGAGCCGTTCGGGGCCGAGGCGTATCACGTTAACCCGCTATGCGGAGACGAGGTTAGGGTTCGAGTCGCGCTGAGCGATGGCGGCGAACGTGTCTTCGACGTTTCGTATGATGCGGTAGGTTGCTCGATCAGTCAGGCCGCCACCTCGGTGCTGACCGATCAGGTGATCGGCCAGAGCGTGGGCGACGCCCTGAAGACCGTCGCGGCGTTCACCGAGATGATTTCGTCCCGAGGCAACGTTGAGGGCGATGAAGACGTGCTCGGCGATGGCATTGCCTTCGCCGGGGTGGCCAAGTATCCGGCGCGGATTAAGTGTGCGCTGCTGGGCTGGATGGCCTTCAAAGACGCAGTGGCGCAAGCCAGTGAGGAGACGCCAGATGAGCGACACCGCAGTGCCTAATGACGAGTTTCTCGCCGACCTCGAGGAGGCGATGCGCGACGTCGTCGACCCGGAGCTGGGCATCAACGTGGTGGACCTCGGCCTGGTCTACGGCCTCGACGTGGAGAAGGGCGAGAGCGGCACCGTCGCGCTGATCGACATGACGCTGACGTCCGCGGCCTGCCCGTTGACCGACGTCATCGAGGATCAGTCGCGCACGGCGCTGGTGGGTGCCGGGCTGGTCAACGAGATCAAGATCAACTGGGTGTGGAACCCGCCGTGGGGCCCGGACAAGATCACCGAGGACGGCCGAGAACAGTTGCGCGCCCTCGGTTTCACCGTCTAGGACGGACCATTTCGGCGACCGACGATCAAGTCCTTGATCTCGATGAGTTGCTCATCGACCGAACGGAACCTACCGCGGCTTTCTTGGTGGAAGTCCGCTAGCTCAGTTTCAACCGCGGTCAGTCGCAGCGAATGTTCACGCTGATTGGCACCCAGTGCATTGACTGCCGTCAGCACGGCGCGATAGTCGGCCTGTGACGCTTCGAGCGCCGCTACCCGCGCTTCGAGATCTTCCAGGGTGGCCACGCCACCACCTTAAGGGAACCGAAGCCTGGTGGGTGAGCCGTTGGATGCGTTGTCGACCGCTGAGCGGCTGGCGGCGACGTATGAGTGGGAGACGTTCGTGCGCCGGCTGGCCGCGATGGGCCATCGGTTGATCGCGGGGTTGGCGCAGGTGCCGACCGACGAGCTGGGGGAGCCGACCCTGGCTGCTGCGTTGGCGACGTTGTCGCGGATCTCGAAGGCCGAGGCGCATCGACGCATCCACGAGGCACAGGATCTCGGGCCGCGTTCAGGGTTGACGGGTGAGCCGTTGGAGCCAGTGCTGTCGCACACGGCGGCCGCGCAGCGGCGCGGGGAGATCGGGGCCGAGCACGTGAAGATCATTCGGCGGTTCTTCGACCAGCTGCCCGGCTTCGTCGACTACGAGACCCGCGAGGCCGCCGAGGCCCAGCTGGCCGAGATCGCCTGCGGGCTCAAGCCCGAGGAGTTGCGTCAGGCCGCCGACCGGCTGGCGATCCTGCTCGACCAGGACGGCCAGCTCTCCGACGCCGACCGGGCGCGGCGGCGCTACCTGACCATCGACAAACAGCAGCCCGACGGGCATGTGCAACCCCGATGACGAGGACCCGTGTGTGGACGACAACCCCTCGGCCGAATCGGTGCACGGCGATGCCCGTTCGACGGGGCAGCGCAACCACGACGCGCTCAAAGCGCTGTGCCGGGCGTTGCTGGCGTCGGGCCAGTTGGGCAGCCACAAGGGGCTGCCGGTGACGATGGTCATCTCCACCACGTTGGCCGAGTTGGAGTCCGTGCGCGGGCATGCGGTCACCGGCGGCGGCAGCCCTTTGCCGATGTCGGAGGTGATTCGCCAAGCCGCCGCGGCGCACCACTACCTGTCGGTGTTCGACGACCACACGGAGTGCGCACTGTATCTGGGTCGTAGCCGTCGATTGGCCTCGGCGGCGCAACGGATTGTGTTGTACGCCAGGGACCGCGGCTGCACCTTCCCGGGTTGTACCGCACCGGCGTATCACAGCGAGGCCCACCACCGAAATGCCGACTGGGCCCACGGCGGACAAACCAACATCGACGACGAGAGCCTGGCCTGCGGCATTGACAATCGCCGCGTCAAACCCGGCGGCTGGCGGACCCGAAAACGCAAAGACGGCCGAACCGAATGGATACCACCCCCGAATCTGGACACCGGGCAAGCCCGCGTGAACAACTACCATCACCCCGAGCGCTACCTGATTCCCGACGAGTCCGACGACGACGAGTCCGACGACGACGAGTGTCGATAGGCCATTCCGAAACGGGGTGTGAAGCGGGGTGTAACGGTTCGGCTGCTGCCGCACACTCAACCCACGATGATCGGAACCGTGGACGAAACAACGCTCATCGCCTCGCTGCGCGATGGCGATGAAACCGTGTTCGCCGAACTCGTCGACCAGCACACGCCATCCATGCTGCGGGTGGCGCGCGGTTACGTGCCCAGCCACGAGATCGCCGAAGAAGTGGTGCAGGAGACCTGGATCGCCCTGCTCAAGGGGATCGACAAGTTCGAGGGTCGATCGTCTTTGCGCACCTGGCTGTTCGCGGTCATGATCAATATCGCCAAGGCGCGGGGTATCAGGGAGCGCCGAGATGCGGACACCGCCATTGCCGCGTTCACCGGAGGCACCGTCGACCCGCGGCTATTCCGTGGTCAGGACGAGCAGTGGCCGGGAGACTGGAAGGATTGGAAGGAGTATCCGAGGGCGTTTCCCGAAACTCCCGAGGATTCCGTGCTGGCCGCTGAGCTGACCGCGGTCGCCCGCGCGGAACTGGACCGGCTGCCCGAGAAACAGCGAGTTGTCGTCACATTGCGCGACATGCTCGGATTCGACTCGAGCGAGGTGTGTGAGCTGCTTGACATTAGCGTCGCCAATCAGCGGGTACTCCTGCACCGAGGCCGGGCGGCGGTTCGACTTGTGTTGGAGTCCTACCTGGGGGTTGGCCCATGAGTGAAAAGCAGATGACCTGCAAAGAGTTGGTTGAACTGGTGACGGCTTATCTCGAGTGCGCGCTGGACGCAGATAAGCATTCGTTGTTCGATGCGCATTTGGAGTACTGCGATGGCTGCCGGAATTATCTCGAACAGTTTCGCGTAACTGTGCGCACAATGGGCAGGATCCGCGACGATGAGCTGGACCCCGCGTTCCGCAAACGCCTGCTCGACGCGTTCAGAGATTTCAAGTGACCAGATAGTGGGAACACACACCCAAACCTCGACGTTAGGACAGACGTGGCTACCCAAGACATCACTGCCGAGCAGTTCAACGACATCATCAATGGCAACGAGATCGTGCTCGTGGACTTCTGGGCGTCCTGGTGCGGACCGTGTCGCGCGTTCGCGCCGACCTTCGCGGCCTCCTCGGAGGAGCACCTCGACGTGCTTCATGCCAAGGTCGACACCGAGGCCGAGGAGGCGCTCGCCGCTGCCGCCGAGATCCGGTCCATCCCGACATTGATGGCGTTCAAGAAGGGCAAACTGGTGTTCAACCAGGCCGGGGCGCTGCCGCCGGCCGCGCTGGAGGACCTGGTGCAGCAGGTCAAGGCGTTCGACATCGACGCCGCGATCGCCGCGCAATCCAACGGCGAAAAGAGCTGAAAACGGCGCACGCGATAGCGTGCAAGGTCGTGACTGACCAGAACAGCTTCGTCCTCGTAGACCGCCCGCGACCCAACGTCGCGCTGGTGACGCTGAACCGCCCGGAGCGGATGAACTCCATGGCGTTCGACGTCATGGTTCCGCTGAAGAAGGTCCTCGAAGAGTTGACCTACGACAACTCCGCGCGGGTGATCGTGCTCACAGGTGCGGGCCGCGGCTTCTCCTCGGGCGCCGACCACAAGTCGGCGGGATC
>NZ_JBOGDB010000041.1:0-3808 GCF_050701515.1 Mycobacterium sp. | reverse complement strand
GTGCTGAGCAAGGCTTCTGAATCCGCAACCTTCTACGCGCAGGGCGGCATCGCGGTGGTGCTGCCGGACACCGACGACTCGATCGATGCGCATGTCGCGGACACCATCGCTGCCGGGGGTGGGCTGTGTGACCCGGACGCGGTGCGCTCGATCGTGGCCGACGGCTATCGCGCCGTCGCCGAATTGGTCGACGACGGTGCGCGTTTCGACGAAGCCGAGCCGGGACGGTGGTCGCTGACCCGGGAGGGCGGCCATTCGCGGTGCCGCATCATTCATTCCGGCGGTGACGCCACCGGCGCGGAGGTGCAGCGGGCGCTGGATCATGCCGCGGCCACCCTGGACATCCGTCGCAATCACGTCGCGCTGCAGATTCTGCAGACCGATGGGGCAGTGACCGGTGTGCTGGTGATCGACGAGGACGGCCCCGGAATCGTGCACGCGCCGTCGGTGATCCTGGCGACCGGCGGCCTGGGCCATTTGTATTCGGCGACCACCAATCCCGACGGCGCGTCCGGCGACGGCGTCGCGCTGGCGATGTGGGCCGGCGTGCCGATCAGCGACATCGAGTTCGTCCAGTTCCATCCGACCATGCTGTTCGACGGTGACGCCGGTGGCCGCCGCCCGTTGATCACCGAAGCCGTTCGCGGTGAGGGCGCGATTCTCGTTGATGGCCAAGGCAATTCGATAACCGCCGGAACCCATCCGATGGGTGACTTGGCGCCGCGCGACGTGGTGGCGGCGGCCATCGATGCCCGGCTACGGGAAACCGGCGATCCGTGCGTCTATCTCGACGTGCGCGACATCGACGACTTCGCGCGGCGATTCCCAACGGTCACCGCGGCATGCCGGGCTGCCGGAATCGATCCGACCCGCCGACCGATCCCGGTGGTGCCGGGGGCGCATTACAGCTGCGGCGGCGTGCTCACCGACGTGTCCGGCCGCACCGACCTGGCCGGTCTGTTCGCCGCGGGTGAGGTGGCGCGCACCGGCATGCACGGCGCGAACCGGCTGGCATCCAACAGCCTGCTGGAGGGTCTCGTCGTCGGTGGCCGTGCCGGAAAGGCCGCCGCCCAGCACGCGGCCGACGCCGGAGCCTCGCATGCCGAGCTTGGAGATCTCGAGACGCGGGTTGCGCTGCCCCGCAAAGTGTTACAGCGCGTGATGTCGCGGCACGCGTCGGTGGTCCGGGACGGCGAAGGCCTGCAGCGGCTGGTGCAGGAACTGGACGACGCGACGCCCCGCGACGTTGACTGCAGAGCGAGCTTCGAAGACGTCGCGCTGACCGCGACCGCCCGCGCCGTCACCGCCGCCGCGCTGGCCCGCACGGAATCGCGCGGCTGTCATCACCGTGCCGACTTCCCGGACACCGACCCGGCGTTGGCGCACAGCCTGGTGCTCGCGGCGGCCCGCTGCTGATGGAGCTCGGCGCCGACGAGCTGACCGAAGCTCGCAGGGTGATCGCGCGTGCGCTGGAGGAAGATCTGCGCTACGGCCCCGATGTCACCACGCTGGCGACCGTTGCGGCCGATGCGCACACGACGGCGTCGATGGTCACCCGCGAACCGGGCGTGATCGCCGGTGTCGACATCGCGCTGCTGGTGCTCGACGAGGTGCTCGGCCCGGACGGGTTTCACGTCGACCAGCGCGTCGAGGACGGCGCGCGACTGCCCGATGGCGCCGCGCTGCTGACCGTCGACGCCCCCACCGCGGGGCTGCTGACCGCCGAACGCACGATGCTCAACCTGGTCTGCCACCTGTCCGGCATCGCGACCACCACCGCGGCCTGGGTCGACGCGGTGGCGGGCACCGACGCCAAGATCCGCGACACCCGCAAGACGCTGCCCGGGCTGCGGGCGCTGCAGAAGTACGCGGTCCGGGTCGGTGGCGGCGTCAACCACCGGATGGGGCTGGGGGATGCGGCGTTGATCAAGGACAATCACGTGGCGGCCGCAGGTTCGGTGGTGGAGGCCTTGCGGGCGGTCCGCGCCGCCGCGCCGGGCCTGCCGTGTGAGGTCGAGGTCGACTCGCTCGAACAGCTCGACGAGGTGCTGGCCGAGAACGTGGAACTGGTTCTGCTGGACAACTTTCCGGTGTGGCAGACCCAGATCGCGGTGCAGCGCCGCGACGCGCGCGCACCCGACACCAAGCTCGAGTCGTCGGGCGGCCTTTTGCTGGACACCGCGGCCGAATACGCGGGCACGGGCGTCAATTATTTGGCTGTCGGTGCCCTCACGCACTCGGTGCGGGTTCTCGATATCGGGCTCGATACTTAGCTGTCGCCGTTACTATCAGCGCCATGTCGGACACACCTGAACCTGCGCCTGAACCTTCGCCCCCTACCAGCCACGCCGAGGCCAAACCGGCCCGCGATCGCGGTCAGTTGGCCCTCGCGGCTGTCGCTGCCATCGCCGTTGTGGCACTCGGTCTTTCCGTCTGGGCGCTGCTGCGCCCTTCGAATGCGGAAGGCGATTACAACGACGCGCAACGCGCCGAGGCAAAGGAGAAGGCCTGCGCGGCAGCCGACGTTGTTCGCCGCGGTGTCGCGATCAACACCAACTTGGCACCTCCGGGCGGACCGGAGGACGTCACCGGGACGCTGGCGGTCGCGGCCAACGCCCGCGTCTCGCTCTACGACGGTGGCCGGTACCTGCTGGACCGGCTGGACCCGGCGACACCGGCTGACCTGGCTGACGCGGTTCGTTCGTTCGGGAACAACCTGATGGACATCGGTGCCGCCGCGACGGCGGGCGCGCAGAACAGCGAGCCCGAGCAGGGGGCGCGGCTGCGCGACGCCGACGCAGCCAACGCCAAGATCAGGGAGTTGTGCAGGTAGGCGGATCAGTGCGCGCCGTGAGCTCCGCTCGCAGGGCTGAGTAGTGTGCGCGCGGCAGCTTTCGCCGCATTCAACGCGGCGACATCACCGGCGGTGCGGGACAACATCAGCGCGCCCTCGATCAGCGCGATCACCGCGAGCGCCGTCTGGTCGGCGTCCGCGCCCGGCCAGCCGTCGGCGCGCAGCCGGTCGGCGACGGCGGCGCTCCAGCCGGCGAAGGCCCTTGCCGCCGCGTCGCGCACCTGCGGGCTGGCATTCACCGACTCGGTGGCGATCGGTTCGATCGGGCAGCCGTCGCGCGGGTCGGAGGTCAGCTGCACGGCGAGCAGGTCGATCCAGCCGTCGACGATGTCGGCCACCGACGAGTCGCTTTCCAGGAATCGACGTAGCAGGCGCTCGATATCCCCACCGGCGTCGTCGACCACCGCGGCGGCCAGCTCCTGCTTTCCGTCCGGAAAGTGGTGATATAGCGATCCCGCCTTGACGTCCGCCGTCTTCAGGATCTGGTTCACGCCGGTGGCGGCATAGCCCTGGCGGCGAAACAGCCGGGCCGCGGTGCCGAGCAGGGCGGCGCGACTTCGATCCGGGCGAGGCATCCCTTGACAATACTAGAAAGGTCGCTCAAGAATATTGGAACGATCACTAAAGAAAGGTCTTCGATGCGGCAGCTGATGTTCGAAGAGGCCGGGCGATACGCCTGGCAGGAGGTCGCAGACCCGGAAATCTCCGAGCCGCAGCAGGCGCTGGTCCGGCCGCTCATGGTGGCGTGTTGCGACCTGGACGTCGCGGTGTCCCGAGGCCGGCTGCCGATGCCGCCGGGACACGCCGTGGGTCACGAAGGCATCGCCGACGTCATCGCGGTCGGCGACGGCGTCGCGGTCGTCAAGGTGGGCGATCGCGTTGTGGTGCCATTCCAGATCAGCTGCGGCGAATGTCGCGAATGCAGGCGAGGCGTCACGGGCTCCTGTGCCTCGG
>NZ_JBOGDB010000040.1:0-4074 GCF_050701515.1 Mycobacterium sp. | reverse complement strand
GCGCAGCAGCGGCTCGCAGTAGGTGAGCGTCGCGGCGAGTTCGGCGAGGGCGGAGTCGGGGTCGCGGTCCGGACTCGGTGCGCGGTCTTTCGGGTCGTCGGGTGCGGTGCGCAGGGCGGTCAGGACGAGTCCGACTCGGCCGACCAGTCCGGCGGCGCGGATGGTGGCGAGCACCTTCGGACGGGCGTCGAGGACCGATCCGTCGCGCCAGGCGCCCGCGGTTTTCGTGGCGGTGATGTTGGCGCGAGCGAGTGTCCACCACCGGTTGCGGGCGGTTAGCCCCAGTGCGTGGCGGCCGGCGCGCAGCGCTTCGGTCAGTACAGTGCCGGCCCCGCAGTCAGGGTCGAGAACGAGGTCGCCGGGGTGGGTGTAGGTCGCGATCGCATAGGCGGCGACGGCGGGCGGGATCCGGTCGGTGTCGGCGTCGGTGCCGGGCATGCTGCCGCTGTCGCGCAGCTGCGCCGCGGGGTCGCGCTGGCCGGTCGGCCAGACCGACAGCGGTGGGATTGGTGGCTCCTCCCCCGGCGGTAGGGGGAGTGGCCAGGGCGACGTGGGACGGTCAGTCATCGGAGGTCTCCTCGCCGTCGGTCGGGCCGCTGAGGGCGGGCTGGCGGGTGAACACCAAGAGGTCGTCGTGCACCTGGGTGTGCCGGACGGTGGACGTCGACCGTCCCGACGGGGCTTGGGAACGGTCGCGGGTGGCCGGAGTTGCCGCGGCGAGTGCGCCGTCGCGGACGGGTACGTGTAGCAGCGCGATGCGATCGAGGTAGCGGAGCCCGGCGTGGTGCGCGGTGCGCACGAGCGCGCCGGCCGGGTCGGCGAGCCGACCACTGCTGCGGTCACCATGAGTGATGACGGCGAGGGTGCCGTTCGGGGTGAGCAGACCGGTCCAGTCGGTCGGGCGGAACCAGTCCAGCGTGTGTGGTTCGGCGGCGGTGATGATCAGGTCGTAGCGGTCCGGACCGTGTCCGGTCGCGGTCGGGTCCGGTTCGGCCGCGCGGTCCGTCGACGGTCCGACCGGGCGGTCGGCGGACGGACTTTCTGCGGGCAGTCCGGGTCCGGACTCCGACTCGGCCGGTGCGTCGCCGGGGTATCCGCCGACCGGGTCGGGGTGGGCGACGGCGGTCTGGGTCTGGATGCCGCGGCCGAGTCGGACCACGGTCCAGCCGGCTTCGAGCAGTCCGGCGTACGGGCTGCGCCAGGGCCGGGTGCGGACCGCGGTTGCCGGCCACGACGCGGACGGCGTCAGGTAGGGCGCGGCGTTGAGCAGCAGCACTCGTTGGCCGGGCTGGGTGTAGGTGGTGACGATCTTGATGACCGCAGTCAGCAGCCAGTTGGCGAGCAGGCCGGTGCCCTCACTCAGGTCGTCTTGCGCGCACGGCCAGATGGTGCTCGGCCGGGCCGGACGGGGGTGGCGCAGCGCGAGGCGCAGGGTGCGCAGGCGCGGTGCTCGCCGCATCTGCGGCAGTGGGATCGGGATGGTCGGTGGGTCGGTGGGGCCGTGCTCCTGGGAGTCGTCTCCTGGGGAGTCGTTGCCGTGTGTCGGGGTCATCGTGGGTCTCCTCCGACGGATGGGTGCCGTGTGTTTGGACGCCCCTTAACTCCGTTTTTCGACCCCGTTTTGGACACGCCGCATTGACTTTCTTTGGCGCCGTGGAGGCCCCGCCTGCATGCGACGGAAACTGTTCATCAAATTCCAGTCAAGACCCCAGCAATGGCGCCGCACGGCCGATATCTGGGCAAGTCTCACAAACCGCGTTCTGGACGGACTTCGACCAGATTTTTCAAGATCTTTTCGCGGCAACCTTGTTGATCTTGTGGCGCGCCCAGAACCTAGGGCCCTGGAGGGCCAGCGGATACCAGAACAGTACTAGCGTGCGACTATAAGTCCAGCTCAGCGGCTACTAGTGTTGATCAATGCCTGACGGCCGACGCGTGCCGGTGTCGATCTTGCTGGATGGTATGCGCGAGACGAAATGGTAGCCCGCTAGTAGCCCCTGGAGCGCTTCACTAGTTCACGGCCGTTCCAAGATCATCTGGGGCTGGCGGGTTGAGCGACGGAAGTTAGTGATCTTCGGTGTGTCGCCCGGGGTAGGCGAACGAAGCTCCGGTAGGACGAGTGGTCCTCTCACAGACTTCTCAGTACCACCGGAGCTTCGTTGCTGGTTCATCCTGTCATTGCCGAGTCCTATGCGACAGCGCTCGGTGGTGGCGTGCCGGGTGTCTCGCCTGCCGCTGACGCGTCGGGTGCCGCGCTCACCAGTCCTGAACTGCTGCAACGCTTCGCCGCGGTGTCGGATGGACGTTCGGGGCAGGGTAGGGATCACCCAGTCGCGGTAGTGCTGACCCTGTGCGCGGCGGCGGTCCTGGCCGGGATGCGCTCGTTCACCGCCATCGCCGGGTGGGTCGCCGACGTTCCCGCTGAGTTGCTCGCCCAGATGCACCCTCGCCCCGCCGCAGGCGGGGCGAGGGTCACCTTCCCGTCAAAGACGACCCTGTGGCGGGTGTTGACCGGCGCCGACGCTGCCGCGGTGGACGCCGTGGTGGGCGCCTGGCTCAGCGCAGAGGCAACCGCCCGGCATCGCCGCGCCGCCGATCCCGGTGGGCGTGAAGGCCCAGACCAGACCGGTCAACCGGCGTTCCGCGCGATCGCTGTGGACGGCAAGGCCGTGCGAGGCGCGATCGACGCCGACGGCGACCAGACGCGCCTGCTGGCCGCCGCGACCCACGTCGACTCCCTGGTCTTGGGCCAAGTCGAGGTCGGCGCGAAGAGCAACGAGATCCCCATGTTCGCCCCACTGCTCAAGGGTCTGGCCGCCGCCGGTGTCGACCTGCGCGAGGCGGTCATCACCGCCGACGCACTACACACCCAACGCGGCCACGCCGACTACCTGCACTCGGTCGGCGCCGAGTTCGTGTTCACCGCCAAACAGAATCAGCCGCGGCTCTACGCAGCGCTCGACGCGCTGCCCTGGGCCAGCACCCCCGTCGCCGCCCACGACGTCCAACACGGACACGGCCGAATCACCACCCGCACCATCCAAGTCCTGCCCGCCCCGACTGACTTGCCCTTCCCGCACATCAACCAAGTCTGGCTGATCGAACGCTATGTCACCAACACCACCGGCACACCCGTGTCCGCAGTCGCCGCCCTCGGCGTGACCAGCCTGACCGAACAACACGCCACCCCTGCCGACATCGCCACCCTCGTCCGCCAACACTGGGGCATCGAGTCGCTGCACTGGCTCCGCGACACCGCCTACCGCGAAGACAACTCCACCGCCCGCACCCGATCCGGACCCCGCGTCATGGCCGCACTACGCAACCTCGCCATCGGCGCCATCCACCTACACGGACGACGAGACATCACCGAAACCACCCGCTGGGCAACCCGCGCCATGGACCGTCCATTCAGGATCCTCAAACTCATCAAGTGATCTTGGAACGACCGTGGCCGCCGGGGTGGACTGGAAAGAGATCGACGAACCTGTCGGTCACAACAACAGCCGGTTCAGTGCGTATCACGTCACTGTGACCGGTGTCGATGGTCGCCCGGCGGTGTCGATCTGCTTATACATGGTGCTGCCTGACGGTTACACCACGGAATTGCGGACTGTGGTTGACATGCGCGTCGACTTCACCGCACTGGCCCCCTCTACGGCATCGACTGCTCCCGCGCAGATTCCCGTCGCTCTTCGAGTTACGATGACCGAGTTGATCGAGTTCTTCACACAAGCCTGGCACGTCGCCACGATGGTGGTGCCGCTGGCGGCTTTGGACGACCTGATCCATACGCAGCCTGCTGGAGCCCCGCGGCTGGAGCTTTACATCCAGAGCGAACGTCCGGAAAACGGCGGAACAGATCGGACTGTCAGACCCTTGGACATGGTCGACCTGTCTCGTCTTGGCACTCCCCGCAGTAGCCAGCCCCGAGACCTCTCCGTGGCCGTTACTGCTCCCCTGGGGCTGTCGGGCGAGGACATCGACGAGTGGATCCGCCAGGCGTTGGACAGGATGGCCGCCGATTTCGGGCTGGTCATCCGCCCGCCGAGCGTGACGTAGTCGAGCCCGACT
>NZ_JBOGDB010000039.1:0-3257 GCF_050701515.1 Mycobacterium sp. | reverse complement strand
GTCAGCGACCGGCGGGTGGTCACCGTCGAGTCGACGCGTGCGGCCCTCACCGAGCTGACCAGACGTGTCGAAACCTGGCCGCAGGCCGCGGCGGTGTGCGACGACGTGTTGCGTGCGGTCGATCCGGCCGCGCCCGCGCTGGCCGGCTTGGTCACCGAATCCCTTGCCTACTCGACGCTGCAGTCGGGTAAGGAGTTCGCCCGATGGCTCGCGCAGCGGGGGCCCGCGACGGCGCCGGTCTTGCCGGATCCGGTGCTGGCCGACCGGGACGGCGCCACCCTGCATATCCGGTTCAACCGGTCGGGGCGGCACAACGCGTTCTCCAACGATGCCCGCGCTGCGCTGCTCGAGGCTCTCGACGTGGCTCGCTACGACCCGTCTGTCGACGAGGTGATCCTGTCCGGAAACGGCCCGTCGTTCTGCAGCGGCGGCGATCTCGCCGAGTTCGGTTCGTTCGCCGACCCGGCCAGCGCGCACATCGCCCGGCTGCGGCACAGCCCCGCACTGGTGCTGGATGAGCTTTCCACCCGGTTGGGCCGGCGCTGCCGCGCCCGCGTGCATGGCCAGGTGCTCGGCAGCGGACTGGAGATGGCCGCGTTCTGCGGATGGGTTGAGGCACAGCGAGATTCGGTGATCGGTCTGCCCGAGCTGGCTCTTGGACTGGTACCCGGCGCGGGCGGAACCGTCAGCGTGACGCGACGCATCGGTCGTTGGCGCACCGCATATCTGGTGCTGTCGGGTCGCCAGATCGATGCGGCCACCGCGCTCGGCTGGGGTTTGGTAGACGCCATCGAATCTCGGTAATTGCGTGCAGAATGTGCTGGTGGGCTC
Source organism: Mycobacterium sp. (assembly GCF_050701515.1). Taxonomy (GTDB): domain Bacteria; phylum Actinomycetota; class Actinomycetes; order Mycobacteriales; family Mycobacteriaceae; genus Mycobacterium. The sequence goes on along the minus strand of NZ_JBOGDB010000039.1, from coordinate 2,426 downwards.
GTTGGCGATTCCCGATTCTGTGCTATCCCGGGCACGGCAGGTGGCCCGCGAAATCGGTCGAGCGGCCGCCGCCCTCGGTGGCAGCGTGTTCGTCGACGCCGACGAGATCCTCACCGGCCGGGCCGCAATACTCGGGCTCCAACCGGCCGGGCTGATCTCGGCGGGTGGCTCGACGCGGCTGCTGGCCACCCGGGACGGCTGGTGTGCGCTGACGCTGTCCCGCGACGACGATGTCGAGGCCGTTCCGGCGCTGCTCGAATCATCGGGGCCAGTCGCGGATCCATGGGCGGCGCTGACCACCACGGCCGCCGATCGCCGGGCGGCCGAGCTCGTCGAGCGGGCACGGCTGCTCGACCTGCCGGCCGCGGTGCTCGGGGAGGTGACACCCGCCGCACCGACATTCGTTCGCCGCGGTGCCACCGCGGCCAGGGCGGTCGGTGATCTGCTGGTCGCCGATCTGTCCTCGATGTGGGCCGGACCGCTGTGTGGACAGCTGCTCGCCGCGGCCGGTGCGACCGTCGTCAAGGTCGAGGGCCGGAACCGGCCCGACGGCACCCGCTCGGGTCACCCGGGATTCTTCGATTGGATGAACTCGTCAAAGCTGTCCTACGCCATCGACTTTCGCGACGCGCAACTGCGGCCGCTGCTGGAGGTCGCCGACGTTGTGATCGAGGGCTCGCGGCCCGCCGCGCTGGCTCGCCGTGGTCTCGGCCCCGACCAGGTGCCGGGCCGCCCCGGCCGGGTCTGGTTGCGCGTCACCGGTTATGGGAGTGACGGGGACCGCGCCTATTGGATCGCATTCGGCGACGACGCCGCGGTCGCGGGCGGGCTCGTCGGCGCCGCGCACGCGAGGAGCAAAAAAGGTCCGAGTCCGGCGTTCGTCGGCGACGCGATCGCCGACCCGCTGACCGGAATGGAAGCCACACTGGCGGTGCTGGAAGCGTTGGGGCGCGGCGGCGGTGAGGTCGTCGAGATATCCCTCGCGGCGGTGGCTGCCAGCTACGCGGCGTTGCCGTCCATCGCACTTGTGGACAACGGGGAGCGCCTGCGCGTGCCGGCGCCCCCGCGGCACTCGGCCGCGTTGCTCGGCGCCGACAACGACCGTGTCCGCGAGTTGATCGAAGCCAGGCACGCCACATGCTGATTCGCCGCGGCACACTGCTCGACGGGCGCCTCGCCGACATCCGGGTCGAAGAGCGGGTCATCGACGTGGCCGACACATTGGCCCCGCTGGAGGGCGAGCACGTGTTGGAGGCCGACGGCGGTGCGGTGCTGCCCGGACTACACGATCACCACCTGCATCTGCGGGCGATGGCAGCGGTGCTCGACTCCGTAGTGGTCGGCCCGCCGGGAATACGAACGAAAGCGCAACTGGCACAAGCGCTTGCGATCGCCGCTCCGGGACCCGACGGCTGGATCCGAGCGGTCGGGTACCACACTTCGGTGGCCGGTGAGCTTGATCGCGAACAGCTGGATGCGCTGGTGCCCGACACACCGCTACGTATCCAGCACCGCAGCGGCGCCATGTGGATCCTGAACACGGCGGGGCTGGCCAGCGTCGGGCTGGCCGATCATCCGGACGGCCGGCTGCACAGCGCCGACGATTGGTCGGATGCGTTGCCGCGCCGCGCAACAGAGCTTGCCGATATCAGCCGCCGCCTCATCGAATACGGGGTTACCGGCGTCACCGATGCCACGCCGGACCTGACCGCCGATGACATCGTGACATTGATGGTGGCCCATCGCCGCGGCGAGATCCCGCAGCGGCTGCACTTTCTGGCGCCCGGCAAGAGGATCCTGCACGATGACCGGCTCGACGTCGACGAGCTGACGGACTGGGTCGCCTATCACCACGACGACGAGATCCCCGTCGCGTTGCACTGCGTCACCCGCGCCCAACTGGTGGTCGCGATCGCCGCGCTGCGGTCAGCCGGCGGCCACCAGCGGGATCGCATCGAACACGCGGCGGTGGTTCCCGACGACACCGTGGCCGACTTGGTCGACAGCGGTGTCACCGTCGTAACGCAGCCCAACTTCGTCGCCGAACGCGGGGAGCACTACCTGCGGGACGTCCCCGCCGGCGAATGGCCGCAGTTGTGGCGGGTGGCGTCGCTGCTGGCGGCGGGCATACCGATGGCCGCCAGTACCGATGCGCCGTTCGGCGGGATGGACCCGTGGGCGGCGATGCGCGCGGCCGTGCATAGATCGACCGCGACGGGAGAGGTGCTCGTCCCCGACGAGCGGGTCTCCCCGCAGGAGGCGCTGCGACTGTTCCTCGGCCACCCCGACCGGCCGGCGATGCCGCGCACCGTCGACCCGGGGCAGCCCGGGGACCTGATGGTGCTCACCGCCCCGCCCGCCGAAGCGCTGGCGACCTTGGCGTCCAATATGGTCGCCGCGACCGTGATCGGCGGCCGGGTTATTTA
>NZ_JBOGDB010000038.1:0-12299 GCF_050701515.1 Mycobacterium sp. | reverse complement strand
ACCCAGTCCGGGTCGAACGCGGACGCGCTGAGCTTCTCGAAGTCTTGGGCACTTATCGAGCCAGCACCCGTCGGTAACACTGCCCGGAGCGGGGCCAGCGCCGACAGCGCATCGCGATTGCCGGCTTCGGCGTTTCCGGGTTGGTGCGGCCACGCTCCGATGACCAGCCCCGCACACCAAACATTGTGTGAGGCAAGGGCTTCCAGTGTGAGCGCGGTGTGGTTCAGGGTTCCCAGTTCGGCCGACACCACGACCAGCACCGGCGCGGCAAGGTCGATTGCGATGTCGCGCAGCGTCACCCCGTCGGTTCCCAACTCGACGAGCAGCCCGCCGGCGCCCTCGACCAGCATCAGATCGGCGTCGACGGCGCACACCGACGCGACCAATTCCGAACGGCCCGGCAATGCCATGCCGGCGCGGTGCGCGGCCGCGGCCGGGGCGAGCGGCTCGGGAAAGCGTGCCAGGCCGGACAATTCGGTAACGCCCGACAGCCGGGCGATGTCGGCGAGGTCGTCGTCGCCGTCCGCAATGCCGGTCTGCACGGGCTTGCACACCGCGACGTCGATGCCCGCCAGCCGTGCATGACAGGCCAGCGCCGCCGTGGCCACCGTCTTGCCGACGCCGGTGTCGGTGCCCGTAACGACGAGAACGCTCACCCGCGTGCCGTTGCCAGCACTTCCGTGAGCACGCGCCGGGCCAAGTCCAATTCGTCGTCGGACAGCGACGCCCGCGCGGTGAGCCGAAGCCGCGAGGTGCCCGCGGGCACCGTCGGCGGCCGGAAGCAGCCGACCCGGACACCCCGGTCCAGGCAGGCGGTCGCCGCCGCCAGCGCCACCTCGGGTGCACCGAGGATCACCGACACCACCGCCGACTCCGGCGGTTCGGGAACGTCGCACACCCGGGCCAGCTCGTCGGCGAAGCGCAGCACCGCCTGTGCCCGCCACGGCTCGGCCGTCAGCACCCGCAGCGCCGCCCATGCGGCGCCCACCGCGGCCGGTGCCAGCCCGGTGTCGAAGATGAACGGCCGCGCGGCATCGATCAGGTGCTCGCGCACCGCTGCCGGACCAAGCACCGCGCCGCCCTGGCTGCCCAGCGCCTTCGACATCGTCGCGGTCATCACGACATCCTGCGCACCGGCGAGCCCGACCTCGTCCAGCAGGCCACGCCCACCGGTCCCCCGCACCCCGAGCCCGTGCGCCTCGTCGACGATCAGCAGGGCACCGTGGCGCCGGCAGACGTCGTGGAGCTGACGCAGCGGCGCCAGCACCCCGTCGGCGCTGAACACCGAATCGGTGATCACCACCGCGCGCTCCTCGTCGCGGGCCGCCAATTCCCGGTCCACCGCCGCTACATCGCGGTGCGGCGTTACCGCCACCCGGGCCCGGGACAACCGGCAGGCATCGACCAGCGACGCATGGGTCAGTGCATCCGACACCAGCAAGGAGCCCGGCCCCGACAGCGCGACCACCGCGCCGAGGTTGGCGGTGTAACCCGACGAAAACACCAGCGCCGACTCGGCGCCGACGAAGTCGGCGAGCGCGGCCTCGAAGCCCTCGTGCAATTCGGTGTTGCCGGTGACCAGCCGGGATCCGGACGACCCGGCGCCCCAGGTGCGCAGCGCGGCCACGCCGCCGTCGATCACGTCGGGATGCTGCGACAGGCCGAGGTAGTCGTTGGACGCCAGATCGAGCTCGGCCCCGACCGGCGGCCGCGCACTCAGGGATCGGCGCAGTCCGGCCGCGCGGCGCTGCCGCTCGACGTCGTCGAGCCACGCCAGCGGGGAAAGACCTGCGCGGGTCACGATGCTCCCTCCCTTCCTGGGCGCGCCTTCCTGGGCGCGACTTGAACACGTCGGCCGAGCCGACAATTGAACGCCGTTCAGGTTAATGCACGCGCGACGCCAACCTTCGCCGAGGTGAGTGACGAAGGTCACGCGGCTGCGCCGTCACAAACAGCGCGTCGTCGGGTTCTCAAGTTAGAGAGGTGCCCACCACTTCAAGGAGAAGACCATGAACCTCGCTCTGTGGATCGTTGCCGGACTGCTTGCCGTCGCCTACCTGATCGGTGGCGCCGGCAAGGTGATCATGCAGAAGGAGAAGATAGCCGCCGCTACGCCGAGTGCGAGATGGGTCGAAGACTTCAGCGCCGGCTCGGTCAAGGCCATCGGAGCACTCGAGGTCCTCGGCGCGGCCGGCCTGATCCTGCCCGCCGCACTCGACATCGCGCCGGTTCTGGTGCCGCTGGCAGCTGCCGGTCTGGGATTGATCATGGTTGGCGCGGCGATCACCCGCCTCCGTCGCCATGAGCTCAAGGCGATGGCGGCTGACCTGGCCTATCTCGCCCTGGCCGCCTTCGTCGCGTGGGGCCGCTTCGGCCCCGAGTCCTTCACCGCACAGCTCGGCACCGCCGAGAAATGGCTCGCGGCGATCCTCACCGCCGGCGCCGTCGTCGTTGCCCTCTGGATCGCCGGACACGAGAGTCGGAGACGGCGTCGCGAACCGCGTTTCAGCCCAACGCAGCGGCTGTCGCAACCATCGCCGAGGTGATCTGCGCGATCTCGTCCGGCGTGCAGATGTAGGGCGGCATGGCGTAGACGAGGTTGCGGAACGGGCGCAGCCAGATGCCTCGGTCCAATGCCGTCGCGGTGGCCACCCGCAGGTCGACCGGATCCGTCATCTCGATCACCCCGATGGCGCCGAGCACCCGAACGTCGGCGACGCCGGGCAGCGACCGCGCCGGCTGCAGGCCGTCGCGCAGGCCGGCCTCGATCTGTGCCACCCGGGACCGCCAGTCGCCGCCGAGCAGCAGCTCGACCGACGCCACCGCCACCGAGCACGCCAGCGCGTTGGCCATGAACGTCGGGCCATGCATCAACGCACCCGGTTCATGGCTGCTGATCGTGTGCGCGATGCGGGTGGTGCACAGCGTGCCGGCCAGGGTGATGTATCCACCGGTCAGCGCCTTGCCCACGCACATGATGTCCGGGCTCACCCCGGCGTGGTCGGCGGCGAACAGTTCACCGGTGCGGCCGAAGCCGGTGGCGATCTCGTCGAAGATCAGCAGCACGCCGTTGCGGGAGCAGATGTCCCGCAGGTCGGTCAGGTGGCGCGGGTGGTGGAAGCGCATGCCGCCCGCGCCCTGCACCACCGGCTCCACGATGACCGCCGCCAGTTCGTCGGCGTGTTGCGTCAGCTGCTTTTCGAAGGCGGCGCTGTAGGCCGGGTCGTAGGTATTGGGCACCTGCGGGGCGAACACCTGACGGGCCAACACGTCGGTCCACAACGAGTGCATGCCGCCGTCCGGGTCGCAGACACTCATCGGGGTGAACGTGTCGCCGTGGTAGCCGCCGCGCCATGTCATCAGCCGGTGCTTGCCGGGACGGTCGAGGCTGCGCCAGTACTGCAGGGCCATCTTGACCGCGACCTCGACCGAGACCGAGCCGGAGTCGCTGAAGAACACGGTGTCCAGGCCGTCGGGGGTGATCTGCACCAGCAGCTGGGCCAGCCGGGCGGCGGGCTCGTGGGTCAGGCCGCCGAACATGACGTGGTTCATGGTGGCGAGCTGGGTGGCGACGGCCCCGTCCAGCACCGGGTGCGCGTGGCCGTGGATCGCTGTCCACCACGAACTCATCGCGTCCAGCACGTCGACAGGCCGCCCGTCGTTGATCACCGTCAGCCATGCGCCACGGGCCCCGACCGCGACGACGGGCGGCGGCGCCTCGGCGCCGATGGTGCTGTAGGGATGCCACACATGGGCGGCGTCGATCGCGCTGATCTCGGCTGGGGTCATCGCGGACATCTTGGGTAGATTAACCGTCGACCATGATGACCCTCGCCCCTTCCCGTCCGGCGCCGGTGAAGGCTCCGCCTGCCCCAAAGGCAGATCGCAATTCCGGTTTCTACCGACACGATCTGGATGGCCTGCGCGGTATCGCCATCGCTCTCGTTGCGGTGTTTCACATCTGGTTCGGCCGCGTTTCCGGCGGTGTCGACGTTTTTCTGGCGCTGTCCGGATTCTTCTTCGGCGGTCGACTGCTGCGCGCCGCGCTGACGCCGGGTGCGTCGTTGTGGCCGGTTCCCGAGGTGACCCGGTTGGTGCGGCGGCTGCTGCCGGCGCTCGTTGTGGTGCTTGCCGCATCGGCGGTGCTGACCATCCTGGTGCAGCCCGAAACCCGCTGGGAGACGTTTGCCGACCAAAGTCTGGCCAGCCTCGGCTATTTCCAGAACTGGGAATTGTCCGCCACCGCATCGGATTATCTGCGCGCCGGTGAGGCGGTGAGCCCGCTGCAGCACATCTGGTCGATGTCGGTGCAGGGCCAGTTCTACATCGCCTTCCTCGCGCTGATCTTTCTGTTCGCGCTGCTGTTTCGCCGGCTGCTCGGCAAGTACATGCGGGTATCGCTTGTCGTGCTGCTGAGCTCGCTGACGATCGCGTCGTTCGTCTACGCGATATTTGCTCACAATGCCGACCAGGCGACCGCGTATTACAACAGTTTCGCCCGAGCGTGGGAACTGCTGCTGGGCGCGCTGGTGGGCGCGCTGGTCGGCTACGTCCGCTGGCCGAGGTGGCTGCGCTCGACGGTCGCGGTGGTCGCCCTGGCCGCGATCCTGTCCTGCGGTGCGCTGATCGACGGCGTGCAGGAATTCCCCGGCCCGTGGGCGCTGGTGCCCGTCGGTGCCACCATGCTGTTCATCCTCACCGGCGCCAATCGGCTGGCCGACCCGCACACCTGCGGTCGGCTGCCGCTGCCCAACCGGCTGCTGGCCACTGCGCCGTTCGTCACGCTCGGATCGATGGCGTACTCGCTCTACCTCTGGCACTGGCCGCTGCTGATCTTCTGGCTGTCCTACTCGGGGAGCTCGCGGGCCGGCTTCCTGGACGGCGCGGGCGTGCTGCTGGCCTCTGGTGTGCTGGCCTACCTGACCACCAAGTATGTCGAGAACCCGTTGCGCTACCGCACATCGACCCACATCGGGCCGGTGGTGACGACTCCGCTGCGCGCCCGGCTGCGCCGGCCCACCATTGTGCTCGGCTCGGTGGTGGCGCTGCTCGGGGTCGCGCTGACCGCGACGTCGTTCACCTGGCGTGAGCACGTCACCGTGCTACGCGCGGAAGGCAAAGGGCTGTCCGGGCTTTCGTCGCGGGATTATCCCGGCGCCCACGCCCTGCTGGACGATGCGGAGGTGCCCGAGGTGCCGATGCGCCCGACGGTGCTGGAAGCCATGACCGACGTGCCGGAGACCACCGCAGACGGCTGCATCAGTGATTTCGACAACGTCGGCGTGATCAACTGCACGTACGGCGACAAGTCCGCGACCCGCACCATCGCACTGGCCGGCGGATCGCACGCCGAGCACTGGGTCACCGCGCTGGATCAGCTGGGGCGCCTGCACGGCTTCAAGGTGGTTACCTACCTGAAGATGGGCTGCCCATTGACCACCGAGGAAATGCCGCTGGTGATGGGCGACAACCGGCCATATCCCGAGTGCCGCACGTGGAACGAACGGGTGCTGCCGAGACTCATCGCCGATCGCCCGGACTACGTGTTCACCACCGCCACCCGCCCGTGGAACATCAAGCCCGGCGACGTGATGCCTGGCACGTACATCGGAGTCTGGGAAACCTTCTCGCGCAACAACATTCCTATTCTGGCGATGCGGGACACGCCGTGGATGGTGCGCCTCGGAGAGCCGTTCTTCCCGTCCGACTGCCTGGCCGACGGCGGCAACGCCATCTCCTGTGGGATCAGGCGATCCGACGTGCTTTCCGACCGCAACCCCACACTCGATTTCGTCGCGCAGTTCCCACTGCTGAAACCGCTGGACCTGAGTGACGCGGTGTGCCGGGAGGACGTTTGCCGCGCCGTCGAGGGAAACGTCTTGCTGTACCACGACTCTCACCACATATCCACCACGTACATGCGCACCATGACCGACGAGCTCGGACGCCAGATCGCAGCCGGCACCGGCTGGTGGTGACCGGTGACCTCGAAAATGACCACGGTCTGGCCGGGGACCGCCTATCCGCTCGGCGCCACCTACGACGGTGCGGGCACCAACTTCTCGCTGTTCTCCGAGGTGGCCGAGAAGGTCGAGCTGTGCCTGATCGCCAAGGACGGATCCGAGGACCGGATCAACCTCGACGAGGTCGACGGATACGTGTGGCACGCCTATCTGCCGACGGTGACCCCCGGTCAGCGCTACGGCTTCCGGGTGTACGGGCCGTGGGATCCGGCGGCCGGGCACCGCTGCGATCCGAGCAAGCTGCTGCTTGATCCGTATGGGAAGTCGTTCCATGGCGACTTCGCTTTTTCCCAGGCGTTGTTCTCCTACGACCTGGCCGCCGCGGCGGCCGACCCCACCGACACCGGCACCCCGCCGATGGTCGACTCGCTCGGCCACACCATGACCAGCGTGGTGATCAACCCGTTCTTCGGCTGGGCGTCCGACCGTGCGCCGCGGACGCCGTATCACGAGACCATCATCTACGAGGCGCATGTCAAGGGCTTGACGCAAACCCATCCGGGCGTCCCCGAGGAACTGCGCGGAACCTACGCCGGTCTCGGCCATCCGGCGATCATCGATCACCTGAAGTCGCTCAATGTCACCGCGATCGAGCTGATGCCGGTGCACCAGTTCCTGCATGACCACCGGCTGATCGACCTGGGGCTGCGGAATTACTGGGGCTACAACACCTTTGGATTTTTCGCGCCGCACTACCAGTACGCCGCGAGCCGCCATGCGGGCGGCGCGGTGGCCGAATTCAAGACCATGGTCCGGTCGTTCCACGAGGCCGGAATCGAGGTCATCCTCGACGTGGTGTACAACCACACGGCCGAGGGCAACCACCTCGGGCCCACCATCAATTTCCGCGGTATCGACAACTCGGCCTACTACCGGCTGCTAGACGGAGACCTGAAGCTCTACAAGGATTTCACCGGCACCGGCAACAGCCTGAACGCCCGTCACCCGCACACGTTGCAGCTCATCATGGACTCGCTGCGGTACTGGGTGCTGGAGATGCACGTCGACGGTTTCCGCTTCGACCTGGCCGCCACACTGGCCCGCGAGTTCTACGACGTCGACCGCCTGAGCGCGTTCTTCGATCTGGTTCAGCAGGACCCGGTGGTCAGCCAGGTGAAGCTGATCGCCGAGCCGTGGGACATCGGCGAGGGCGGCTACCAGGTGGGCAACTTCCCCGGTTTGTGGACCGAGTGGAACGGGCAATATCGCGACACCGTGCGTGACTACTGGCGGGGCGAACCCGCGACCCTTGGCGAATTCGCCTCCCGGCTGACCGGCTCGTCGGACCTCTACGAGGAGACCGGACGGCGACCGGGCGCCAGCATCAACTTCGTCACCTGTCACGACGGGTTCACCCTGAACGACTTGGTGTCCTACAACGAAAAGCACAACGAGGCCAACGGCGAAGACAACCGGGACGGCGAAAGCCACAACCGGTCCTGGAACTGTGGCGTCGAGGGGCCGACCGATGATCCGGAGATCCTCGCGCTGCGGGCCAAGCAGATGCGCAACATCATGGGCACGCTGATGCTGTCGCAGGGCACGCCGATGATCTCGCACGGCGACGAGATCGGCCGCAGCCAGCGGGGCAACAACAATGTCTACTGCCAGGACTCCGAATTGTCCTGGATGGACTGGTCACTGTGCGAGACCAACGCCGACCTGCTGGCGTTCACCCGCCGGGTGACCGAGTTCCGCGCGAACCACCCGGTGTTCCGTCGGCGCAGGTTCTTCGAAGGCAAGCCGATCCGCAGCGGCGAGCAGGCCCGTGACATCGCGTGGCTGACCCCGGCCGGGCAGGAGATGACCCCAGAGGACTGGGGCAGTGGTTTCGGCAACTGCGTCGCGGTGTTTCTCAACGGCGAGGCCATTCCAACCCCCAACGAGCGCGGTGAACGAGTGGTCGACGACTCTTTCCTGTTGTGTTTCAACGCGCACGACGGGGCCGAGGACTTCGTCACCCCGGGCGGCAACTACGCCAACGAGTGGACCGCCGTGTGGGACACCGCCGAGCCGACCGGTGCGACCGACCTCGTCGTCGGGGCGGGCGAGAAGATCTCGCTGCAGGCGCGGTCGCTGTTGGTCCTGCGTAAGACCGCCTGACACATGCCTTCTCCGGTGCTCTCGACGTATCGGCTGCAGCTGCGCGGTGACGGCTTTACCTTCGCCGACGCCGAGAACCTACTGGACTACCTCGACGAGCTCGGGGTTTCCCATCTGTACTTGTCGCCGATCCTGACCGCGGCGCGGGGCTCGAAGCACGGCTACGACGTCACCGACCCCACCACGGTGTCCGAGGAGCTGGGCGGGGCCGACGGTCTCGCCCGGCTTTCGGCGGCGGCCCGGTCCCGCGGCATGGGGTTGATCGTCGACATCGTGCCCAACCACGTCGGCGTCGACCAACCCGAGCAGAACCCGTGGTGGTGGGACGTTCTCGAACATGGCCGTGACTCGCCGTACGCGAAGTTCTTCGACATCGATTGGGAGTTGGACGAGCGGGGCCGAATTGTGTTGCCGATCTTGGCTTCCGACGACGCCGACACCGATCTGGCGTTGCCGGAAGACGATAGGCACTACCGGCTGGCCGGCTGGCGCAGTGCTGCCTGCGGCTATCGCCGGTTCTTCGCGATCACCTCGCTCGCCGGGTTGCGGCAGGAGGACCGTGAGGTGTTCGACGCCACCCACGCGGAGGTGAAACGCTGGTTCACCGAGGGCTTGGTCGACGGGGTTCGTGTCGACCACCCCGACGGATTGTCCGACCCCGCCGGTTATCTGGCGTGGCTGCGCGAAGCCGTCGGCCCGGATGCCTGGATCGTCGTCGAGAAGATCCTGGCCGTCGACGAGCCGCTGGAAGCCACCCTGCCGGTCGCGGGCAGCACCGGCTATGACGCCTTGCGCGAAATCGGCGGGGTGTTCATCGATCCCGCGGGTGTGGACCCGCTGACCGCCCTCTACGAGTCGACCGGGGCGGACTACCCGGCGATGCCGACGCTGGTGCGGCAACTCAAGACCGCCGCGGCCACCGACACGCTGGCCGGTGAGCTTGCCCGGCTGCGCCGCGCGATCGTGTCGACCGCCGGCGCCGATGACCCGCGGATGCCGGAGGCCATCGCCGCGCTGCTCAGCCACATCGGTGTGTACCGGTCGGATTACCCCGGCCTGGCGGGGGTGATGGCGAACGCGCTGGCCGAAACCGCCGCGGAGACACCGGATCTGGCGCAGCCACTGGCGCTGGTCGCGGTGGCGTTGTCGGATGGCGGGGAACCGGCGGTGCGTATCCAGCAGCTCAGCGGCGCGGTGACGGCGAAGTCGATCGAGGACTGCCTGTTCTACCGGGATGCCCGGCTGGTTTCGCTGAACGAGGTCGGCGGTGACCCGCAGCGGTTCGGTGTCACCGCAGCGGAGTTTCACCAACGCGCCGCGGTGCGGTTCCGGCTGTGGCCGCACGCGATGACCACGCTGTCCACCCACGACACCAAGCGCGGCGAGGACGTGCGAGCCCGCATCGGGGTGCTGTCACAGGTGCCGTCGCTATGGGCCGAGCTCGTCGCCAAGTGGGAGCTGGCGGCCCCGTCACCGGACGGGGTTACCGGACTGTTCCTGTGGCAGAACATCTTCGGGGTGTGGCCGGTCGACGGTGATGTGACCGACGAACTGCGCGGCCGGTTGCACCACTACGCGGAGAAGGCCATTCGCGAGGCCGCCACCCACACGTCGTGGCACGATCCGGACATCGATTTCGAGGCATCGGTGCACCGCTGGCTGGACACGGTCCTCAACGGCCCGGTCGGTGCCGAGCTGACCGCCCTCGTTACCCGGCTTGCCGAGCATGCCCGCAATGACGCACTCGGGCAGAAGCTGCTGGCGCTGACCGTGCCGGGGGTGCCCGACGTCTATCAGGGCACCGAGTTGTGGGAGGACAGCCTCGTCGACCCGGACAATCGTCGACCCGTGGACTTCGCCGCGAGACGCGAGGCGCTGGCCCGGCGGGACCACCCGAAGATCACGGTGACCTCGTCGGCACTGCGGCTGCGCAGGCGCCGGCCGGAAAGCTTCCTGACCGGCGGCTACACCCCGGTGTTGGCGCACGGGTCGGCGGCCGAGCACATTGTGGCGTTTCTGCGTGGCGAGGACGTGCTGGTGGCGGTGGCGCGACACACCGTGCGGTTGGCCGAGACCGGTTGGGATGACACGGTTTTGCCGCTGCCCGATGGCGAATGGGTGGATTCCCTCACCGGCCAACGGCTGGCGGGTCCGGTGTCGGCCGCCGACCTGTTCGCCACCTTGACCGTCGCATTGCTGGAGCGGGTCGATGGCTGAGTTCGCGGTGTGGGCTCCGCGGCCCGAGCGCGTCCGGCTCGACGTGGACGGCACGCTGCATTCGATGACGCGGTCGCCGGACGGCTGGTGGCGCGCCGACGTCCCCGACACTCAGGCGCGCCCTGCTGTTCGGTACGGCTTCGTGCTCGACGATGACCCGACCGTGCTTCCGGACCCGCGGTCGGCCCGCCAGCCCGACGGCGTGCATGGGCGCTCGCAGCGATGGCAGCCGGGCGCGGGCGTCTGGACCGACGCCGACTGGCCCGGCCGGTCCATCGCGGGCAGGGTGATCTACGAATTGCACGTCGGCGCGTTCACTTTCGACGGCACGTTCGATGCGGCCGTCGAAAAGCTGGACTACCTGGTCGATCTGGGAGTCGATTTCGTCGAGCTGATGCCGGTCAACGCCTTCGGCGGCCCGCACGGCTGGGGTTATGACGGTGTGCTTTGGTACACCGTGCACGAGCCGTATGGCGGGCCCGACGGCCTGATCCGCTTCATCAACGCCTGCCACCAACGCGGCCTGGGCGTGCTGATCGATACGGTGTTCAATCACCTCGGCCCGTCGGGCAACTATCTGCCGCGGTTCGGCCCGTACCTGTCGTCGGGCAGCAATCCGTGGGGCGAGTCGATCAACCTCGCCGATCCCGATGCCGACGAGGTGCGACGCTACATCATCGATTGCGCGTTGCGCTGGATGCGCGACTTCCATGTCGACGGTCTGCGGCTCGATGCCGTGCACGCGCTTGTCGACACCACCGCGATCCACATCCTGGAGGAGCTGGCCGCCGAAACCGATGCGCTGGCCGAGGAATTGGGCCGGCCGCTGTCGCTGATCGCGGAGAGCGACCTGAACGATCCGCGGCTGATCACCCCGCGTGACCGCGGCGGGTACGGCATGACCGCGCAATGGGATGACGACATCCACCACGCCATCCACACCGCGGTGTCCGGCGAACGCCAGGGTTACTATGCCGATTTCGGTTCGATGGAGACGCTCGCGCGGACGCTGAAGCACGGTTATTTCCACGCGGGCACGTATTCGTCGTTTCGCGGTCGCAGGCACGGACGACCACTCGATACCGCGACTATCCCGGCCACCCGGCTGATGGCCTACACCACCACCCACGACCAGGTGGGTAACCGCGCGGTCGGTGACCGGCCGTCGCAGCACCTGGATTCCGGACAGCTGGCCGTCATGGCCGCGCTGGCTATCCTTTCGCCGTACACCGCAATGCTTTTCATGGGCGAGGAGTGGGGCTCGTCGAGCCCGTTCCAGTTCTTCAGTTCCCATCCCGAGCCCGACCTGGCCAGGGCGACCGCCGAGGGTCGTAAGGCCGAGTTCGCCGAACACGGCTGGGACGCCGACGAGATCCCCGATCCGCAGGACCCGGAGACCTTCTTGCGATCGAAACTCGATTGGGACGAGGTCGACGCCGGTGACCATGGCCGGCTGCGCCAGACCTACCGGGAACTGATCGCGTTGCGGCACAACGAACCCGACCTGGCCGACCGGTGGCTGGATCATCTGCGGGTCGACTACGACGAGGACGCCCGCTGGATTGTGATGCACCGGGGCTCGCTTGCGATCGCGTGCAACCTGAACGCCGACGACGTGACGGTCCCGGTCACCGGTGAAATCGTGTTGGCCTGGGGTGAGCCGACCGTTGAAGCGAAAGCGACACGGCTCGAGGGGCATTCGTTCGCTGTGCTGCGTCTTGTCAAGTCGCCATCCACAGGCACGCGGCCTGTGGATAACTGACTACGCTGAAACCGCGATGTCGTGCATGCTGCCCGTCATGGCCAGCCCTTATCTGCCGCCGCCCATCGAGACCGCCACCGATCCGGTTCATTCCGCCGCCGACATGTGTCAACGTTGGCGTGCCCTGATGGGCCCTTTGGGATTCGGCGAAAGGCTGCTGTGGATCGGCTTCGTCGGCGCCGATCGTTGTATGT